>JAFIFJ010000132.1 GCA_020832085.1 Gammaproteobacteria bacterium | reverse complement strand
CCGCTTTAGCACTACACCAAGGGATACCGGGATTTCGCTACGCCACGCGAAGCACTTGTGGGCGCATTTCGACTGGATCGAAATGCGTCGCACGAAATGCGCCGCGAAGCGGGGCGCGCCATGGATGGCGCGCAACAGAGCGCTAGCGCCCGCAGGGCGATGCGCCGATCGCGACGACGTCCAGCGAAAGCAGCGGCGTCAGCTTCGGCAGAGCGCCTCCAGATCGGCCCAATCGCTGCGCGATTAGGGCTCTCCCACAAGAGGGGGGCTGCCCACTTCACGCCCGATGCAGCCGGGCCAGGTACTCCCTGGACTGCATCTCCAGCAGGCGGGAACGGGTGCGCTCGAACTCGAAGCTCAGCCGCTCGCCACCGTAGAGGTCCTCCAGCGGCGCCTCGGCGGACAGGATGAGCTTGACCCCGCGATCGTAGAACTCATCCACCAGACTGATGAAGCGGCGGGCCTGGTCCTCCAGCCGGGTGGTGAAGCGCGGGACGTCGCTGACGAGGACGGCATGAAACTCCCGGGCCAGCTCGATGTAGTCGTTCTGGCTGCGCGGCCCTGCACAGAGGGCGGCAAAGTCGAACCAGACCACGTCATCGGCGCGCCTGCGGGTGGGAATCGGCCGGCCCTCGATCTCCAGGATCTCGCCCTCGCTGGCCTCCGTGGGCGCGAGGCTGGCAAAGCTCGCCGCCAGACTGGCATCGGCGCCGTCGTCCAGGGGCGTGTGGTAGATCTCCGCCCGCTCCAGTGAGCGCAGCCGGTAATCCGTGCCGCCGTCCACGTTGAGAATCTCGGTGTGCTGCTCGAGCAGGGCAATGGCCGGCAGGAACCGGCGCCGCTGCAGGCCATCCTTATAGAGGTCCTTGGGTGGAATGTTGGAGGTGGCCACCAGGGTCACGCCGCGGGCGAACAGGGCATCGAGCAGTTCACCTAAGATCATGGCGTCGGTGATGTCGGAGACGAAAAACTCGTCGAAGCACAGCACCCGGGTGTCGGCGGCAAAACGATCCGCCACCCCCAGCAGCGGGTTGCTCTGCCCGGCCAGACTCCGCAGATCCTGGTGCACGCGGCGCATGAAGCGATGAAAGTGCATCCTCAATTTCTGCTCGAAGGGCAGGCTTTCGAAGAAGAGATCCATCAGCCAGGTCTTGCCGCGGCCGACCCCGCCCCACATGTAGAGGCCACGTACCGGCTCTGTGGGGCTGCGCCGCAGCGAAGTGACGATACGGGTCAGCAGCGGCGGCTTGCCGGGCTGTGCCAGCAGGCGCCGATAGAGATCGTCGAGTGCAGCCACCGCCTGCTGCTGGGCAGGGTCCCGGGTCATGCCTGGCTGCTGCAGGCTGTGTTCGTAACGTTGCTGGGGCGACATGAACTCGGATTCGAGGCTGCGGATGGCTGCGGACTATAGTGCCAGCCAGCAGAAGATCACAGGGCCAGATGGGGCATGGGTGCGCAGTGGGCCTGTTGCGACCAGCCGACCCTGAAGGCGGGCCGGACCGTGGCGGTTTCACCAACGGTTCAGCCAGGAACGCGATAGAATCGACGCCGTGCACCATCATCCATGACAATCACATGGCCTACTCAATGCAGGACCTGCTCGCCACCCGTGGCACATCCGGCCCCGGGCCGATCATTTTGCGACTCGCACGCCCTGGCGCGGCCCGATGCCTGCGGAGGCAGCCATGATCCGTTACCTCATCCGTGCCTTGCCCGTCATTGCCGGCATCGCCGCCGGCATCCTGATCGGTTTGGCCATCAGGCCCTCGCCCGCCATCATCGAACCCCGTCAGGTGGGGTACGCCGATGCGGTGGCTCAGGCCGCCCCGTCGGTGGTAAACATCTACACCACCCGGGTCGTGACCCGGCGGGTCCACCCCCTCTGCGACCTGCCCCGCTTCCGCGAGATGTGCGAGCGGTTTCCCGGCAGCGAGCAGCGCATGCAGGGCAGCCTCGGTTCCGGCGTCATCGTCGGCGACGGCCACATCCTGACCAACAATCACGTGATCGCCGATGCCGACGAGATTCTGGTCGCGCTGGCGGACGGCCGGGAAGCTCCGGCCATGGTGGTCGGCACCGACCCGGAAACGGATCTGGCGGTACTGAAGGTGGACCTCGAAGGCCTGATGGCCATCCATCTGGCCCCGACTGGCGATCTGCGGGTCGGCGACGTAGTCCTCGCCATCGGCAATCCCTTCGGCATCGGCCAGACCGTGTCCAGCGGCATCGTCAGCGCCCTGGGCCGGCACGGCCTCAGCGCCAACGCCCCCTACGAGGACTTCATTCAGACCGACGCCGCCATCAACCCGGGCAACTCCGGCGGCGCCCTGGTGGATGCCCAGGGTCGGCTGGTCGGGGTCAACAGCATGATTTTCAGTCGCTCGGGCGGTTCCCACGGCATCGGTTTCGCCATTCCGGCCAACCTGGCGCTGGATGTCCTCGCCAGCATTCTCGAACAGGGACGGGTCGTCCGCGGCTGGCTCGGAGTGGAAGTCCGTCCGGTGGAGGACTCCGGTGAAAGCGGCGGCCTGTTCATCGCCGGAATCAGCCCCCATGGCCCCGCCGATCAGGCCGGCATCCAGCCCGGTGACCTGATCACCGCCATCAATGGCGCCCCGGTGGGGTCCGCCCGCGAGGTGGGACAACGCATCGCAATGCTGGCCCCGGGCTCCCAGGTGGAAGTCCAGGTCGTCCGCAACGGCGGCCGCCAGAAGCTGGTGGCCACCGTCGGACAACGCCCAACCCTGGACCGCACCTGACCGGCCACGCTATCGGGATCGCTATCGGGATCGGGATCGGGATCGCTATCGGTATCGCTATCGGTATCGGTATCGGGGTCGGGATCGCTATCGAACTCAAACCTAACCAACCGCAAACCCGCCCCACTCCACGCCAGCGCCCCTCGCGCGCGATCGCCCGCACCGCGGGCTCCGACATCCTTCGCCCCTGGGATGCGCCGAGTCAGCGGTTGGCGTCGTAACCCGGAATGCGTGCTTCGGCAGATTCGGCGTGGGCGACGAGCCCTTCGCTGCGCGCCAGGGTCGAGGCCACCTGCGCAAGGTTTGCAGCGCCAGCGGCCGAGCAGCCGATGATGGAGCTGCGCTTTTCGAAGTCGTAGACGCCCAGGGGCGACGAGAAACGCGCGGTGCCGTAGGTGGGCAGCACGTGGCTCGGACCGGCCACATAGTCGCCGAGGGCTTCCGGTGTGTGATGGCCGAGAAATATGGCTCCGGCATGGCGAATGCGCGGCAGCAGGGCCTGGGCATCCTCCACCGCCAGCTCCAGATGCTCCGGCGCAATCCGGTTGACGAGATCCAGCGCCCCGTCGAGGTCCGGTACCTTGATCAGGGCGCCCCGCGCCGCCAGCGAGCGGCGGATGACGTCGGCCCGGGGCTGGGCCGGCAGGCGGCGCAGCATGGCGGCATGGACCGCTTCCAGCAGTTCAGCGCTGGCCGACACCAGGATGGACTGCGCCGCCTCGTCGTGCTCGGCCTGGGAGAACAGATCCAGGGCCAGCCACTCCGGATCGGCGCTGGCGTCCGCCAGCACCATGATCTCGGAGGGGCCGGCAATCATGTCGATGCCCACAGGACCGAACACCATGCGCTTCGCCGCCGCCACGAAGGCGCCACCGGGACCGACGATTTTGTCCACCTTCGGGATGCTGGCCGTGCCGTAGGCCAGGGCGGCAATGGCCTGGGCACCGCCGATGCGGAACACCCGGTGCACGCCGGCGAAGCGGGCGGCGGCCAGCACCAGGGGATTGACCACATCGTCCGGCGTCGGGGCCGTCATGATGATTTCGCGCACGCCCGCAACCTGCGCAGGGATCACCGTCATCAGGACTGAAGACGGATAGCTGGCCTGCCCACCGGGGACATAGATGCCCACTCGATCCAGAGGCGTCACCTGCTGGCCGAGCAGATTGCCGTCGGCATCGTGGTACTGCCAGGACGGCTGCTTCTGCCGTTCGTGAAAGGACCGGATCCTGGCAGCGGCCTGCTCTAGCGCGTCGCGCTCGGCCTCCGCCAGGGAGGCTACGGCGGCATCCAGCTCGGCCGCCGTCACCTCGAGTTCCGCGATTCCTGCGGCGGCCACCCGGTCCAGGCGCAGGGTGGCTTCGAGCACCGCAGCATCGCCGCGCTTGCGGACGTCTTCGAGAATGTCCCGCACGATGCGGTTGACCCCGTCGTCCTCGGACACATCCCAGTGCAGCAGCCTTGAGAGCTCCTGCTCGAAGTCCGCTGCCGCGCTGTCAAGCCGTGCCATGAGCCCTGTTTCAGTTCGAGCGTCGCTCATCTGCCGGTCTCCTGTTGCGCCCGCGCAGCGACCGCCCTCTCCAGCGCATCGAGAATGGGCACAATCAGCGTGGCCTGCCGTTTCATGGCGGCCTTGTTCACCACCACGCGGGAACTGATCTCGGCAATGGTCTCTTTGGGTTCGAGACCATTGGCAGCGAGGGTCCGCCCGGTATCGACGATGTCCACGATCTGATCGGCCAGACCGATCAACGGGGCGAGCTCCATGGCGCCGCCCAGTTTGATCAGGTCCACCTGCTGCCCCCGGGCCGCGTAGAAGCGCCGGGCGACATTGACGAACTTGGTGGCCACTCGCAGCCGCGCACCGAGCCAGGGCTTAGACTCGACGGGCCCCGCAGTCATCAGCCGGCAGCGGGCAATGCCGAGGTCGAGAGGCTCGTAGAAGCCCCCTTCGCCGTGCTCGAGCAGGGTGTCCTTGCCGGTGACGCCCATGGCCGCGGCGCCGTGTTCGACGCAGGTCGGCACGTCACCGCTGCGGACGACGATCAAGCGCACCTCGGGGCGGCTGGTGGGGAAGATCAGGCGGCGGCTGCTGCGTGGGTCCTCTTTCGGCTCGATGCCTGCTGCCGCGAGCAGCGGCAGCACCTCGTCGAGAATCCGGCCCTTGTTCAGCGCGATGATCAGACTCATGGCAGCCGCCGCACCTGGGCGCCGAGGGCCGCGAGCTTCTCCTCGATGCACTCGTAGCCGCGATCCATGTGATAGATGCGATCGATGATCGTACTGCCCTCGGCCGCCAGCGCCGCAATCACGAGACTGAAGGAGGCCCGCAGGTCCGTGGCCATCACCGGCGCCGCCTTCAGGCGCTCCACGCCTTCGACGATGGCCAGGGTGTTGCCCTCCAGGGCCACCTTGGCACCCATGCGGACGATCTCCTGTACGTGCATGAAGCGGTTCTCGAAAATGGTTTCCGTTACCCGGCTGGTGCCCTCCGCCACTGCGTTGAGGGCCAGAAACTGCGCCTGGACATCGGTCGGGAAGCCCGGGTAGGGCGCGGTACGGAAACTCACGGCCTTGGCCCGCCGACCTTCCATGTCCAGTTCCACCCAGTCGGGGCCGGTGGTGATCTTCGCGCCGGCTTCACCGAGCTTCACCAGCACGGCATCGAGCAGGGAGGGATCCGTATCCACCGCCCGCACCCGTCCCCGGGTGGCGGCGGCGGCAATGAGATAGGTGGCGGTCTCGATGCGGTCGGGCATGACCCGGTGCTCACAGTTGCCGAGCCGCTCCACGCCCTCGATGGTGATGGTGTCGGTGCCGGCGCCCCGGACCTGCGCCCCCATGCCGTTGAGAAACTGGGCCAGATCCACTACTTCCGGCTCGCGGGCCGCGTTCTCGATGACGCTGACGCCGTCTGCCAGCGCTGCGGCCATCATCAGGTGTTCGGTGCCGGTGACGGTGACCACGTCGAGGAAGATGCGCGCCCCCCGCAAACGCCCGGGGCTGCGCGCCTTGACGTAGCCACCTTCCACCTCGATCTCGGCCCCCATGGCCGCCAGCCCCTTCAGATGCAGGTCCACCGGCCGCGGGCCGATGGCGCAGCCACCGGGCAGCGAGACCTGGGCCCGTCCGTGGCGGGCCAGCAACGGACCGAGCACCAGGAAAGAGGCGCGCATGGTCTTGACCAACTCGTAGGGTGCCACCAGATCGCGCAGGGTCTCCGGATGCACTTCCACGGCCAGCTTCTCGTCGATCACCACTTCCACGCCGAGGCAGCCGAGCAGCTCGATCATGGTGGTGATGTCGTGAAGGTGGGGCAGATTGGTGATGGTGACCGGACTGTCAGCCAGCAACGTGGCGGCGAGGATGGGCAGCGCCGCATTCTTGGCGCCGGAGATGCGTACCGTGCCGTCGAGCCGGGACCCGCCCTCGATCTGCAGACGATCCACGGCTCAGGCGCCCCGCCCTGCCCACTCTTCCGGTGTGAAGATGCGATAGGAGACGGCATGCAGCCGGCCGTCGAGAATGGCGTCCCGCAGCGGCCCGCCGGCCTTCTGTTCACGGCGCACGCGGTTCAGCCCGGCAAACGCCTCGCCAATGGCTGTGACCTGGAACTTGCCCGGTGCGACTTCGTCGACGCGTACCTCACAGCCATCGAGGCCGGCCTCGAGCAGGGTCTTGATCTCATCGGTGGTCATGGCGGGTCCTGAGCGAATTTGCGCGGCGCGCAGTGTACAACATCGCAGGCCATGGGAGTGGGCGAGCCGCGGCCTGTCTCAGCCTGCAGCTTCGATGGCGGGCCCCGCCTCAAGGCGCATTTCGACGGAATCGAAATGCGCCCGACGGTTCCGCCTCAGGCGTCGGTGGCTTTCTCGAGGTCGTCCGGCGGTGCCGTTGACCAGTTCTCGATCACCTGATCCATGCCGCCGCCGGAGCGCATGGCGCTGGCAAACTGGCTGCGGTAGGCCTGCCCGAGATTGACCCCGTTCACGGTGACGTTGCGGACCTTCCAGTCCTCGCCATCGAGCTTGGCCATGGAATAGTGCAGCGGATAGGTCCGCCCGTTGGCAGCGGTCACCCGCATTCTGACGATGGCACGGTCGCCCCGGACGTGGTCCTCGCGCAGCGGCAGCACCTCGATTTCCCGATGATCGAACTCGACCATGGCCCGGGCGTAGCTGCGCACGAGACCGTGGCGGAAGGTGCGGATGAAGCGCTCACGCTGACTCTCGCTGGCCTCGCCCCAGTGGGCGGCCATCACGGCCCGGGCAATGCCCGGATAGTCCACGAACTGGGACATGCTCTCGTCCACGGCCCTGAAGAAAGGCTCCGGATCGGAGCGGTACCGGGATCGATGCTCGGTGATCAGGCCGAGGAGCTCGTCGGTGGCAACGCGGACCACTTCATCGGGTCCGGCAGCGTTTTCGGCCCGCACCTCGACAAAGGACAGGGCTGCCAGCAGCAGCAAAGCGAGTGTTGGGATGCGCACAAGACAATTCACGATGGGAGACTCCGCATTTGACGCTTGGGGCTTTCGACCGTTCATCATACCATCTGTTCCGCTGACGCCAGGGTGAACGACCCGCACGCTGCCCTGGCCGGGGGCGGAGCCCGGCTTGGTCCCGCCACCTGCGGTATCCGGACCCGCAAGCTCCTGGCCCCCGCCGCGGACACCCTCCCATCAAAGCCCGGGGCGCAACAGCCGCGTAAGTTGCAATGGCGCTCCGATGCCCATTTAATTGACGGCCATCACCCCAACCGACCCCAAGACCTCGCAGTGACCCCCATGCCCCATCTACCAACCCGATCGAGGACTTTGCACGCGCACCGACGAACGCGCCGGCACTCATGCTGATCGCAAGTCTGGCCTTGATCGTGGGGTTCGTCACGCTGGTCTGGAGCGCGGATCGTTTCCTCAATGGCGCGGCTGCCAGCGCCCGTCTGATCGGCATGTCGCCCCTGATGATCGGCCTGACCATTGTCTCTCTGGGCACGTCCGCACCGGAGATCATGGTGGCCGTGGCCGCGGCGCTGAACGGCACGACGCTGCTGGCCATCGGCAATGCCGTCGGCTCCAACATCGCCAACATCGGACTGGTGCTCGGCGTGGCCGCACTGATCGCACCCCTGCCCTTCGCGCGCTCAGTGCTGTCCTCTGAGTTGCCCTGGCTGATGATCGCGACCCTGGCGGCCTTCCTGGTGCTGTTCAACCTGCACCTCGGCCGCCTGGAAGGCGTGTTTCTGCTGCTGCTGCTCGGGGTGCTGATGTGGCGCCTGATCCGCGAGCACCGCAACAGCAGTGATGTCGAGGCCCTCGAACCGGAACTCGAGGAGATTGCTGCACTCGAAACCCTGACGCGCACCCAGGCCATCATCTGGCTGCTGACTGGCCTGCTGGTCCTGTTGCTTTCGGCCCAGCTGCTGGTCTGGGCAGCCACGGAGATCGCGCTGCTGCTTGGCGTCAGTGAACTGATCATCGGCCTGACCGTGATTGCCGTCGGCACCAGCCTGCCGGAACTGGCCGCCACGGTGGGCTCCGTGATCAAGGGCCACACCGACATCGCCATCGGCAACGTGGTGGGCTCGAACATCCTGAACATTCTGGCGGTGATGGCCCTGCCCCCCATCATCGCTCCGGTGACCCTGGAGGTAGCCATCCTGTGGCGCGACTTCGGGGCGATGCTGGCGATGACGCTGCTGCTGCTGCTGTTTGCCTATGGGCTCAACCGCCGGCCCGTCATCACCCGCTTTGAGGGTATGGTGTTGCTGCTGGCCTGGATCGGCTACAACACCATGCTGTACATGCAGGCCTGAACAGGGAGCCGCGTTCACTTGAGCACACTCGACGCCGACGTCACGCAACGCTTCGCCCGCATTCGCCTGCTGTCTCTCGACGTCGACGGCGTGCTCACTGACGGCCGCCTGTACTTCACCGATGCCGGCATGGAATTGAAGACGTTCTCCTCCCAGGACGGCCATGCTCTGAAGATGCTGCAGGAGAACGGCATTGCCGTGGCCATCATCACCGGCCGCAGCAGCCTTCTGGTGACCCGCCGGGCCCGGGAACTTGGCATTCGGCACGTCTTCCAGGGCGCCCGGGACAAGCGCACGGCCTTTGCGGCGCTGCTTGCGCGCACCGGCCTCGAGCCCGCAGACGTGGCCCATGTGGGCGACGACATTCCCGACCTGCCGGTGCTGCGCCAGGCCGGCCTCGCCATCGGCGTTGCCAATCAGAATCCGGCCATGACCCCCTACGTCCACTATGTGACCGCGGCGGCCGGCGGCGCCGGAGCCGTGCGGGAGGTCTGCGAACTGATCCTGCGCTGTCAGGGCCGCTGGGACGGCGCTTTGGCCCGTTACCTGTGATGAGGAATCCTGCTCACCAGCATCTATTGCCCGCCCTGCGCGCTCCCGAAGGGACCCGCCAAGGTTCAGGAGGTGCTCCATGCCCCGCGCCCACTGGCTGATCATCGCCATCGGCCTGGCGCTGATGCTGTTCGTGAGCCTGACTCCGGACCAGCGCCGGCCGGCCACCGTCTCCCTGCTGCCCGATGCGGGCATCGAGGATACCGGCGTCGAACTCGGGGAACCGGATCTGCTGCTCGAAGGAGCGGTGATCACCCAGTTCCGCCGCGACGGCAGCCTGCAGTATCGCCTTCACGCCGAGAGCATCGCCCACTACCCGGGCATCGAGCAGACCATGCTCGTCGAGCCTCGCCTGCTGCTCGATCAGGGCAATGCGGCCCCCTGGGAGCTGTCTGCGACTCGTGGCCGCATCCTCGGCCGCAGCAGCGTGCTGCGCTCCGGGACTGCAGCGGCCGGGACCAGCGAACGCAGCGAGCAGGTCCAGCTCGATGACAACGTCCTCATCCACCGGCAGCGGGGCGAGGAGCGCTTCATCAACCTCTCCACTTCGGCCCTGACGCTGTTTCCCGAGGACGAATACGCCGAGACGGACCGACCTGTTATCATCGATACTGAAGCGGGCCGTACCACGGCCGCCAATCTCAAGGCCGATCTCGCCCGTGGGCGCCTCCTGCTCGCCGCCGCCGGTGACGTTCGGGTCCACACCACCATCACCCCGGAACATCTGCCATGATGCCAATTGCCGTGCGCCTGCTGCTCCTGTTGACGTCAATCCTGGTGCTGCCAGCCATGGCGCTGCCCGAGGACCGCGACCAACCCATCGAGATCCGCGCCGAACAGGTGGAGATCGATGACGAGTCGGGCATTGCCGTCTACGAGGGCTCAGTGCAGCTCGACCAGGGCAGTCTGCAGGTCCTCGCCCACCGCCTCACCATCCACACCCGCGACCAGAGCGTGACCCGCATCGTGGCCGAGGGCATGCCGGGAGGCGAACCCGCGCGCTACCGGCAGATCCCTGAAGTGGACGCAGCCCCCATCCAGGCCCATGCCCGCACCATCACCTATCTGGCCACCGAGCAGCGGGTGGAGCTCGAAGGCAGCGCCCACCTCCGGCAGCTCGACGACACCTTCGCCGGCGACCGCATCGCCTACGACATCCGCGACCGGCGCATTGCCGCCAGCGGCGGGCGCGGTGGCGAACCGGTGACCATGACCATCCAGCCCGGGCGACGCGGCGAGCGTCCCGCCGAAGCCCAGCCAGACTGAGCGGCATGGCGCGACTGGAAGTTTCACACCTGCGCAAGTCCTACCGCGGCGTCGCGGTGGTTCAGGACGTCTCGCTGACTGTGGAAAGCGGGGCTGTGGTGGGCCTGCTCGGCCCCAACGGCGCCGGCAAGACCACCACCTTCTACATGATCGTCGGTCTCGTCAGGGCCGATTCGGGGCGCATCACCCTCGACGGCAAGGACCTGACCCGACTGCCCATGCACGGCCGGGCGCGGCTCGGCATCGGTTACCTGCCCCAGGAAGCCAGCGTTTTCCGCAAGCTGACGGTGGAAGAGAACATCCTGGCCATCCTGGAAACCCGACCGGGCTACACCGAGACAGCGCGGCGGGAGATGCTCGAAGGCCTCCTGCGCGAGTTCTCCCTGGTGGATGTCCGCCACAACCGTGGCATGAGCCTCTCCGGCGGCGAACGCCGACGCACTGAGATCGCCCGGGCTCTGGCCACCGAACCCGCATTCATCCTGCTCGACGAGCCCTTCGCGGGGGTGGACCCGATCTCCATCACCGAGATCAAGACCATCGTCCGCCACCTCACCGCCCGGGGCATCGGCGTGCTGATCACCGACCACAACGTCCGCGAGACCCTGGACATCTGCGACAGCGCCTCCATCGTCGCCGACGGCTGCATCATCGCCTCCGGCCCCCCCGCCGAGGTCCTCGGCAACGAGCAGGTCCGCCGAGTCTACCTCGGAGACGGGTTCAGGCTGTAGGCCGCACAACGTCGATCGAAGACTCTGCTGTGGGCGCATCCGCCTGGCCTGTTTAGCCTGGAGCGAAGCGTAGTGAGCGAATGCCTGCCGCAGCGAGCAGGCTCCCTGCCGGCTGAGTCCTCGCAGGCGGCTGCGCCCTGACTCATGATCGATCCTCGCGCGTCAACCAACTTATTTTCCATGCAGGGTTCGTACCCGACTGTTCTAAGTCCGACAGCGCCAGTATGATCGGTGTCATGAAGCAGTCGCTGCAGCTCAAGGTCGGCCAGAGCCTGACCATGACACCGCAATTGCAGCAGGCCATCCGCCTGCTGCAACTGTCCTCACTGGAAATGCAGCAGGAAATCCAGGAGGTCCTGGAGAGCAACCCACTGCTGGAACTGGCCGACGAGGACTTCGGCGACGACCCGCTGCCAGCCGATCTCGACGCGGAGACCACCACCGAATCAGGCGAGGTGGACTTCACCACCAAGGCCGAGTCCACCGCCGACGTCAACAGCCCGGAGGCCGACAGCGACTGGGACAACAGCGCCGAAGCCACGGACGACTGGCAGGAGAACATCCCCGAAGATCTGCCCGTGGACTCGAGCTGGGACGACGTCTACGGCCAGGGCTCCTCGGGCAGCGGCAGCGGCGGCGAGGACTACGACTTCGATTCCCGCAACGGCACCGAAGAGACCCTGAAGGACCACCTGCTGTGGCAGCTGAACCTGACCCGGGTCAGCCCGAACGACAAGCTCATCGCCGAAAGCATCATCGATGCGGTCAACCCCGACGGCCTGCTCAACCAGACCCTGGAAGACATTCTCGAGAGCCTCGACCCGGAACTCGAGATCGAGCTCGACGAGGTGGTGGCCGTTCTGCACCTGCTGCAGAGCTTCGACCCCACAGGCATCTGCGCCCGGAACCTGCAGGAGTGCCTCATGCTGCAGCTCAAAGAGCTGGACGAGGACATCCCCTGGCGCAGCGAAGCCCTGACCGTGGTCGGCGAATACATGGATCTGCTGGGCAATCGCGACTTCAGCGGCGTCTGCCGGCGGGCGAAGCTCGAGGAGAGTGATCTGGCGGAGGTCATCCGCCTGATTCAGACCCTCAATCCACGACCCGGGGCCAGCCTGGAGCCGAGCAATACGGAGTACGTGGTCCCGGATGTCTTCGTCCGCAAGCGCAACAATCGCTGGACCGTGGAGCTGAACGCCGAGTCCATGCCCAAGCTGCGCATCAACGGCACCTATGCCGGCATGATCCGGCGGGCGGATTCCAGCGCCGACAACCAGTTCCTGAAGGACAATCTGCAGGAAGCCCGCTGGTTCCTGAAGAGCCTGCAGAGCCGCAACGAGACCCTGCTGAAGGTGGTCACCAAGATCGTCGAGCACCAGCGGGCCTTCCTCGAATACGGCCCGGAGGCCATGAAGCCGCTGGTCCTGCACGACATCGCCGATGCCATCGGCATGCACGAATCGACCATTTCCCGGGTCACGACCCGCAAGTACATGCACACCCCGCGAGGCGTGTTCGAATTGAAGTACTTCTTTTCCTCCCACGTCGGCACCGCCACCGGAGGCGAGGTCTCATCCACCGCCATCCGGGCCCTCATCCGCAAGCTCACCGACGAGGAGGATCCGCGCAAGCCCCTGTCGGATTCCCGCATCGCCCAGATCCTCGGCAAACAGGAGATCCAGGTAGCACGACGCACCATCGCCAAGTATCGTGAGTCGATGGGCATCCCCCCATCGAATGAGCGCAAACGACTCGTCTGAGACGTCAAGGAGCGAGCCATGCAGATCAGCATCAGCGGCCACCATATCGAGGTCACCGAAGCCATGCGCGCCTATGTTCTCGAGAAATTCGAGAAACTCGAGCGCCACTTCGAGCACATCACCAGCATCCATGTGATTCTGGAGGTGGAGAAGAACCGTCAGACGGCAGAAGCCACCATTCACATCAAGGGCGGCGAACTGTTCGCGAACGCCACCTCGGAAGACCTCTACGCGGCCATCGACATGCTGATCGACAAGCTCGACCGCCAGATCCTCAAACACAAGGAAAAGAACCTCGACCGCGCCCAGCGCGCCGTCGCCAGGCAGTGATGGGCTGCCCCATGCCCATGGCGGGGGCCGGCCCGACGGGCAAGTCCTGATGCAACCCGGGCGCCGGAATCGTGACTCGCTGCGAGATGCGAGCTAGACTTCCGGCCCCTTTCGCCCACGAGCCACTGGATATCATGGAGCTCGAGCGCATACTCAGCCCTGAATGCACCCGTGCAGGACTTGCAGCAGCGAGCAAGAAGCGGGCCCTGGAACTGGCCAGTGAACTGCTGGCTGCCGCCTATCCGGGTGTCGACCCCGGCCAACTGCTGGATGCTCTGATCGCCCGCGAGCGACTTGGCTCTACGGCCGTCGGCGAAGGCGTCGCGCTGCCCCACTGCCGCTTCAGCGCCTGCAAGACGCCCTTCGCCGCGCTGCTGAGGCTCGAGGAACCCATCGATTTCGAGGCCAGCGACCGCCGTCTGGTGGATCTGGTGTTCGTGCTCGTGGTGCCTGAAGAGGCTAACGACCTCCACTTGCAGATCCTGGGCACCGCCGCCACGGCGCTGAACGATGCAGGTTACCGGGCTGCCCTGCGGGCGGCTGACAGCGACGCGGCACTGCATGCGGCGGCCATCCGACCACTCGATGCATCCCGCTCTGCCGGACAGAGTGCCGGCGGGTCGCCTGCATCGGGGCGACCCTGAACGCGTGAAGCTGATCATCATCAGCGGCCGGTCGGGATCCGGGAAATCGACGGCCCTGCACGTCCTCGAGGACAACGGCTTCAACTGCATCGACAACCTTCCGGTGGGCCTGCTGCCGGCGCTGTTCGCGAGCGCGGGCCAGGACGGCGCCAACCGCGCTGTCAGCATCGATGCCCGTAACCTGCCTGGTGATCTCGAGCGCTTCCCGGAAATCCTCGAAGATCTGCAGGAAGCGGCCGGGCCCAACCTGGCCGTCGAAATCATCTTCCTCGACGCCGACACCACCACGCTGGTGCGCCGCTTCAGCGAGACCCGGCGCCGCCACCCGCTGTCCCGCAACAATCTCACGCTGCCCGAATCCCTGCAGGCGGAGAGCGTGCTGCTCGAGGGCATCGCCAACCTTGCCGACCTGACCATCGACAGCAGCCGGCTGAGCCACCACGATCTGCGGGAACTGGTGCGTACCCGCGTCGTTGCCCACAGCACCAAGGGAACGTCGCTGCTGTTCATCTCCTTTGCCTTCAGCGCCGGCGTGCCGGTGGACGCGGATCTGGTGTTCGACGTCCGCTGCCTGCCGAACCCCCACTGGATACCGGAACTGCGGGCCTACAGCGGTCGCGATGAAGCCGTGCAGAACTGGTTCGAGAGCAGCCCGGAAGTGGAGCGCATGTTCAGCGACATTCACGGCTTCCTCGACCACTGGCTGCCGGCCTACGCCCGCAGCAACCGCAGCTACATGTCCGTGGCCATTGGTTGCACCGGTGGTCGCCACCGCTCCGTCTATCTGGCTGAGCGCCTGAAAGCTCGCTTCGCGGATCTCGCCCACGATGTTCTCGTCCGCCATCGCGATCTGAGCTGAGCCATGGCCCGACGCAAGGTGCTCATCTGCAACAAAAAGGGCCTGCATGCCCGGGCGGCGTCGCGGCTGGTGCAGGTGGCCAGCGCATTCAGCGCCGAGGTCCGACTGCTGTTCAACGACAAGCAGGCCGACGGCAAGAACATCATGAGCGTGATGATGCTGGCCGCAGCCATGGGCACCGAGGTCGTCCTGGAGGCCGAAGGCGAAGACGCCGAAGCCGCTCTCGATGCCCTCGTCGAACTCATCGAATCCCGCTTCGACGAGGGCGAGTGAACCCTTCGCGGTGACGTAAAGGAAAAGGAGAAGCCCGCCGCCCGCCACACCAACCCAAACCGGTATCGGTATCGCTATCGGTATCGGTATCGGTATCGGTATCGGTCTCTCTATCGCTATCGCTATCGCTAT
>JAFIFJ010000131.1 GCA_020832085.1 Gammaproteobacteria bacterium | reverse complement strand
CGGCGGAGTTGCCGAACAGCTTCGCCAGGCGCAACGCCGTACCCGGCGTGATATTGAGTTCCTCGCGTGCGATATCCTGAATGCGGTTCGGCGGCACGTCGATCGCCTTTGCCACGCGATAGGCCGACAGGCCAAGCGGCTTCATGAACTCCTCGCGAAGCACTTCACCTGGGTGCATTGGTTTCAGCGTCATACTGGGCATGTTGATGTTCCTCAGTGGTAATCCACGACCTCGACGTCGAAGGCATCGCCGTTGCGCCAGTAGAAGCAGATCCGGTACTGGGCATTTACCCGGATGCTGTGCTGGCCCTTGCGATCGCCCTTCAGAGCTTCCAGTCGGTTGCCCGGTGGGACACGCAGGTCGGTCACGTTCGTAGCGGCGTTAAGCATCTTCAGCTTCCGTCGCGCCAGCTTACTGACTTGGGAGCCGAGCCGGCGGGAGGCTTCATTGTTGAAGATCTTCTCCGCTTCACGATCTGCCCACGTCTTGATCATGAAGACGACTATGCTAGACGTATCTATGTACGTCAAGCGTATCTATGGGCAATCGACCCGAGCGCAGGCCGCTCTCCTCTGCCGAGCGGTCCGTGCGAGAGGCGAGGCGGACCTGATGTATGCCCTTGCGGCGGTACGTAGGCAGGGGCCTTTAGGCTCGGCAGGGACATGGTTGACAGGAACCGGGAACCCAGGGCCGCCCCTCGCGCGAACAGATTCGTCAGGTGTTGACGAGCATCGTGGTTCTATGTGGCGAAAGAGTGCGCGAACATGGACCGTCATCCCACCGGCGCAGTAGATCAGTCCCGAGTCCGAAAGGCTCCTAAATCGGATCTCCACCGAGCACAGCAGGTGTCTCGCAGTAGGTCGTCAGGATGTAGCGCTGGTGATCGCGAATACGCTCTGACAGCGCGTCCGCGATCTCCGGGATCTCGCCGCTCATCGCGAAGAACTTCAGCATGCGCTGATTCTGCTTCGTGACCGGCATGATGTCCGGCGGCGGCAGTGCGACGGTCATGCTGAGCGTCGCCCAGTAGACATCGACCGCCGTGATCCCATCCCCGACCAGGTAGGGCGAACCCCGACTTGCCTGCGCCTCAAGGCGCCGGTCGACGAGCCGGATCACCTCCGCGACCTTGGCCGGCGCGGCCACGCTCGCTTCCTCGCTGTAGCCGTACTTCCGCGCGAGTGGACTGTCGGCGAGGATCCTCATGTTCCAGACCAGTCCGTCCTCGCCGACCACCACAGCGCACAGCCCCATGACCTCCACACGCTGTTCGAAGTCGTCCGGGATCAGCTTCGGGGTGCCTGGCGCGCCGATCCGTTCCGCGAGCGCCAGTTGCTCGATCCAAACGCTTCGCGGCCGCTCCTCGTCGTGGAACATGGTCGGCAGACTGGTCTGGCGGGTGAGTTCGTAGAGCCGGGCCTGACGGTCCTCGCCGGTTTCCTCGTCTACGCCCATCAGCGGGTGCAGCGTGCGGATCAGCGGCACCCGTTTGACGTAACAGATGTTCTTCAGCGCCTCCGAGTACATCGCCGGGATGCCCGGGATGAACGTCACCCGAGTGCCCGTGGTCATGGCGGCTGCTTCTTCGAGCGATATGAAGTGGACGGCGTCGGAATCGGACTGGGTCATCGGGGTTCCTCGAGAATCCTGGAGTGCGTACTGTGCCGGGCGGGCATGATGACATGCACGCGGCTGCCCCGGAATGGGAGGACCCCTGGTGGGATCCCTGGCGACGGGACGCTGGACACCCACAGGGGATTCCGAAGAGGACCTGTTGCTTTTTCCTGTCCGCCGCGTCTCGGTTCGATTGACTTCGTTGACGTCTAGATACCTGCAAGGCATCCTCGTCGATCGCTAATCAGACTTTTGTCTCCGTTGGGGAAGATCTCAATGACGTCGAAACTCGAAAAGTTGTGGTTCCTACACCGATTGCTTGCAAGCCTCGTGTTGACCGTTGGCATCGCCGGTACCGCCATGGCGCAGGATCACCCTGGGCCTGTTGTTGGCTCGAGCTCATGGCAGCCGGAACAGTCCAACCGCATGCTCTTGGTCGCGCTGGGCACGCCGGAAGCCCCCGCGATCGATGCAGATGATCCGATCTGGAGGGCTCGTCTGGCAGCAGGGTGGACCCTGCAGCACCTGGCGCTCGAACCGACCGCCGGGGTGGCTGAGAGTGCAGCAGCAGTGGCAGAGCTCGTTGAGAAAACCGATTCGGAGCACGGTCCGTTCCGCTACAGGGTGCTGCACACCGCTGGGGCACTGGCGCCGGTCGCGCTCGAGCTGGTGGAGAATCCAACCCTCGCCAAGGGTCTGCATGGGGCGCTGATTTTCAACGGTCAGTTCGAGGTGGCAGCGACGTCGCGGCGTCCACTTCGGCCGTTGTTTTTGATCAGCCACCGTGATCAGTTGGCGGCACCGTTGGCCTACCTCGCTTCGGCATCCGGCTCCTTTGCCCAACACTCGGTCGCCGTTCACGTGATCGATCGGCATGCGGCGGACGGATTTCTTCCTGCTGAGAGGCAGCGTTCGCTCATTTTCACCTACAACTGGGTGAGCGGTGAGATCCCGGCGCGCCTGGGCAATGCAACCTACGACCCGCCTGCACCGGTGGGGTCCGGCACACTAACGGAGCGCGCTGTGACTCTCGATGTCGTGAGTCTGGAGGTGGATTTTGGCAATCTGGAGTTCGACGCTACGTTCGACGCGCTCGCGCCGCTGGAGGTGAAGCTCGGCGATGTGGTGGCGGTGCGTGCCGGGGAGGAGGTGCGCTTTGCGCGGGTGACTGACCGATTTGACGGCGTCCCCCGCGGCGATTGGGGACTGGTGGTGATTCCCAGCGGCGAGCTGCGGGCATCGATCTACGTCGGCAACGCGTCAGAGGACATCGGGGTCACGCCCGGCGGCACGGTCGAAATCGTCGAGGTCATCGCCGAGTAATCGCCGCCGACGCGCAACGGCGCGATCCCCTCTATGGCTGTTCCGCAGAGCAACGGCTGTCGCCACGAGCATCTGGCCTGGCAGGCCGCGTAGCCTTCTCCTGCAAGCGCCTCGGGCTTGTAGGAAGCCGACCCGATGGTGCGTGAGATTTTTCCCATGCCGATCACTATAGATCGGAGGGGCACGTCGTTGACCGTTGCTGAAACGCGGGGCATGCTTCCGGCAGGCACGAGAAGGACCTGTTGATTTTCCTATCCGCAACATCGTCGCCGCCTTCAGTATGGGCGCGATGGAGAACACGGGCTTGAACATCTTCAACAGCCGCTATGTTCTGTCCTCGCCCGAGACCGCGACCGACGCCGATGACGACAACATCGGGCGGATCGTCGCGCAGGCGTCTTTCCACAACTGGACCGGCAACCGCATCACCTGCCGCGACGGGTTCCAGCGGTACCTGAAGGAGGGGCTGACGGACCTTCGCGACGAGCAGTTCAGCGCCGACGCCCGCTCCGCCGCGCGGCGGTCCACCGCTTTCGAGACCTGGCGGCGCCATGACCCCACCCGGCAGTCACGCGACCCGGCCGAGATGGCCGGCCGGATGCTGGAGGAATGACCGCCCCCGCGCCGCCGGTGGATCCCTGGCTGTGCGGCACTTTGGTGATCCGCATGGCCTGGGTCGTGACGCTGGCGGGACTGGCCGGGCTGGGATGGCTGCTGACCACCGAGTATGCCTTTTTGGGCGGCATCCCCGGCGTGGTGGCCTTGCTCGGGCTGATCGGCGTGCTGTCCGAAAGCCTCAAGCGGCGCAAGGCGCGGGCCGCGATCCGCGCCATGCAGACGCAAGGCGCATGGCTGCACTGGCATGTGCCGCCGGCGCTATGGTCCGCCCACGCTCGCCGCACGCTGCGTCGGCGGCTGCCGTGGACGGTGATCCTGGGCCTGCTGGGCGCCTTCATCGCGGGGCTGGTGACGGTCGTGGGGCCGTGGTTCATGGGCTGGCAGCCGTCGTCCAGCGGCGCCGACTTTCGCATCACCGCACCGGACGGGTGGCAGTTCGCCAGCGGGGCGCTGGGGTTGTTCGGGGGCATCGGCCTGATCTGCGATATCGTCAACGGGATCATGGACCGTGCCATCATCCGCCACGGCCATGTCGCGATCATCGGCCCGCAGGGCGCCATCGTCGGCGGCGAGTTCGCGACGTTTGTGAACCACCCGCTGCTGCAGTTCGCGGGTGTCACGCTGACCGGCCCGCCCGATCCTGTGCTGGCGCTGCAGTTCGCCGAGGCGCGTTTTACCTACAACGCCGGCGCAGGCAGCGTCACCTCGGCGCGCGGCCTCAAGGTGCTCAGCCTGCCGGTACCGCCGGGGTGGGAGGACGACGCCCAGCGCGTGGTCGCGGCGCTGCAGCCGGCCTGAGCGTGTCGCTTTCCAAACCGGCGCAAAGGCGCTATCCCGGCGGCGGTCGCGGCAAAGGGTGCGCGCATGGTCTACCCCGATACGGATGCCTGGCGCGCCGCCCCGCGCAAGCTTCGGGTTCGCGACAACGGGCACCTGGGCTCATCATCGAGCGCACGCGCAACAAGGGGCGCGTGCTGGTCCCCCGCTACGACAGCGCAGAAGAAGCGCGCGCTGCGGCACGGCGTCTCGCCAACAATTCACCCCTCGCAAACCTGTAAAAATAATTGACAGGAGGATGAGCTCGCCGGGCGCGACCGAGGCGCAGGGGGTGCGCGGGGAACTCGGGGTGAGACCACGCCAAGCCACACTAAGTTATTGATTTTCAGATTACGGGGGGCTTCGCGACGCCGGCCCATCCCCTTAGAACCTACTCTTGCGGGCCAAAACGGGCCATCTAAGCGCATGGGGGCGACCGACTATCAGCGACATCGAGCGCGCCGTCATCCACGCCACATCCATGACCGGTAAGTCGGTGAGTATTGGAGGCCATTGCATCACTGGCAGGGTCCATGGCATTACGCTTGATCAATGCCGACGCCATCGGCCGGTCTGAGCGGAGATGAAGCGGCTGATTCAGCATGCCCTGACTCAGCACTTCGAGAGTCATTCGCATCACGCGCCCATGTCGGTGCTGAACCCGTTCCGATCCGAGGATTTCCGCGAAGGGATGCGCTCGTTCACGGAAGAGCGGACACCGGTGTTCAATCGCCGCTGACCCGTCGTCCCGCCCTTGAGCAGATCAGAGAATGGGGAGGCTCTCGTTCTCGCCCTCCTCGTAGACCACACTGGCGCGGCCTACCAGGAGAGGATCGATGGGGCCCACTTCGGATTGGCCCTTGTCCGAATAGGGCAGCTTATGCAGGACGTAGCGCATGGCATTCAATCGCGCCCGCTTCTTGCAGTCTGACTTGACCACTGTCCAGGGTGCATCGGCGGTGTCGGTGTAGAAGAACATGGCCTCCTTGGCGCGGGTGTAGTCCTCCCACTTGTCCAGGGAAGCGAGATCGATGGGACTGAGCTTCCATTGCTTCAGCGGGTGCGCTTCGCGTTCCTTGAATCGGCGCTTCTGCTCCTGGCGGCTCACCGAAAACCAGAACTTGATCAAATGGATGCCGCTGCGTACCAGATTGCGCTCGAATTCCGGCGCCTGACGCATGAACTCCGCGTACTCTTCCTCGGTGCAGAAGTCCATCACGCGCTCGACGCCGGATCTGTTGTACCAGGAGCGGTCGAACAGAACGATTTCGCCTGCCGTCGGCAGATGCTGGATGTAGCGTTGAAAGTACCACTGGCCGGACTCGGTCTGGGTCGGCTTCTCGAGCGCCACGACCCGCGCACCACGCGGGTTGAGGTGTTCCATGAAGCGCTTGATGGCACCGCCCTTGCCGGCGGCGTCGCGTCCTTCAAAGAGGATCACGACGCGCTGGCCGGTGGCACGAACCCACTTCTGAAGTTTGAGCAGTTCCACCTGAAGCCGGTACTTTTGCTTTTCATAGTTCTTGCGGCTCATCAGGTTCTCATAGGGATAACCCCCCGAACGCCAATCGGTAGCGAGTTCGTCGTCAGCCTTGACTCCGGTAGTGGCGGTGGCAGCCAGTTCCTCCTGGAAAAGCGTGCGGCGCAGCACGGCCAGATCGTCGGGGGAGGCGCCTTTCAGGACGGCGCCGAGATGATCGGCGAGCGCGTAGATGTCTTTTTCGCCATTGATCTGGACGATGTCCTCGATGGCGACTTTCTGCGCCTCTCGGGCGCCTAGGATGGCTTGCTCCGTTTCGAAGCGCTCTATGCCGTCGCTAGTCGGGTCCGTGGCGGCGTCGCCGCTGCGGACACGGTGTTCGCGATCGTCGTCTGATCGGCGAACTTTGGCGCGCTCTTTTCGCGCTTCGCGACGTTTCGTTTGCGACTCGTAATCTGTCATCGACACCCCGATTGAAATTCCGACGCAGCAGGCGGTGCCTGCCTCGCCGCCATGACGATTGCGTGACCTCGGCCAACTTCAGGCCCGCAAGGATTGTTGCCTTCGCCGTAAGGGGATGATCATTCCATGTCTGGGTGGCCTTGCAATTGATGCATGTCATACAACTGTCATCTTTCAGGGCTGGGGCCACTGGTGCATGGGTCCCAGCCCTCCCAGGTCGGTCGAGCCAGATGAATACATGGATGAGACTGGCGTTTCCCTTCTGCGCCGTGTGGTGTGTCGAGCACGGGTGCATGTAAGTCTTTGCCATTCGGCATCACCGGGAAGCATGCTGGGGACTGTCCCCAACCAACAGGAGGCTTGATGACCCGGCATCACGGCACTGGGTAGCTGAAAGTTCTCTGTCTGCTGCCATTGTTGCCGCCGCTGCTGCTGCCCGGCGTCGGCGTCTTCGGCTTACTGATCATCGTCCTCGCCCTGGGGATGCTGCGCTGATCAGGAGAGAGCGTTCAGCGCAAAGATGGTGAGGATGACATTGGCCTGACCCCGTCAGCCCTTTCTGCCGTGTCAGCTTTGGACGCAACACGTCAGTTTCCGCCCCTGCAGCCCCGTACCTGAGACGGTCAGCTGAGCGTATTGAGCACCCCGCCCACGCGCCCGCCGCGTTCCTGAGACCGGGCAGACATGGACCTCTGCTCGGCAAAGCCGCGGTCTGCGGCATGGTGGCGCCGTTGGGGCGCCACGCGACGCGCGCGGGCTGTCGCTGGACAAGCCTTTCAGGTGCCCTGGCACGAAATGTGCGAAATCCCCGCATCACTGTCGCCATTTGGAGTAGGGCACAGATGTCCGAGCGAGCAGTCGTAGAGCAGGGCGGTCCAGCTAAACCACTCTCAGATACAGTCCTTGCTGTTGTTCGAAGCACCGAGCAACTGCAGGCGGCACTGCGTCAGCATAGACTCGCAATTCCCCGATCACCGGTCTCCTGGCTGATCGAGCAAGGTGTCATCGCGCCCCAGGAACTGGAGCGGGTCAGACCGATGCTGCGGCTTGGTGAAACGCCGGAATCCGTCCTGCTGCAGCAGGGGAAGATCAGTCAGGACGCGCTGGATCTCGCCCGGGCAGCGAGCACGTCGGCACCCATGGTCGATGTCGAGCATTTCCGCCGCGACCCGGAAGCGGTCGCGACCCTCACTGCAAGCTGGGCCCGGTCAAATCAAGTATTGCCGTTGTGTTTCGACGGTCCCGTTCTGGTGGTCGCCTGCACCGATCCGAGTGACGCCGAATTGGAGCGGATGCTCGGGTTCAGGACAGACTGCATCGTGGAACTCGTGATGGCGCGATCGGAAGACCTGCAGCGAGCCATCGTGGAGGCGTACGGCCCCAACGAAGACGCAACGGCGCTCGCCGAGATTCAGCAGAGCATCCGGGCGTTACAGCGTCCGAGTAACGAAGGGGACCTGGCAGCGCTGGCACATCACGCGCCAGTCGTTCAGTTGGTCCAGAATCTGCTTACGGATGCCATTCGTCAGCGAGCCTCGGACATTCACATCCGGCCCCTCGAAGACAGCGTTGAAGTCCTTTTCCGGATCGATGGCGAGCTGGTCACGCTGCGTCATCTGGACAAGACACTGCTGCCGGCGGTCGTATCGAGATTGAAGACCATTGGCGGCATGAATGTGGCGGAGCACCGTGTGCCGCAAGACGGTCGCTCACGGATGCTCCTCGGCAACAGCGACGTGGACCTGCGCTTGTCCTGCATTCCCATGGTTCAGGGCGAGAGCGTAGTCGTCCGCGTACTCGATGCCAGCGAGGGGCTCCGTGATCTTGGCAAACTCGGCTTCACCGAGGCGGATGCCAATCGCTTCGCTGATCTACTGACGCGCACGACCGGCTTGCTGCTGGTCACGGGACCGACCGGCTGCGGCAAGTCGACAACCTTGTACGCCGCGCTGCAGGCGCTGCGTCCTCGTCATCTCAATGTCGTGACCGTCGAGAATCCGGTTGAGTACCGGCTACCAGAAGTCAATCAAATTCAGGTCAACACTGCGGCAGGACTCACGTTCGCCAAGGCCCTGCGGCACATTCTCAGGCACGACCCGGATGCAGTCATGATCGGCGAGATCAGAGATCAGGAAACGGCCAAGATCGCGGTGGAGGCTTCGCTTACCGGTCATCTCGTATTGTCGACGCTGCATACCAACGACGCCGCGACCGCCGTGACGCGTCTCGTCGAAATCGGAATCGAGCCCTATCTCGTCAGCTCGAGCCTGCTTGCGGTCCTTGCGCAGCGGTTGGTAAGGCGCAACTGCCCCCATTGCGTGGCCGCCGAGTCGATCGAACCCGCAATGGCAAAGCTGGTCGGAGTGGAGTCCAGCGAGGCATTCGTCCGAGGAGCGGGTTGCCATAACTGCCACGGCACCGGGTACCTCGGACGCCATGCCGTCTACGAGCTGATGATCATCACCCCGGAGCTGCGCGCTCGGATCGCCGACGGAGCGAGTGCGGTGGAGCTCGCCAGTCTGGCGCAGAACGATGGCATGATTCCGCTCACGACCAACGCACTCAGCCTGGCGCGTCAAGGCATCACGTCGCTGGCGGAGGTGGTGCGGGTCAGAATCGAATAATCGTGCAGGGCAATGGGAGTGATGCGGGATGCGTGAGTTGACGGTACACGTTGAAGGACGCGGCTATCGCGGCAGCTGGGATACCTGGAGCGACACCCACTACGGACGCATGGTCCAGGCCGCCTATAAGGGCTGGACGGCCGAGGGACCCGCGCACGAAGAAGACCCGGAACGCATGGCGGAGCATCTGCTCTCGTGGTGCGTCGAGCGGTCGATACATGGCTCTCACCCTGGACGGGGAAGATGATTCAGAGCGAAGTCAGGCCAATTCAACCCATCAACTCAAACGCTTACTGAATCATCCTTTCGTGGGTGGCCACGGCGGCGCCGGCGCCGAAAAGCAACCGGGCATCTTGACCGCGGGTGCCCGGCATTGCTGTAGTCAGCTGGCAGCTACCCGATGGGCCCATCATGGCCACGCAGCAACGCTTCACCGCGCAGCTGCACGAGATAAAATCCCGCCTCGGCGCGCACAACTCCCACCCGCTCGACGTGATGCTGACGCGGGGCGAAGGCATCTGGGTGTGGGACATCGATGGCAAGCGCTACCTCGATGGCCTCTCTGACCGTTGCTGAAACGCCGGGCTTGCTTAAGGCAGGCACGAAAAGGACTTAGCCCGCAGCGGAGGATTGGTCGCCCGTGCCACGGCGCTTGCCCTGCTCGCACGGCCACGACCACAGCTCGCGCCGGACCCGAAGTTCGCGGCAGCAAGCTTAGGGTTCGCGACAACAGGCACCTGCGCTCATAATCGAGTGCACGCGCAATAAGGGACGGCGCCGGCGGGGGAACCGATGATCCGAGTCGCAACGTATTTCCTGCTCGTTTTCGCAGCTTTGCTCCTGCCCCTGGGCGCGGCCCTGCACGCGGGTTTCTTCGGACCGCCGCCCTATGTGCTCGTCGGCGACAGGCCGGGATCGGAATGGTTCTCGGAGCGCAGGTCACCCGACGACGGGCGCGTGCTGGTCCAGCGCTACGACAGCGCAGAAGAAGCGCGCGCTGCGGCACGGCGTCTCGCCAACTCCATCCCCAAAAGCTTCACCAACTCCACAGGGGAGGTCGTCCGCTATCGTCATCGGGAATCCGGACGCGCGGGTCTCGTCCTGCCCGTATCCGAGTTCGTGATCCATCTGACGGCACCCGATACGGACCTGCTCACCACCCACTTCGAGTCGCTGGACTTCATCGCGGAGAACCCTGAAGCCAACTGGCTGTGGGTGGTCACCACCGAGCACCTGCAGGCGACCGTCGCGGCGGGGGTGGCCTACCTACTCCTGTATGCCGTCTTCATGTGCCGCGGTGCGGGCTGGGCAGCACGCATCGCGCCGAAGCGAAGTACGTCGCAGCTGTCTGCGGACGCACTCAGGCAGCGCATCCTCGCAATCAATGACCTGGACGTACCGTTCCGCATCGAGGAGGGTCGGAACGGGCGCTTGCTGGCCCAGTGGCAGGTAGCTGATGCGCGTTGGTCGAACCTCTTGCGAAGTGGCAGCCTGCGGCAGGTTCGGCACCTGCAGCTCGAGCTCGATGCGCGCGCACGCAAAGTCCGGGTCATCGAGACGGCGCGCAGCATGCAAACGGGAAGGGGTCCGTTCAGCTTCGCCCTTCGCTTCGCCTGGTCGCGGGGCGTGGACTTTTCCGGACTCGAAGCGGGTCGGCAGATCGGGCTCACCCATGACCCCGAACGTGGCTGGGTCCTCCGCGAGGACTACCGCTACCGCTTGGATGCCTATGAGATGAAGGCGCCGCTGATCGAGGCCATCACCAGCAGCGGCTGGACCTGGCAGCCCGTGGTCACGTTCTTTCGGCCCCTGGGCGGCTGAAGCACGCAGGGAAAGCACCTGCTTTTTCCTGTCCGCCTAGTTTTCAGTCGTTCCAGTGATCACGGATTCGCTGTCAGCCCTCCTCTTGCAGTTCTCCTTGATCAAGTAGAGCCCAACGTATGAACCCCCGGAAAACATCTGATTGAGGTCGAATCGAGGTCTGCTTGCCCCGATTCGAGCATGTTTGGCCAGGACGCGTTCCGTTTCCTGCACGCCCTCAGCGCTCAGGCTGGCAGTCAGGTCACGATATTGTTCACCGAAGAATGCGAACAGCTTGTCTTCTTCATCGTGAACGAGACTCGCGAACTCCACCGCATTGATGGTACGAACATCTTCTCCCAGCAGGCGATTACAAACTCCCTGATGAAACTCCGCAAATAGCGACGCGCCCTCGACGTTTGCTTTTTCCAGCATGCGATTGAAGACCTCCCGATCTGAGTCGTTCAGCTTCAGGGAGGACTGCAAAAGGGCAAGCGCTGCTACACGATCGAATGCTTCCGAGTCCTCTGTGCTTGATCGATTGGAACCTGGAGAACCGCTTGAATCTCTAGCAGAAAAGTAGGTTTGCAGCTCTTCGTTGGTAGGCCTGTAGTCGTCGGCTAGCGCCAAACTGCCTAGCGTGCAGAATAGTGTGTACAGAATCATTCTCACGGCGTTTCACCTCTCCTTGGCAACAACTGCGAACTTGCACTGTAGGTTCAGTTCGCTCCCATAGGGCCAATTCCGCTCCCACCACAACGCAGAACGCATCACTCCGACTGCGACATCATCGCGTCGTAACGCCGCTGCATTTCCTCGGCAGTCACCTCCTCGATGCTGTGGCCGATGTTCCAGCGGTGGCCGAAGGGGTCGCGGACGCTGCCTGAGCGTTCGCCGTAGAACTGATCGGCAGCCTCCCGCTCCAGTTCGGCACCGGCCGCCACCGCCCGCGCGATCCAGGCGTCCGCATCATCCACATGCAGGTGCAGGGTGACCGTCGTGCCGCCACGGGCCGCAGGGCCCTGAATGTCGAACTCGGGAAACTCGTCGGCGAGCATCAGCATCGCGCAGCCAAAATCGAGCTCCGCGTGACCTATGCGACCGGAGGGCTCTGCCAGCCGGAACTTCTCGCGGGCGCCGAAGGCGCGCTGGTAGAAATCTATGGCGTCAGCGGCGCCACGGACATGCAGATAGGGGAAGATCTCCTTAGCTTGCATGATTCACCTCGATTTTCAGACCTGATGGCTATCCAATCGGCAGACTAGGAGACCTCGGCCCCGTTCGGATTGAACGAATCTGACGTCAGTGGCACGTGGTGGGACAGCGACGGCGACAAGGTGCGGAAGGTGCCCGGGGTGATGCCGGTCAAGGCGCGGAACTCGCGCTGGAAATGGGCCTGATCGCTGTAGCCTGCCTGCAGCGCCAGATCAGCCAGCCCGCTGGCTGGTGCCTCACTCCAGTGGGCCAGGGTCTGCTGCAGACGCAGGACCCGGCAGTAGCGTTTCGGTGCCAGCCCCACTTCACGCCGGAACAGGGCAATGAAGCCGCGCTGGCTGTAGCCGCTGGCGGCATGGGCGGCCGCCACCGGTTCGCCGTCAGTGAAGTGTTCGAGGGCTGCCGCCACTGCGGGATGCAGCCCACGCACGCGCGGCAATCGAGCCAGCAGCGCCGCTTCAAAAAGCGCCAAAGCTTCCTCCGCGTCACCGATGCCCATCAGGCGCTCACCCAGCCGGTGCGCGCGATCGCCCCAGAATGCGGACAGCGGCAGGTGGCGTTCAGCCAGACTGTCAGCCGCACAGCCGAGCAAGGCCGAGGCTGCCCCCGGACGCAGCATGGCCCCCACGGAACGTGCCGGAACCAGGACGTCCTTGAAGAAGGCGCTGCTGCGCGCACCGCCGACGACACCCCAGGAAAGGGCGTCGCCGTGGGGGTCGTGATCCGAGCGATAGACACGGATGGGTTCCGGCGCGAGCCTGAAGGCGATGTGCATGGTGCCGGTGGGCAGAACCCGTTCCCGCGGCGCCGGGCTCGGCACGGCCTGCTTGAACCACAGGCACTGCACGAAGGGTCGCAGAGCGGCTGCAGGTGGTCGTATCAGATCCAGCGGCCTTCTCTCCTGAGCATGGCGGCCTCCCCAGGCAGACGGGCACAGTGCCCGTCTGCTTCAAGGATACGCCCGACCGGGCTCAGGTTCGACGGTTCACGGCTGCCCGTGATCGACGCTCATGGCATCCAGATAGTGGTTGGACACCAGCCCCGATCGGCGCATGGCCACACCGGCAAGACAGGCATTGAGCATGTGGTTGGCGTTCATGGTGCTGACGTAGCTCAGATCGAGCATGGGTGCTAAGTCCATGAGTTCGAAACCGGCGATCTCGGTCTCGGCGCAAAGACGCCGCAGCAGAGGGGTCAACTCACGGACGGTGAGCCCACCGGGTGCCGCCCGGCCCGCCGCCGCCAGCTGACTCGGGTCGAGCACGCTGACGTCGAAGGAGATGTAGACCCGTTCCCCGCCTGACTTCGCCTCGTCGATCACCCGCTCCATGACCGCCGGCCAGCCGCGCCGCTCCACTTCGGCCATGGTGTGATAGCGCACGCCCTGTTCCCGCAGCCAGACCAGGGCTTCCGGTGTGAGCCGTGGCCCCCGCAAGCCCACCTGAATGAGGTTGGAGCCGTCCACCACGCCCTCGCGGAGCAGCCGGTAGATGGCATCACGATCCGTGAGGCTGTGGGCACGGGTGCGCTCAGCGTTGTAGTGGGCACCGAAGTGCACCACCTTCAGAGCCTGCTCCGGATGGGCCGCCCGGACGGCGCGGACGGTGGGATACATCACCGAGTGATCACCTCCCACCAGGAAGGGCACGGCCCCGGCCCCGATGACCTCATAGACCATGTCGTGAACGTGATCGATGCTGCGTTCGACGCTGAGATGATCGACGGAGAAATCGCCGTAGTCGACGATGCTCAGCACCGAGGCGGGATCCACCATGGAATAGACATCGCGATCGGCCATGCCGTGCATCAGCCGCAGGGCGCCAGGGCCGTTCTGGGCATCGCGCCGGCCGCTGCTGAAGTTGACGGGAATGCCCGCTATGGCGATGTCCACCCGCCCGACCCGCAGGTCTTCCGGTGTGATCGCCACCGGCGCACCGGCGAAGGTGGGAATGCCACCCCATTCATCCACGTAGCGGTTGAGGCTGAAGGGACCCGGATCCCGCCGCCTCTCCTTGAGAATCTCCGGAATCACCACGGTGTGACCATTGAAGGCCGTCGCTTCCGGATTCAGGGGGATCTCGCCCATGTCGACACCTTCCTCGTACTTGAAGGCTTCGACCACCTGCATCATGTCAGCCACGAACAGCTTGATCTGCTCCGGGCTGCGCTGTTCCAGAATCCGCACCAGTTGGGCGCGGGAACCCATCACGCGCACCGGATCAGGGCCCCGGAAGAACTCCAGCTGTTCCCTGGAGAGCTCGGAGAGCTTGGGCAGCAGTTCGGCGGGAATGTGATCCGCACCGCCACCCTGGGCCGCTGCCGGAGGCATGCCGGCGGCGCTGAGCACGACCCCCAGCATGAAGGCGGCAAGGAGGGGCATGGGAAGGCTCGGCACTCTGACGTCAGTCCTCATGTCAGCCCCCCTGCCTTTGGTGGTAGTCGTCCTGCGCGGGATCGATGGAGATGGGACTCAGACGGCCCGGGTCCAGACCCAGGCGATGCATGGCGATGCCCACGAGGCAGGCCTGAACGATGGCAG
>JAFIFJ010000123.1 GCA_020832085.1 Gammaproteobacteria bacterium | reverse complement strand
AAACCGGCCGCCCACCACGCCATCACGGTGCCCCGGGGGCCCCTGGGCTATTCCCCCTGGGCCCGCGTTCGTTTCTGATGGTGGCCATCTCATGACCGCCAGGACCTACCGGACATGCCCCATGCGACGATCGATCTACAGGGACCAGAAGGCAGCCTTGAAGCGCGCATTGATGAAGTCAGCACGCCCCAGGGCATTGCCGTCCTCTGCCATCCTCATCCCCAGTACGGCGGCAACATGCACGACTCGGTGCTCGCCTTTGCAGCAGGGGCCATGCTGGCGGCCGGCCTGAACTGCCTGCGCTTCAACTTTCGTGGCGTCGGCAGCAGCGCCGGCAGGCACGATGACGGCAACGGCGAGGTCGAGGACGTCCTGGCGGCGATGGCATTCGCGCGGCAGCAGCAACCCCGCGGCCCGCTGTGGCTGCTCGGCTACTCCTTCGGCGCCTGCATGGCCTGGGCCGCAGCAAGACAGCAAGCACCGGACGGCCTGATTCTCATCGCACCGCCGGTGGACCTGATGGATTTCAGCGGCGGCCTCCCCGCCGAGGTGGGCGTGCATGTGCTGCTCGGGGATCGCGACGACTTCGCTCCAGTGGACAGCGTCCAGCACTGGGCCGAGTCCCTGGAGCCAGCTGCCAGGGTCCGGGTCGTGAACGGCAGCGACCACTTCTTTCATGGCCACGGCCAGACCCTGGAGGAAGCCGTAAGGGGGGTGATTACCGCGGCGTGAACTCTGCCCGCTGCGGCCCCATGCTGCGATACCATGGGCGGGGAAAGGTCCGCCACCAGGAGTAAGCTGCCATTTCCAAGCCGAACCCCGATGGGCACAAGCAGAAACCGGCCAAGGCCGCCGCCAACACCCTGGACGAGCGCCTGGCCATCCTCTCCGCCGCGGTGGAGCACATTCCGAATCCCGTGGCAGTCACGGACGCGAAGAGCGAGCCCACCGGGGAAAGGGTGCTGTGGGCCAACCCGGCGTTCTACGACCTGCTCGGGTACCCCCGAGCCGAACCGGAACGCATCCAGCCCTCCCGGCACTATCCCACCGCCACCCGGGACGAGCTGCGGCGGCTGCTCCCCACCGCCCTGGCGGGGCGATCGATCCACGGCCGCTCCACCTTCCTGCGCACCGATGGCAGCAGTTTCCGGGCCGACTGGACGATCACGCCGCTGCCCGACGCCCACGGCGAACTGCGCTGGTGGCTGATGACGGGCCGCGACGCCAGCGAGCAGGAGCAGATCGACGCCCTGCTGGCGGAGCAGCGCGCCCTGACCCGCGAGACCCGCGGCATGGCGAAACTGTCAGACATGGTCGCGGGCGTGGCCCATGACTTCAACAACGCCCTCACCGTCATCCAGAACCTGACCGCCTTCGCCCTCGAAGACCTCGAAGACGGCAGCCATGACGCCGGCCGCATCCGGGACGACCTGACCGCAGTACTCGAAGCGGCCGCCGACGCCAGCGATCTCGCCCGCGGCCTGACCGCCTTCGGCCGCCGCGGCGCTCAGACCGATCAGGCGGCTGCCAGCTTCGATTTCGATCGCATCGTCCAGCAGATCGTCAGCGTGCTGCGCCGGGCCCTGCCCAAGCGCATCGACATCACCACCGACCTTGCCTGCGAAATGCTCGTCGAGAGCAGCGAGAGCATGCTGCAGCAGGTGCTCTACAACCTGCTGGTCAATGCCGGCGCAGCCATCGCCGACCGCGGCAGCATCCAGATCCGCTCCCGGGCCATCCGTGACGAGCGCGGCCAACAGGCCGTGGAGCTCTGCGTCAGCGACGACGGCGTCGGTATGACCGAAGCGGTCAAGGCCCGTGTTCTCGAACCCTATTTCACCACCAAGGGCGATCAGGGCTCGGGGCTCGGATTGCCGACGGTCAATGCCTTGGTCGAACAGCATCGTGGTCATCTCCGCATCGACAGCGAGCCCGGCCGGGGCACCCGCGTCAGGGTCATCCTGCCAGTGACCAAGGCGAACGGCGAACGGCCGGCCGAGGGCCGCCCCCTGGCCCTCGTGGTCGATGACGATCCCATGATTCTCAAACTGCTCAGCCGGCTGCTCGCCCGCTACGGCTACGACGGCCACAGCGCAGCCACAGGCGCCGATGCCCGCAATGCCGATCTGCCGAAGGCACCGGAGCTGATCATCGTGGACCTTGCGCTGGGCCGTGAGAACGGCGTGGAGGTGGGCCAGTTCCTGCGCGAGCGCTACCCGGGTGCAGACCTCGTCCTCACCACCGGCGGCCTGCTGCCGCAAGGCTCGCAGCCCCTGTTTCCATTTGCGGCCGTCCTGCGCAAGCCTTTCACGTCCGGCGACGTCGGCAGGATGCTCAGGCAGCTGAAGGAAGGGCCCGGCGACTGAGGAAGTCCCGGCACCGCGCCAGCACGGCAGCAGTGTTCTGCGGCCCGAAGGCATCGCCCACCACCACATGCTGGGAACCCGGGCCCTGTGCGGCAATGGTCATGATCTCCCCGTCAGGCAGTCGCGACATGAAGGCTCGCGTCCGCCGGGCATCCACCACCTGATCCTCGTCGCAGAACACCGCCAGCACCGGCACGGTCAGCTGTTCGGGACGCACATGCCGTTTCAGGCGCCGCACCAGGGCATACATGGACACCAGGGTGTGGGTGGCATAGCGCAGGGTCCAGTAGCGGGCATGGGCGTCGTTGTCGGCTTCGACGATCCGCTCCCGCCCCACCAGCCAATGCAGCCAGCGCCGGGCGCCCGGCCAGGTCAGGAGTGCCGTGCGCCGGTCCGCGAGACCGAAGTTCGGCGCAATCAGGATCAGCGCTGCGACGCTCTCCGCCGCCTCCGCCGCCAGCAGCGTGGCCAGGGTGCCGCCGGTGGACGTCCCGACCAGCACCACCCGTTCGCCCAGGCGCAAGCCCACTTCCAGGGCCTCCCTGGCGTCGCTCAGCCAATCAGCGTCATCCGCCTGGGCCAGCGCGGCCGGCGAACGCCCGTGTCCCCGCAGGCGGGGCAGATAAAGATGGGCGCCGAGTTCTCCGGCCAGCAGGTCGCAGAGCGGGTTCGTCTCCATGGGACTGGCAGAGAAGCCGTGCAGATAGACCATGGCCAGCGGCCGCCGCAGCCGTTCCCCGCCAGCCCACACAATCCGGGCATGATTGTCGGGACGCAGATCGGCCTGCCGCGCCTCGCGCTCAGCCAGCCAGGCGTCCAGGGCCCCGAGTTCTGCCGGAATGCCGCTCACCGGCTCGTGGCAGTCCCGGTTGCGGCCTCGGCCAGCACTTCCGCCACCTGCACCCTGAGCGTCTCCCGTCGAAAGGGTTTCTGCAGCAGCCGCACCCGACCGCGATCGGGAAAGCTCTGGAACACCTCGGTATCCGTGTAGCCGGACATGAACATCACCCGCAGCTCAGGCTTGCGCTCGAGGACTTCGGCAGCGATCTCCGGTCCCCGCTCACCCGGCAGCACCACGTCCGACAGCAGCAGGTCCACCTGTTCTTGAGCCAGGATGTTGCGGGCTCCGGAGCCGTCGGCAGCGGCAAACACCTCGTAGCCGAAGCTGCGCAGCATGGCCACGGTGACTTCCCGCACCGAGGGCTCATCCTCCACCACGAGAATGCGCCCCTGACCCTTTGCGGTCTGCTGCGCCGCTTCAGGCAAAAGCGATGCCCTGACCTCAGAAGGTGCCAGCGGCAGATAAATGCGGATACAGGTCCCTTCGCCCTCGGCGCTATCGAGCTCGATATGGCCGCGGGACTGCCGCACGAAGCCATGCACCATGGACAGGCCGAGCCCGGACCCCTGCACAGCCTGTTTGGTGCTGAAGAAGGGTTCGAAGGCGCGATCACGCACCTCCGGAGGCATGCCCACGCCGGTGTCCACCACCTCGATGCAGGCATGAGCGACGGCCTGCACCTGACGAAAGCGGCCACGCAGGGCCGCAGGCGCCTGCTGGGAGGTGCGGATGGTGATGCTCCCCGGCCCCAGAATGGCATCCTGGGCATTGTTGGCCAGGTTCAGCAGGGCCATCTGCAGCTGGGTGGGATCCGCCAGCACGGGGACCCGCAGCTGCTGTTCCACGTGCAGTTCGATCTCCGGGCGCAGGGTCATCGCCAGCATGCTGCGGGTTTCCGCCAGCAGGTCCTCGAGCAGCACCGCCACCGGCTGCAAGGGCTGACGACGGGCAAAGGACAGCAGCCGGCGCGTCAGCTCCGAACCGCGCTCCGCAGCCGCACTGGCCTGGCGCAGGAGCTCGCGGGTCTTCGGCTCGGTGATTCTGGCATCGATGAGTTCGAGGTTGCCGAGCACCACCGCCAGCAGATTGTTGAAGTCGTGGGCAATGCCTCCGGTGAGCTTGCCGATGGACTCCAGCCGCAGGGCCTGGGCCGCCCGTTCGTCCGCCTCGGTACGTTCGCTGGCGTCGGTGACGACCACCTGCCAGGCCGGTTCACCATCCCACTCCACCTGGGACACCAGGGTCCTGAGCCTGATCCGGCGACCGTCCCGGTGCAGCACGTCCATGTCGTAGTCCCGTTCCACGTGCTCGTCACGACGGCGCGCCGCCACGCGTTCATGGGCCAGGGCCCGCTCTTCCGGCGGCAGCAGCTCAAGGGCCGAACCCACGGCCAGAAGTGCCTCCGACGACTCGTAGCCCACCAGCCTGGCTGCGGCCGGATTGACGTAGAGCAGGTCGAAGTTGCGATGGACCAGCACGCCGTCTAAGGATGTCTCCACCAGGGCACGATAGCGCTGCTCGCTCTGGGCGAGGCGCTGCTCGTAACGCAGCCGCTCCAACTCCAGGGTGACCCGGGGCGCGGCGCGCTCCAGGGTATCGGCGACGCCGTCGACGTCGCGGATGGGGCGTTCGAACAGCAGCACGAGGATGCCTTTCGAAGAACCGCCCTCGCCGATCAGCCGGATGCCGGCATAGCCCTCGATCCCCGCCTCAGCCAGCATGGCATCGTCGGGGAAGCGCTCGGCCACCCCGTCGGCAATGACACTGAGTTCACTTTCGAAGACCTTTTCGCAGGGGGTTCCGATCAGCAGGTACTCGGTCATGGCCACGGGTTTGCCAGCCACCAGCAGACGCTGCACCCCCACCCGCAGGCCATCCTCCGACAGGTTGCCCACCAGTACCTGATCCGCCCCTGTCGTGATGAGCAGCCGCTGCAGCAGATCATCGAGGAAGCGCAGGCCCGCCCCGGAATCGTCGACCATCGACAATAGTCCCTCATCATTCATCGGCCGACTCACCACCATCGGTCCACGCTCAAGTCTAGACCAGGGCCACAGCGTTTGCCCGACCGCAGCCGGCTATGACTGCGCATCATCAGGCATGCCGCAGGTTGCCAGAATGAACGCGTACTCCTCTGCCAGCTCGCGCAGGGAATCCCAGCGGCCGGAGACGCCGCCGTGGCCCGCATTCATGTTGGTCTTCAGCAGCATGACGTTGTCGTCACGACGCAGTTCCCTGAGTTTGGCGACCCACTTGGCAGGCTCCCAGTAGGTCACCCGCGGATCATTGATGCCGGCCGTGACCAGCAGCGGCGGGAAATGCCCCTCGACCACGTTGTCATAAGGGGAGTAACTCCGGATGAGATCGAAATGGTCCGCACTTTCGATGGGATTGCCCCACTCGGGCCATTCGATGGGCGTCAGCGGCAGGTTGCCATCGAGCATGGTCTGCAGCACATCCACAAAGGGCACATGGGCCACTACGGCCCCCCACAGCTCCGGCGCCCGATTCATGACCACGCCCATCAGCTCGCCGCCGGCGCTGCCACCGGAGATGGCGATGCGGCCCGGGCGGCTGTAGCCGGCGGCGATCAGCCCCCGGGCCACGTCCTCGAAATCATTGAAGGTGTTCCAGCGCTGCTCGAGCTTGCCGGCCTCGTACCAGGCATAGCCAAGATCGTCGCCACCCCGAATGTGGGCAATGGCGCAGCTGTAGCCACGCTCGAGCAGACTGAGCCGGGCGGCAGAGAAGGTGGGCGAGAAGGCGCTGCCATAGGCTCCGTAACCGGTGAGGTAGAGCCTGCCGCTGCCGTCGAGAGGCAGATCGCGACGACGGATGAGGGACACCGGTACCGACGCGCCATCCCGGGCCGGCAGCCACAACCGCTCGGTGACATAGAGCTCGGGATCGTAGCCGCTGGGCACCTTGCGCACCTTGCGGGTGCGCAGCTCACGGGTCGCGATCTCGTAGTCGAACACCGTGTCCGGCGTCACCATGGAGGCATAGCCCAAGCGCAGCACGGCGGCTTCGAACTCCGCGTTGCTGCCGAGGCCGACGCTGTAGGCCGGCTCCGGAAAGCTCACGAAGTGCTCCTGCCCTTGCCAGTCGCGGATGCGGATGGCGTCGAGGCCGTCGCGGCGCTCGTGAATCACCAGATGGTCGCGAAAGCAGGTGTGGTCGAGCAGATAGTCATGCTCGTTGGGCGCGATCTCCTCCCGCCAGTGGGCCTCCCCCGGCGCATCATCAGCGACGCTGACGATACGGAAGTTCTGGTGGATGTCGTTGCTGCGGATCCAGAACCGGCCATGGGCGTGATCGACGTCGTACTCGTGCCCACTGCGGCGGGGGCTGATCAACAGCGGTTGGGCGTGGGGATCGGCTGCCGGCAGCACCCGCACCTCACTGGTGACGTGATCGCCACAGCTGATCAGCAGATAGGCACGATCCTGGGTCTCACCCACACCCACGAAGAAACTGTCGTCCGGCTCCGTGTAGAGCACCACGTCTTCGTCGGGTGCGGTGCCGAGACGGTGCAGCCGGACCTCGAAGGGCCGCCAGCTGTCGTTGAGCACCAGATACAGGAAGGCATCGCCGCCGGCGCACCACACCGGCTCACCCAAGGTATTGTCGATGCGATCAGGCAGACGTTCGCCGCGCTCGAGGTCGAGCACTTCGATGCGAAAGCGCTCTGAACCATCGGTGTCCGTGCTGTAGGCCAGCAGCTGCCCGGCAGGATTCACCGCCAGACCGCCGAGGCGGAAGTAGTCATGGTCTGCGGCCAGGACGTTTTCATCGAGGATGGTCTGTTCGGCACCTCCGTCCCGGTGGGTCCGGGACCAGATCCGATACTGCCCGCCGGCCTCGAAACGCCAGCGGTAGTCCCATTCCCCTTCCCGCCAGGGCACGGCAGCATCGTCTTCCTGCTGCCGGCCACGAATCTCGGCAAACAGGGTTTCCACCGTCTCAGCAAGCGGCGCCATCACCGCCTGAAAGTAGACGTTCTCGGCTTCGAGATAGGTCAGAACATCGGCATCGCGCACATCGGGATAGGCCGGATCCCGCAGCCAGTGCCAGGGGTCGGACAGTTCGCGACCATGCCAGCTGCCCGACCAGGGACGACGTGCCGCGCGCGGTGGCGGATGACTCGTGACCAGCTTTCCACTGTGACTCATGGGCAGTTCCCTACTTTGCAGGCCGCGCATCATAGTCTCCACACCGCTGTTCGGCACCCCGCAGCGACCTGTATCCTCGGCGGATTGCCCTTGCGATCAGAGAGCTCATGAGCGACCACGGCCACACCCGCAGCATGGCGGTCTTCTGCGACTTCGAGAACATTGCCATCGGCTCCCGGGACGCAAAGTACCAGCGCTTCGAGATCGCTCCCATCCTCGAGCGCCTGCTGCTGCGCGGCAACATCGTGGTGCGCAAGGCCTACTGCGACTGGGAACGCTACAAGGATTACAAGAAGGCCCTGCACGAGGCCTCCTTCGAGCTCATCGAGATCCCCCACGTGCGCATGTCAGGCAAGAACTCGGCCGACATCCGCATGGTCGTGGATGCGCTCGACCTCTGCTACACCAAGCCCCACGTGGATACCTTCGTCATCATCAGCGGCGACTCCGATTTCTCACCGCTGGTGAGCAAGCTGCGCGAGAACGATCGCGTCGTGGTCGGCGTCGGCGTACGGCAGTCCACTTCGGATCTGCTGACCGCCATCTGCGACGAGTTCATCTTCTACGACGATCTGGTGGAGAACCGCAAAGCCAGCACCACCCGCAGACGCCGCAGCGGACGCGCCAAGGCCGCGGCCGCCAGCGAAACCCCCAGCAGCGAAGCCGAGGACCGCGCCAGCGAGGCCATCGACTGGCTGATGGAGATTGTCGAAGCCCTGTTCGAAGAGCGCGGCGAGGAAGACAAGGTCTGGGGATCGATGGTCAAGCAGTCCCTGAAGCGGCGGCGGCCGGGCTTCAACGAACGCGCCTATGGCTTCAAGAGCTTCGGTGCCCTGCTCGAAGAGGCGCAGAAACGCGGACGGCTGACCCTGGTATCCGACGGCAAGTCCGGGGGGTATATCGTCGACGACTACAACGACAGCTGATCGTCGGCTTCACCTGTTGAGCACCCGGTAGCCGCGGCCCTGCAGGCAGTTTCTGACCACCTGCTGCTGCTCCCGCCAGGCGCCGCGGGTGCCCTGGGCGCCGCCGACGATGGCACCGACCGCAGCCCCGTCCTTGGCACCGCTGGAACCCCGCGAGACGGCCCCCACGGCGCCACCCACGGCTGCGCCGCCGGCAGCGTTCGCAGCCACCTTCTCCGCCGCTCTGACCTCCTCCGCGTATTGGGTGCACTCGGCGAGATCGCGCTCGTACTGCGCCATGTCCACGCCCTGACGATCAATGATGACCCCACGGCCCGCCTCGCTGGCACAGCCGGCGAGGACCATCGCGAGGCAACCTGCAAGTCCGTACTTCAGCCTGTTCATGGCACAACCTCGGCATCGTCAATTTCAGCGCAGCAGGTTCAACTGCGAAGCCTCGCCCGCGCTTGCGCGGACACCTCCGCAACCACCATGACGCAGGCGGCTGAAGGCAAGCTGAAGACGGGTGACATGACCCTGGCAGCGTACGGCATGACACCGGGCCCGGGTTTTCGCTATCGTCGCTGTGGGGGTCCCGGCGCACGGACTCTCATCCATGGATCCGGAGTGCCCCATGACAGCCATCGTGTCCGCGCCACTGGAATGCCCGCCCGCCAAGGTCATCGAAGCCTGGGTGGACTACAACGGGCACATGAACATGGCGTACTACAACGTGATCTTCGATCAAGCCCTCGACTACGCCTACGACTGCCTCGGTATCGGAGAGGCCTACGTCCAGGACAGCGGCTGCTCCCACTTCACGCTGGAAGCCCACGTCACCTACCTGCGTGAAGTCCGCCTCGGCGACCCGCTGCGCATCACCTGGCAGCTCCTCGACTGCGATGCCAAGCGGCTGCACTTCTTCGAGCACATGTACCACGCCGAGGAAGGCTACCTCGCCGCCACTTCCGAGCAGATCAGCATGCACGTGGACATGACCGAACGCCGCGCAGCGGTGTTCCCCGAGCACCTGAAGACCGCATTCGAAGGCGTGCTGCGCCAGCATCGGCAGCTGCCACGCCCGGCCCAGGCCGGCCATGTCATCGGTATTCCAAGGCGCAGCTCGTGAGCACGGCAGGGAGCCCACCGCGCTGGCTGCGCATCCTGCTGCCGCTGCTGGCGCTGTACGCCCTCGTCGGCTACCTGCTCATTCCCTGGACCCTCATGCGTCTGGCGCCGGACCGGGTGGCTTCCGCCCTCGATGCCAGCCTGGAGATGGGCGATATCCACTTCGACCCGTTCCGCTTCCGCCTGGTCATCTACGAGCCTCGCCTCACCGGCCCCCTGGACAGCGCCGAATTTGCCGCCGAGGACGTGGTAACTGCCGACCGCATCGAGGCGCGGCTGCTGTTCCGGAGCCTGCGGCACCTGGCGCCCGTCATCGCCCTCGAGATCGACGCTCCGACCCTGCACGTCGAGCACGCCGCCGACGCTGCGATCAATCTCACCGCCTTGATCCGACCCCCTGAGGACCCAGAGCCGGCCGGGGCCACAGCAACCATCGGACTGCAGCGTCTCTTGATCAGCAAGGGCCGCGTGACGGTCGTCGATCGCAGCCGTCCCGAACCGTTCGTGGCCAGCGCCGGGGACATCGGCATGGATCTGCGCGAACTGTGGCTGCCCACGGGCGAACCGGGGCCCTTCTGGCTGGCCTTGAACATCGACGGTGCCGCGCTGGACGTCCGTGGCGAACTCAGCGCCACCCCGGAACTGGACCTCACCGTGACGCTGGTGGACCTGCCACTGGCCTTGGCCGAGCGCTGGCTGGCGGGGGCCGGACCGCCCGATCGGCTCCGGGGCAGTCTTCACGGCAGCGGCCGGGTGACGTTACGGGAAGACGGCATTCCGAGGCTTACTGGCGGTCAGTTTCAGCTGCACGGTCTGGACATCAGCCTGCCGACGGAGATGGCCCTGGCCGGCATCAGCATGGATGCCCAGCTGAGGCTGCTGCGCCTCGACGCGGTGGCGGGCGACCTCTGGCCGCTGGATCTCGACCTCGGCCACCTGGGCCTGAACCAGGGTCAGATCAGCATCGAGCACCGAAGCGTCGAGCCTGCTGCGCCCACTGCAACGGCCGATGAGGCGTCTGCAGACACCGCTCCGCCGCCGCTGGCCCTGCGCCTGGCGGGATTCACTGCGGCCGACATCCACCTCGCGGCCACCGATGCCAACCTGCCCATTCCCGCACGTCTCGATGTTGGTCTGCGACGCATCAGCGCCGAAGGCCTGCACTGGCCGGCCACAGCGGGTCGGGCAGCTGCCATGGCAGTGGATGCCACCCTCGCGCCCCACGGCCACAGCACCTTCGCCGGCAGTCTGGACCTCGCCGCAAGCCGGCTCGAAGGTCGACTCGACGTCAGTCGGCTTCCCCTGCCCGCCTTCGCACCCTGGGTGCATGCCTTCACCCGCCTCGACCTCAAAAGCGGCGAAGTCGGGCAGCGGGCCGATCTGCGGCTGGACTGGGATGCACAGCCCATGGCGTTACACCTGAATCTGGATGGCCACATCGCAGGCCTCTCCATGGCAGATCCGGACGGCATCGACCTGATCGGTTGGGATCGCCTCGACCTGCGTCAGCTCGAACTCGATCTGGCAGCCCAGCGCGTCTCCGTGGCGGAGGTCGAAGTCGCCGCACCCACCATGCGCTTTGCGCGGCTGGCGGATGGCAGCACCAATCTGGCCGGCATCGGGCCCGCGGCAGCAAGTGAATCCAACGCCAGCGACCCCGAACCGAGGCCCGAAGCCCCACCCTGGCACTGGGAGCTCGGCCGCTTCACGGTGGATGCCGGCACCCTGGACTTCATCGACGAGACCCTGGTGATTCCCTTCGCCACCCGGGTCGAGGCGCTTTCGGGCAGCGTCGATGACCTGAACTCCAGTACAGACAGGCGCACGGAGCTGCGCCTGGATGGTCGCATTCCACCCACGGGCAGCGCCCGCATCGAGGCCCGCGGCCTGCCGATGGCACCCTTCTCCGACAGCGAACTGGAGCTGAACTTCCGCGGTGTCCCCATGCCCCGCATGACCCCCTGGACCGGCACCTTCGCCGGCTACCGGGTGGCGGGCGGTCGCCTGGATCTCGACCTTGCCTACCGGATCGAAGAAGGTGCGCTTCTCGCCAGCAACAAGGTCACGGTGAACGCCATGCGCCTCGGTGAGCGCATCGACTCACCCCGGGCCATGGACCTGCCGCTGCGGCTGGCTCTGGCGCTGCTGCGGGACAGCAACGACAACGTCATTCTGGAAGTCCCGGTATCCGGCAACGTCGACGATCCCCAGTTCGATTTGCGCCCGGTGATCCTGCGCGCCATCCGCAATGTGCTGACAAACATCGTCGCAGCTCCCTTCCGGCTGCTGGCCGGTCTGGTCGGTGGCAGCGCAGATGAACTCGACCGGGTGACCTACGCATTCGGGAGCGGGAGCCTTGCCGACGACCAGGAAGGCCAGCTGCTGCTGCTGGAACGCGCCCTCGGCCAGCGGCCCACGCTGGGCCTGAAGCTGCCCTCCGTTCACGCTGGCGAAGCGGATCGCGCGGCGCTGCGGGAACAGTCCCTCGAGCGCGCTCTGGCCGAGCGCGCCGACGATCGCGACGCCGCTCTCGAGATCCTGTTCCGGGAGCGTTACGGCGATCAGGAGTTCGAGGCCCTCGATGCGGTGCACAGGGCGGCTGAGCGGGAGGCCGCGGCAGCGACCGGCAGCAGCGAGGCCACTGGAACCGGCACGCTGCTGATCGAAATCGAGAACCGCCTGCTCGGCGGTATCACCGTCAGCGATGACGAACTCCATGCCCTGGCCCGCAGCCGCGCGGAAGCGGTCTACCTCTACCTGACCGATGCCGGGCTCGACCCCGGCCGCGTCCGCATCGACGCCGAAGCCAGCGCAGTGGAACCCACCGGCGAGCGGGTCCCGTTGAGCTTTGAGCTGGATGCGTTGGAGCCCTGACTGCGCAGAGCCTACTCCACCCGCCGCGCTGGGCTGAGGTCATTGGGACCGTGCGGGATCGCTATCGCTATCGGGATCGGGATCGGGATCGGGATCGGGATCGGTATCGGTATCGGTATCGCTATCGGTATCGGTATCGGTATCGGTATCGGTATCGCTCTCGCTATCGAATATCCCACCGCCCTCCAAACCAACCCCCCCCCCCCCCCAAGACAAAATAAAGTGCGAGACCCCCAAAGACCCTACCCCCCAAGCCAATACGCTCAGACCCCAG
>JAFIFJ010000120.1 GCA_020832085.1 Gammaproteobacteria bacterium | reverse complement strand
TTAGGCCGACCCCATGAATGCCATCCAGGGGATACATCGACGGTACGAACTGCACCGTGCACGAGTCCGCGAGCTGTCAGCACGCCAACCGGCTTCGACAACTCGACCATCTCGTGCACCCCAAGGATCGTCAAAAACATTAAAAATTGGGTGTTGACGAGGCTATGAGAGGGTCATCGCCAGATTCCAGCGCTGCACCGCCTGTGGGAGCGCGCTATTTCGCGCAGCGAAATGCGCCGATCTGCATGACATTCAGCAAAGGCAGCGACTTCAGCTTCAGCAGAGCGCCTCGAGATCGGCCCATCCGCCAGGGGCGGATAGGGCCTTCCCACAGGGTCATCGCCAGATTCCAGCGCTGCACCGCCTGTGGGAGCGCGCTATTTCGCGCAGCGAAATGCGCCGATCTGCATGACGTTCAGCGAAGGCAGCGACTTCAGCTTCGGCAGAGCGCCTCAAGATCGGCCCATCCGCCAGGGGCGGATAGGGCCTTCCCACAGCGTCATCGCCAGATTCGATGGTCAGTCCGACCACTGCTCCCAGTGCAGCACTTCCTCCACCGGTTTGCGGCGCAGGGGACCGAACTTCATCAGCGGCTTGCCCAGGGCGATGGTCGCCCCCAGATAAACATCGTCAGGAATTGCCAGCTCGCGGCGGAAATCCGCCTCGCAGGTCATGTGGAAAGTGGTGAAGGCCGAGCCGAGGCCCAGGGCCCGTGCCGCCAGGATCAGGTTCTGAGCCGCCGGATACACTGCCGACCAGACGAAACGCTCATTGGGCGCCTGGGGCGGATAGACGTTGCGTGCCGCCACCACGATGAAGGCCGGAACCTCGGCGAAGTGCTTCACCAGATGACCGGCGTTGGTCATCATCACCTTCTCCGGTCCTTCGGGCATGGCTGCGACCTGCGCGAACATGGGCTCCATGGCGGCGTGAATGCTGGCCCCGAGCCGCGCCTTGCGCTCCGGGTCCGTGAGCACCACGAAGCCCCAGCCCTGGCTGTTGCCCGGATTGGAAGCCCGGGTGGCGGCCCAGACCAGTTTCTCCAGCGTGGCCTTGGGAATGGGATCGGGGGCGAGCCGGCGAATCGCCCGGCAGGTCCCCATCAACTCGAGAAAAGCCTCTCCTGTCTCCGTCCCCGTCATGTCCAACATCTCCTCGTGTCCCGAATCCCTGAACTTCCGCCCGCCCACGAGCGGCTTTGGCGCAGGCCGCAAGCGGCTATTATGGCCAAGCACGCAGGCGGCGTGGGCCGAGCATAGAAAGGTCCTGTCCCCACCACAACCGAAGCGGCACCGTCGCCGGCGGGCCACAGTCCCAAAGTACTCGGCTCGGGCAGCGGACAGCGGCAGCCTGTGCCGCTATGCTTGGCACCTGATCCATCTTGGGGGTGTCCAATGAGTATCTCGACCATCGTCACGCTGGTGGTGCTGGCCCTGCTGGTATTCGGGCTCATCGCCGTCTACAACCGCCTGGTGACCCTGCGCAATCGCTTCCAGAACGCCTTTGCCCAGATCGAGGTGCAGCTCAAGCGCCGCTACGATCTGATCCCCAATCTGGTGGAAGTGGCCAAGGGCTACCTCAAGCACGAGCGGGAGACCCTCGAAGCCGTGATCCAGGCCCGCAATCAGGCCTTAGGCGCCCTGCAGGCCGCCGCCAAGGACCCGGGCAGCGCCAGCGCCATGCAGAATCTGCAGGGCGGGGAGAACATGCTGGCCGGAGCCCTGAGCCGCCTGAACATGGTGGTGGAGCAGTATCCCGACCTGAAGGCCAACCAGAACATGGCCCAGCTCAGCGAGGAGATGACCAGCACCGAGAACCGCATTGCCTTCGCGCGGCAGGCCTTCAACGACTCGGTCATGGCCTTCAACAGCTATCGGCAGAGTTTCCCGCCGGTCGCGGTGGCAGGCATGTTCGGCTTTGGTCAGGACGCGACGCTGCTGCAGTTCGAGGACGCAGAGGCCATCAGGAAGGCGCCGCAGGTGTCGTTCCAGTAACCCCCTTCATCCAGAGCAGGTCCACATCATGTCCGGGACCATGGACTTCTTCGAAGCCCAGGCGGCCGCCCATCGCACCACCCTGCGGCTGGTGGGTCTGTTTATCGGCGCCGTGCTCGCGCTCATTGCGCTCACGGTCTTCCTGGTGGCGGCCACCATCGCCTTCAACATGCCCCCCAGCGGCTACATCAGTCTCGAAAAGATCTTCTACGCCCTGTCGCCGGGTCTGATCCTCGGCATCGGCGGCAGCGTCATCGGCGTGGTGATCGTGGCCAGCGTGTTCCGGCACCTGAGCCTGTCCCAGGGCGGCAGGGCCATCGCCGAGAGTCTCGGCGGCCGTCAGCTGCAGCCCAACAGCCAGGACCAGGCCGAACGCCGGCTGCTCAACGTGGTGGAGGAAATGGCCATCGCGGCCGGACTGCCCGTGCCTCCGGTCTACGTCATCGACGAAGAGGGCATCAACGCTTTTGCAGCCGGCTACAGCCCTGACGACGCCGTCATCGGGGTGACCCGGGGCACCCTGGAGATGCTCGACCGGGACGAACTCCAGGGCGTCATCGGCCATGAGTTCAGCCACATCTTGAACGGCGACATGCGCCTGAACATCCGCCTGATGTCCGTGCTGTTCGGCATCCTGGTCATCGGCATCATCGGCCGTTCCCTGCTCATGAGCCGTCCTCGCCGGGGCTTCACCCAGAGCGGCAGTTCCCGCCGGGGTGGTGGCGCGGCCCAGGTCGCCGTACTTGGGATCGCCCTGCTCATCGTCGGCTACATCGGCACCTTTTTCGGCAACCTCATCAAGGCCGCCGTGAGCCGCCAGCGGGAGTTCCTGGCCGACGCCTCCGCCGTCCAGTTCACCCGCAATCCCCAAGGCATCGCCGGTGCCCTGCGCAAGATCGGCTCCCTGTCGTCCACCTCGCGGATCCGTGACGGGCGGGCCGATGAAATGAGCCACATGTTCTTCGGTCCGGTGAGCGGCGTCAGCAGGCGCCTGTTCTCAGGCTTGGCCACGCACCCGCCGCTGGAAGCGCGGATCCGCGCCGTGGACCCGGCCTGGGACGGCAATTTTCCCGCCGTCACCCGCCGCTCGCGGCAGGAAGAAATCGTCAGCGACACCGATCGCAAGTTCGCCGCCGCCCGCCCGATCCTCGATCCCACCGGGGGCGCCCTCAGCGATCTGCCACCCGCTGCCGGCGCCGTCCTGGGCGGGGTGCTGGCCGCCGGCGTTCTGGGGGGATCGGCTGCCGGACGCATCGGGCATGTCACACCCGATGATGTGGAGGAGGCCCACGCCCTCATCGACGGCATCCCCAAGCCCCTCTATGAAGCCAGTCATGATCCCTACGGCGCCCGGGCCATGATCTACAGCCTGCTGCTGGCCTCGGATCAGGACCTGCTCGAGACCCAGATGGCGCTGCTGATCGAGCGCGCCGAGCCCGGTGTGCCGGAGCTGATCGATGATCTCCGTGCCGCTCAGGCGCAGCTGCCCCCTGGGCAGCGTCTGACGCTGCTGCAGCTGGCGATGCCGGCCCTGAAGACCCTGAGCGAGACCCAGTTCCGCCGCTTCATCGATACCCTGGCCGCCCTGATCCGCTCCGACGGCAGCATCCACGCCTTCGAGTGGGTCCTGCATCAGGTGCTGCTGAAGGAACTGCGCCCCCATTTCGAAGGCGTGCGCCGGCGCAGCACGGGCCGCAAGTCCCTGGATGCGCTGGCGCCGGCTGCAGCCACGCTGCTGTCCACCGTCGCCCGCGCCGGCCAGGACGACACGGAAGCCGCGCGCGCCGCCTTCGCCGCTGCCGCCGCCGCCATCGACCTCGATGCCGGCAGCTTCGAAGCCGAGACCGATCCCAACATGTCCCGGCTGTCGGCGGCCATGCGTCAGCTGCGCGAACTGCATCCCCTGGCGCAGCCCCGGCTGCTCAAGGCCTGCATCCAATGTGTGCTGCACAACGGCCGCATTCTCGACGCCGAACGGGATCTGCTGCACGGGGTGGCCGCAGCCCTCGACTGCCCCTTGCCGCCGCTGGTCGCCGAGCACTGATGACCGGTCGACAGCCGCGGGTCAGACCGTACAATGCACTCGCACTCCATCCGGCAGTCATTGCTTCATGAACCCTACCGACCCAGAACACCCCCGCACACCGGACCCCGATACCGACCCCGGGACCACGATTGCGGCCCTGGACCTCGGTTCGAACTCCTTCCACATGATTGTTGCCCGCTTCGCCGGCAATCGGCTCATGGTCCTCGATCGCTTGAAGGACATGGTGCGGCTGGCCGCAGGACTCGACGCCAACAATCGCCTGAGCCCCCAGGTCGTGGAGCGAGCCCTCGCCAGCCTCGAACGCATGGGCCAGCGGGTGCGGGGTCTCCCGGAGGGCAGCGTCCGGGTGGTGGGCACCAACACCCTGCGCAAGGCGCGCAACGGCCTCGCCTTCGTCGAGCGGGCCAGCGCAGTGCTCGGCCACGAGGTGGAAATCATCTCCGGGCGGGAGGAAGCCCGCCTCATCTACCTCGGTGTCTCCCACTCCCTGGAGGACAACCAGGAACGCCGGCTGGTGGTGGACATCGGCGGCGGCTCCACGGAAGTCATCCTCGGGCGGCAGTTCCAGCCCCAGACCATGGACAGCCTGTACATGGGCTGCGTGGGCATGAGCACGGAATTCTTCCCCGGTGGCCGCATCACCGCTGCAGCCATGAAGGCGGCAGAGCTTGCCGCCCGGCAGGAACTCGCGCCCATCGTCGCCCGCTACCGCAGCCACGGCTGGGATTCGGCCATCGGCGCGTCCGGCACCATTCTCGCCATCCAGGACGTGGCCGCCGCCCAGGGCTGGGGCAGCGAATCCATCACGGCTGATGCACTCAAGCGGCTGCAGGCCCGGCTCATCGATGCCGGTCAGGTGGACCGCCTGGCCCTGCCCGGACTGCCCAGCCAGCGGGCGCCGGTGTTCTCCGGCGGCGTCGCCATCCTGGCCGCCATCTTCAAGTCGCTCGGCATCAAGCAGATGCACACCGCCAGCGGCGCCCTGCGCGAAGGCCTGCTGTGGGACCTGCTCGGGCGCCAGCATCAGTCCGACATTCGCGAGCAGACCGTCGCCGATCTCAGCGCCCGCTATCACGTCGATCTGGATCAGGCCCTGGCCGTACGCGGCACCGCCCTGCGCCTGCTCACGGCAGTGGCCCCGGCCTGGCAGCTGACGGATCCCGATCTGGCCCAGCTGCTGCGCTGGGCCGCTCAGCTGCACGAGATCGGCATGGACATCGCCTACTCTCAGTACCACAAGCACGGCAGCTATCTGCTGCAGAACCTGGATATGCCGGGATTCTCCCGCACCGAGCAGCAGAAGCTGGCGCTGCTGGTCCGCTCCCATCGCCGCAAGCCACCCCGCGCGGTCCTGGCCGAGACAGCTCTGGAGAAACCCGACGAGCTGATCCGCCTGGCCCTGCTGCTGCGCTGCGCCGTGGTCATGCACCGGGCCCGTGAGCAGGCCGAGGTGCCGCCGCTGATCGAGATTCGCGCCGAACCCGGGGCCCTGCATCTGGAGTTCAACCAGAACTGGCTGCGCCATCACCCCCTGACCCGCCTCGATCTCGCCGAGGAGGCCCGCTTCTGGTCGGACTTCGGCATCAAGCTGAGCTTTGCGGATTCAGAAACCACTCGGGGCACAGCGGCCTTGGGCTGAATGCCCGCGCTGCGGGGTGTCAGCAACAGGAAACGCCTCGATCGAAGGCTCTCTCGTGGGAGCATTTTTGACGGGATCGAAATGCGTCGCACGAAGTGCGCCGCGAAGCAGGGCCTGCTGCCTCAGGTCTCCGCCAGTTCCGCCAGCAGATGCTCCTGCGCCGACCGGCGCCGGGCATTGCCGTGGGACACCCGCTTGTAGCTGCCGTCGCTCTGCAGCATCCAGGCCTGACTGTTGTCTGCCAGATAGTTCAGCAGCGACTCCTCGATGAGCCGCTGACGGATGCGGCGATCCTCGATGGGAAAACAGATCTCCACCCGCCGGAAGAAGTTGCGCTCCATCCAGTCTGCACTGGAGAGGAAGAGCTGCTCTTCCTCCTCACCATTCTCGAAGTAGAACACCCGGGTATGTTCGAGGAAGCGGCCGATGATCGAGCGGACGGTGATGGTCTCGGAAATGCCCTTGACTCCCGGACGCAGCGAACACACCCCGCGGACGATGAGATCGATGCGCACACCGGCCTGGGACGCGGCATACAGGGCCTGGATGATCTGCGGCTCCACCAGGGAATTCATCTTGGCCATGATGCGGGCCGGTTTGCCGGCACGGGCGTTCTCCGCCTCCCGGGCAATCAGATCGAGCATGTGCTTGTGCAGGGTGAACGGCGACTGCACCAGCTTCTTCAGCCGCACCACCCGCCCCATGGCCGTGAGCTGCTGAAACACCTTCTGCACGTCCTCACCCATGGCCGCATCGCAGGTGAACAACCCATAGTCCGTGTACAGACGTGCCGTCCGGGCGTGGTAGTTGCCCGTTCCCATGTGCACGTAGCGCCGCAGCTGCCGGCCCTCCCGCCGCACCACCAGCACCGTCTTGGCGTGGGTCTTGTGACCGACCACGCCGTAGACCACGTGGGCACCCGCCTCCTGCAGGGTGTTGGCCAGTTCGATGTTGGCCTCTTCGTCGAAGCGGGCCCGCAGCTCCACCACCACGGTGACTTCCTTGCCGCTGCGCGCAGCCTCCACCAGCGCCTTCACCACCGCGGAGTCCGGACCAGTGCGGTAGAGGCACTGCCGAATGGCCAGCACGCCCGGGTCCTTGGCCGCCTGCCGGACGAACTCCACCACCGGCGCGAAGGACTCGAAGGGGTGATGCAGAATCAGGTCACCCCGGCGAATGACGTCGAACATGTCCTCGTTGCGGCGGATCCGCGCCGGGATGCGCGGCTTGAAGCCCGCGTATTTCAGATCTGGCCGGTCCACCAGCTCGGCGATGGTCATCAGCCGGGTGAGGTTGACGGGACCGCTGCAGCGGTACACGTCCTCGTCCTCCAGCTCGAACTGACGGACCAGGAAGCGCTCCACATCCTCGGGACAGTCGTCCGCAACCTCCAGCCGCACCTCATCGCCGAAGCGCCGGGACGACAGCTCACCCTCCAGGGCCAGCTTGAGGTCGTCCACCTCCTCCTCGTCCACGAACAGATCGGAGTTGCGCGTCACCCGGAACTGATAGCAGCCGGTGGCGGTCATGCCCGGGAACAGGTCCGAAACGTGGGCGTGAATGATCGAGGACAGGAACACGAAGTCGAAGGGTCCGGAGGTGCTCGATTCCGGCAGCTGCACCAGCCGCGGCAGCGAGCGCGGCGCGCCGACGATGGCCATGCCGCTGTTGCGGCCGAAGGCATCCTTGCCCTCCAGCGTGACGATGAAAGTCAGGCTTTTGTTCAGCACCCGCGGGAAGGGATGGGCGGGATCCAGCGCCATGGGGCTCAGAATCGGCGCCAGTTCCCGGCTGAAATAGCGCTTCACCCAGCCCGCCTGCCGACGATTCCACTCGGTCCGCTTCAGGAAGCGGATGTCCTCCTTGGCCAGCCGCGGGATCAGCTCCCCGTTGAGGAGCTGGTACTGCTCGGCCATGATGCCGTGCACGGCCTCGGAGATGCGCTTGAGCTGCTCGAAGGGCGACAGGTTGTCCGGACCCCGCTGGGTGGAACCATAGGTCAGCTGCTGCTTCAGCCCGGACACCCGGATCTCGAAGAATTCATCGAGGTTGGCCGCCGAGATGCACAGGAATTTCACCCGTTCGAGCAGGGGCACCGATTCGTCACGGGCCTGCTCGAGTACGCGCCGGTTGAACTCCAGCAACGAAAGTTCCCGGTTGATGTAGAGCTCCGGGCTGCTGAGATTGATGGCATCCATGGCTTGGCCGTCCGTAGTCGTGCGCGAATTATGGCAAATAAGTGGCGCGAAAAGATGACAGCTTCATGGCAGTTGCAGACATGACCGAAGACCGGGACGGATTGTTTGCCAGCGGTCATGCCGCCCCGGGCAGCTTTCGCTTCGATGCCAAGGTGGCACGGGTCTTCGACGACATGATCCGCCGCTCGGTTCCCGGCTACGCTGCCACCGTGGCCATGAGCGGCTGGCTGGCCGCGCGCTTTGCGCAGCCGGGCACGGCCTGTTGCGATCTCGGCTGCTCACTCGGTGCGACCCTGCTGGCCTGCGCCGAAGCGCTGAGGGAAGCCGGCCTTGACGACGTGAACCTCATCGGGGTGGACAATTCCGCCGCCATGCTCGACCGCTGCCGCAACCGGCTCGAACCGGAACTCGGCCACAACGGGCCTACCCTCATGGAAGCCGACGTCCGCGAGGTGGCCCTGCCTCCGAGTTCCGTGGTCATCCTGAACTGGACCCTGCAGTTCCTGCCACCCGCCGATCGCGCTCCCCTGCTGGCCCGCATTCATGCGGCCCTGCTCCCTGGCGGCGCCCTTATCCTGAGCGAGAAGATCATCGACTCCGACCCGGAAGCCCAGCAGCTCGCCGAGCGCCTGCATGCAGACTTCAAACGCACCCAGGGCTATTCGGATCTGGAGATCGCCGCCAAACGAAGCGCCATCGAGGACGTGCTGATTCCCGAAACGCTGGCCGCCCAGAAAGAACGGCTGCTTGAGGTAGGATTCCGACCGGTGCTGCTATGGTACCGGAACCTGAACTTCGCTTCCCTGCTGGCCCTGAAACCATGATCGAGACCAGGGCTTTGGCCCACCGCCCGCCACGGCCCGGACCGTGACGGATCCCTTCGCCGGTTACCGGCCACAGGCGCTGGCCTCACGCCTGGACACGGCCGGTTTCGGGCATTGGAACCCGGAGGTTCCCGAGCGGGTGGCCGCCGCCATCGCAGCGGGCCGCCACGGCGACCTGCCCGCCTGGGAAGCCGCCCTCGCGGCACTCGCGCCCCTGCCCCGCAGCAGCCTGATACCGGAAGGACCGGCGGTCAGCGGCGGCGATGAGCAGAGCCTCAAGGCCACCGAGCGCAATCGGCTCGAGCAGGTGCTGCTCGAGCTGTCGCCCTGGCGCAAGGGCCCCTTCTCCCTCCACGGCATCGACATCGATGCAGAGTGGCGCTCGGACCTGAAGTGGCAGCGGGTCAGTACTGCAGACGTGGACCTGAGCGACGCACGCATCCTCGACGTGGGCTGCGGCAACGGCTGGTATGCTTGGCGTATGCAGGCCGCCGGTGCCCGGCTGGTGATCGGCGTCGATCCCACCCTGAAGCACGTCATGCAGGCCTGGGCGGTGGAGCGCTGTCTGCAACCGCCGGCGCCCGTGATCCTGCCGCTGCCGCTGGAAGCCCTGCCTGCCGGCAGCGGCGACTTCGACGTGGTGTTCTCCATGGGCGTTCTCTACCACCGCCGTTCGCCCATCGACCACCTGATGGATCTGCAGGCCCATCTGGCACCGGGCGGCACGCTGCTGCTGGAAACCCTGGTCATCGAGGGCGACGCGGATCAATGCCTGTGTCCGGAGGATCGCTATGCCCGCATGCGCAATGTCTGGTTCCTTCCCTCCGAACCGCTGCTGCTGCGCTGGCTGCGGCGCTGCGGATTCGAGGACGCGACGCTGGTGGACAGCAGCCTCACCACCACCGACGAACAGCGACCGACCCGCTGGATGCCTTTTGAATCCTTAGGCCACGCACTTGACCCGACCGCCCCCACGCGTACCGTGGAGGGTCTGCCGGCGCCGCGCCGGGCCATCGTCACGGCCAGGCGCAGGCGTTCATGAACAACCCGGTGCCGCAGGCCGAAAGCAGGCAGGCGCCACCAGCGAGTACACCCCAAGACAACCGGGAATCACCATGTTCGCCAGACGATACCTTGGCCGGGAGCGGCAGATCGAAGCACTGTTCGAGACCTTCCAGGCCGCTGACGGTCAGGCCATGCATCCGATCCAGATCAGTCGCGAGACCGGCCTCGACATGCATGTAGTGCAGCAGCGCCTGGACAACTGTCCGGAACTGTTCGTGCGCCTGCCCCGCAATCCCGAGGGTCTAGTGCGCTATCGGATCACCAGCAGCGCTTCCGTGCTCGACGTGGCCGAGGTGCAGCAGCTGATCCGCAGGCGTGCCCGCAGCGAGCAGCTGCAGGTGGCTGCCGCCGTCGCCATCGTCGCCAGCGCAGGACTCATCATCCTGCTGACCGTGATCCCCTCCACCTCCCTGTTCTTCTGAGTCCGGTTCATGCCCGAACAGCTGCAAGCCCGGCAGCAGCAGCTGCTGACCCACACCCGCGACTTCGTCCGCGACCACCTCGAACCGCTGTCTGCGCGCCATGAGGACGACGCGGCAACCCTGCGCCAAGCTGTCGTCTCCGCGGCGCGCAGCACGGAACTGTTCGCGCTGACCCAGCCGCGGGCCTACGGCGGCAGCGAAGCCGGTGTTCTCGATCTCACCGTCGTCCGCGAAGCGCTGGCGGTCAGCGGCCTCCCCGCACGACGCTGGGTCCTCGGCCCGGGGCCGGGTTTCCTGGCCGCCGCATCAGGGGTGCTGGCCGAACGCTACCTCGAACCGCTGCTGCGGGGAGAACTGCGCACCGCCTTCGCCTTCACCGACGCCAGGGAGGGTCCCGGCACCGTGGCGCGCAGGACCGACGGCGGCTGGCTGCTCGACGGCCTCAAGTCCTACGTCACCGGCGGCGCCGATGCGGACTGCTTCGGCATCATTGCCCGCATCAAAGATGGTGAAGGCAGCCTGTTCGCCGTGGTGGATGCCGACAGTCCCGGGCTGACCGTTGGCGAACGCTTTCGCTCCATCGACGGTTCCCACCACGCCACGCTCACCCTCCATGGTCTGTTCGTGGCCGACGACGCCCTGCTCGGCGCCCCCGGCAGCGGCATGCCCCGGGCCATGAAGCAGATCGGCGACACCCGCCTCGCCATGGCCGCCGACGCCTGCGGCCTGATGCAGTACGTCCTCGAACACCTCGAGCAGCATCTGCTTGCGCCCCATCGCAGCGGTGCCCCGCTGGCCGATCGCGAGGGTGTGCGCCTGCGCTATGCCGAACTGCGGATCAACGCCTTTGCCGCCCGCAGCATGGTCTATCGCACGGCCCGCCTGGCCGATGCCGGCGAGAACGTGGTGAACGAAGGCATTGCCAGCAAGGTGTTCTGCACCGAGACCTTGGGCCATCTCGTGGACACGGCCATCCAGCTCGAAGGCGGCCAAGCCCTGGTGGCCGGGCATCCATTGGAACGGCTCTACCGGGAAGTTCGCGTCCTGCGCCTGGCCGAAGGCGCCAGCGACCTGCTCAGACTGAACCTCGCCCGCGGCCGCTTCGAACTCGGTAAGGGCCGGATCTGATCACGCGCACAACCCTGAGGGCGCACTTCCCCAGGATCGAAATGCGGCGCACGGAGGCGCAGCCTGTGAGGCCCATTCGCCTGCAAGCTCCCAGCCTGCAGGAAGCCATATCAGCGCGGCAGGCAATCGTTCACTACGCTTCGCTTCGTGAACGCCCACAACAACAGCTTCGATCGGAGGCTCTGTTGTGGGAGTCGACGGGGCGCAGCGAAGTCGACGATGGCGGCGCAGCCGGCGCAGCCGCCATCAGGTCCCCGCCACCCCCAAAGAAGGATAATTCGCCGATCGAGTCCCCGGGATCGGACGGTTGTCCTCCCGGTGATAGGTGAACACCGCCGACAGCTTGACGTCTTCGCTCCGGTTCATGCCCGCCGCATGAAAGGTCTGGGCATCGAACAGCACCACGTCACCGGCGCGCAGTTCCACCAGCACCGCGGAATCGATGAGCTCCTGGTTCTCCGGCAGTTCCGGCCGCAGGAACAGTTCGGCGTCGAGCCGGCCACGATCGAGTTGCTCCAGGTGACTGCCGGGAATCATCTGCAGGGCGCCATTGGCGGCCACCTCGTCGCCGAGAGCCAGCCAGACGCTGATCAGCTCGGGGCGGTCGAAGGACCAGTAGCGGATGTCCTGATGCCAGAGCGTGGCGCTGGAGAAGCCGGGATGCTTGGTCATGATGCAGTTGTGGTGGCTCTGGGCCAGACACACCGGCCCACCGAGCAGCGCCGCCAGACAGCGGCCGATCTCGGCCGAAGTGGCCCAGCTGCGGAAGGACGGATCCCGGGTGATGGCATGCAGCAGGCGGCGCGGAGTCTCGCCGCCTTCATCGAGGCGACTCCCGGGGGCGCCGGGGTAGTTCACATCCGCCTCGAACTCCGCCGGACCGAGCAGCGGATCGAGCGACGCCAGCGTCAGCTGCCGCATGCGCGCGACCGCGGCCGGGTCAGCAAGCCCACGCAGCACCAGAAATCCATCCTGCGCGAAGCGCTGGGCCTCGATCTCACTCAGATTGCCATCGACCAGATGCTGCATGACCGAACCACCTCCGGCATTTCCGGCAATCAAAACTGCCAACCGACCGGCCCACCCCTGGCGGACCGGATTCAGGCCGCCACGGTATCACCACGCCCCTGGGACCGAAACGGCTTGCAACGGCAGCCGACCCTCGTCATGTTCATCAGACCGGTGACCATCCGAGGGTCCTGCCGTGCGCCTGCTGCCTGCTCTGATTCTCTTCCTCATGCCCTGGGGGACAGCCAGCATCCTGCCGGCAGAGCCGCCGGAAGGGCTGCGCATCACCGTCTCCATCAGCTGCGATTTCCAGCAGCGCTGGTGGGAAGCCACGCTCTATCCCCACCCCGGCACAGGGCTGCCCCTGGAAGTCCGCTGGCGGGCACCCGGCATGCGCGGCCACCAGCCGCGGGATCTGGTGCGCTCCCTGAATCCGGACCAGCGTCAGATCCTCTACGACCTCAGCCGGGCCGCCTTCGACGACTTCCAGCTCGACCGCAGACCGCCGCTGCTCGGCGATCCCGATGCCGGTCCCTGGCTCGGCTCCCGCACCCTGTCCTTAAGCGCCCTGATTCTCGACCATGCCTTGGGGCGGGTGGATCGCATCGATCTGGCCCTGGACATGCTGCCGGGGCGGGCTTTGCCCGAGGAAGCCCGACAGCTGGTGGACGCCCTGTCCCGGCTCGCCACCCCCATCGACACCAATCTGGACTGCCGCTGATCCACATGACGCCCCGCTTCCGCGGGAGTATCCTCAAGCAGTCAGCCATCGGGCATCCCGACTCTGGGGGCTAGCAGCCATGGCCCATATGCAACCGTCACGCGTTCTGATCTTCGCTCTCATCCTGCCCTGGCTTGCCGCCGCGGCCACTGCCGCCGAGACCCTGATCGGTGTCTCTGCAGCACACCAGTGCTTCGAGTACGCCTCCCAGGGCAGCGCTTCGCCAAGACGCGCCGTGGACACCTGCACCCGGGCCATCGAGAGCGAACCGCTGAGCAGCCGCGATCTTGCTGCCACCTACTCCAACCGCGGCATCCTGCAGGCCCAGCGCGGCCGCTACGCCCAGGCCGTACAGGACTACGACCGGGCGCTGGCAATCAATCCGATCCTGGTGCACGCCATGATCAATCGCGCCAATGCCTATACCCGCATGAGGCAGTTCAAGGAGGCGCTGACCGACTACGACATCGCCGCCTTCTACAGCGAGGGGAACAACGACCTGGTGTTCTACAACCGGGCCCTGCTGTTCCTGCAGATGGGCAGGGTGGAACACGCCCGCAACGACCTGCTGCGGGCCCTGGAAACCCAGCCGGACTCGCTGCGCTACCGCGAAGCCCTGGCCGCGCTGAAATAGCATCCCTCAGCGTGAGCCCGCACCGCGGGCGATGAACCCGGCGGCAGACGCCTGTCGCACGGGGCGCGGGCTGCCGCGATGGCGGGCGCTCAGCGTTTGATCTGGCCGCGAATCAGCTTCAGCATCTTGTCGCCCCAGGGCGGTGTGATGCCTACCATGCCGGCCAGATCGATGCCGGTCTGCCGATACACCGACTTGCGGTGGCTGAAGGTCCGAAACCCGTCCACCCCGTGATAGGACCCCATGCCGCTCGGCCCCACACCGCCGAAGGGCAGATCCTCCTGACCCACGTGCATGACCACGTCATTGAGCGTCACGCCGCCGGAAGTGGTGCGGGTCAGCACCTCGCGCTCCTCGGCCTTGTCCTTGCCGAAGTAGTACAGACCCAGCGGCCGCGGATGATCGTTGACGTAGTCGATGGTCTCAGCCACCTGACCGTAGCCCTTCACCGGCAACAGGGGGCCGAAGATTTCCTCCTGCATCACCTGCATCTCCTCGCTGGGATCGAGGATCAGCGTCGGCGGCAGCTTGCGGGCCGGCTGCTGGCGGAAGTCCTCACCGGCCGGATTGATCTCGGTGACCGTCGCTCCTTTGGAGCGGGCATCCTCGAGATAGCCCGACAGGCGCTCGAAGTGGCGCTCATTGATGATGGAGGTGTAGTCCGGATTGTCGAGCAGGGTCGGAAACATCCGCGCCACCGAGCGTCGGGAGGATTCGACGAATTCCTCGATGCGGTCGTCGGGCACCATGACGTAGTCCGGAGCCAGACAGATCTGCCCGGCATTGAGCATCTTGCCCATCATGATGCGGTCGGTGGCCTGCTGCAGGTCGGCACTGCGGCCTAAGATCACCGGCGATTTGCCGCCGAGTTCCAGGGTCACTGGCACCAGATTGTCGGCGGCTGCACGCATGACGTGCCGCGCCACGCTGGTCGCGCCGGTGAACAGCAGGTGATCGAAGGGCAGGGACGAGAAGGCGGCTCCGGTCTCGGGTCCACCCGTCACCACCGCCACCTCCTCGTCATCGAAGGCGGCGTGGAACAGCTCCCGCATCAGTTCGGAGGTCAGCGGGGTGTATTCGGAAGGCTTGATCATGCAGCGGTTGCCGGCGGCGAAGATGCCCGCCAGCGGCCCGAAGGTGAGCTGAACCGGGAAATTCCAGGGGCTGATCACACCCACCACCCCCAGCGGCTGATGCTCGATCCAGGCCCGGGCGCCCAGCAGGCCGAAGGGCATCTCAGCCCGCCGCTTCTCCGGCTTCATCCATTTCCCCACATGCTTGCGGGCATGCTTGAGCGGACCGATGGAGCCGGCGATGTCCGTGAGCATGGACTGATGGATGGAGCGATGCCCGAAGTCCTCGCGCATGGCTTCTGCCAGAGCGTCGCCATGATCCACCAGAATACCGATGGCGCGGTTGATGCGGTCCCGGCGCACCGCGGCCGGGACTTCACCGGCATCGATGGCCGCCCGCCGCTGCCGATCGAGCAGCGTCAGCATCGCTTCCCGGGACATCTCGTTGTGGGTCTCTATGGTCATGGGTCCAGGCCCCTCAAGGCGCGCCTCGTGTGCCCCGAGTCTACCCCGCCCGCGTCACTTTCTGCATGATGCACGCTCATTGTTCATACCGAGGGAGATCCACATGCTCGTGATCGCCGCCAGCCTGCCCATCAAACCCGAGAACCGCGACGCCGCAATCGAGGCTTCCATCAAGATGGCCCGCGCCACCCGCGAGGAGCCGGGCTGCATCGAGTACGCCTTCCATCAGGATCTCGAAGACCCGAACCGCTTCCACGTGTTCGAGAAGTGGGAGAGCGGCGAAGCCCTCGAAGCCCATTTCAAGACGCCACACATGGCCGCCTTCCAGGCCGTGGCCGGCGACTTCATCAAAGGCCCGGCAGACGCCAAGCGCTACGAAATCGCCAGCGAAGGTCCGGTTTTTCCCGAGTAATCAGGGGACTGCGCCGCCATGGATGGCGCGCAACAGAGCGCTAGCGCCCGCAGGGCGATGCGCCGACTGGCATGACGTGCAGCGAAGCCGGTGCCTTCAGCTTCGGCACAACGCCTCGCAATCGGCCCATTCGCTGCGCGAATAGGGCTCTGTTGCGGACCATCCATGGTCCGCCCCCCTACGGGGCGCCCTGCGGGCGACGCACGCTGCTCCTGGCAGCATGCGCCCACAAGGGCGTGTTCC
>JAFIFJ010000105.1 GCA_020832085.1 Gammaproteobacteria bacterium | reverse complement strand
AAACTCTCTGTATCCCCGGCCACACCATCGGCGTGCAGGGGGCCCTCCGCTGCCCACCGCGGTTCGGGGCCGGGGCAGCGGGGGTTGGGGGGCCCGCTCGGCCCGAAGACCTGCCTCCCAATCGGTGGCTGGGTGGTGTATGCCTCGACGCACTTCCGGATCCGGCTGCAGCCGAGCAGTGCGGTACCGATGAAGCCGCGAACCTTGAAGGGGGCGTAGCGCTTGTCGCCTGGACACTGATCGCATGGATTCGACACGGGCAGATAAGTACGTTAGTGCAGTGACCGGTGGTTGCGCCTTCAAAGCCCGTGATGGCAACGTCGAACGACTTTCAATAGCACCTGAGGTCGGTCACGTTAGTGTGAGCCGCAGGCCTAGTCTCATCGGCCTGCGGCTCATTCGCGAGGGAGGACGATGGTAACGCGCGTGCTACTCGGTTTCGTGCTGCTGCAGGCGCTGATCTGGGGCCACTACTTCTGGAGCGCGAGCCTGCTCTCGCCCGCCCTAGGGGAGATCGACTTCGCATCAGCCGATGCCGTGACGGGTCGTATTGGCCCGCTGCCGTTCGATCGCTATCTTGTGACGTTCACGTTCCCCCATGGCTACGGCACGAATCGTCCGGACCGGACGCTGATTGGCAGAGAACTTCGCGAGGAGGGTCGGGTCGGGATCGACATCCGGGTGACGGGGTTCCTCGGCCGTCCGGTACTGAGTTACTCCCTGGCGCAGATCTCAAGCGACTGGCGCTTCACCACGGGCGGCAGAGACCCGAACGCGCTGTTGTGGAACGGGGCGGCAGAGTTCCGTGCCCTTCCCATGGAACGCTACACGGTTACCGCGAGGCTGAGTGGTGAGAACCCATTCCTCGAAGATCGTCGCATCGTCTTGGGCCTCAAGGGCAATAGAGATGACGGCTATCACGGTCTTGGACACATCATCCTGTCGTACTCGACCGCTGCGCTGTTCGTTTTCATCTTAGGTGTCTGGATCATCATCAAGGTGATTGGATATCTTTCGACTCGCAGCTGATTCGGCGTGACTCCGCGCCGCGTTACAGTTTGACAACCTGGCTCCAATCTGTATCCGAGGTTCAAGCAGGTAAGGCAGAAGCGGTTGCGCTCTGTTTTGCCCGAGGGATTCGGTCCGTAATGATTGATTTCATCTTACTCAAAAGGTTGCGAGAGCGAACGGTTCCTAGGGTTCTCGGCTTCGTGCTGCTGTGGGCACTGATCTACGGCCACTACCACTGGAGCGCCAGCTTGCTCCAACCCACTTTTGGCGCAATCGAGTTCGACGCGAGCGAGCCCGTAACGGCTCGCGTCGGCCCAATGCCCATTGATCGCTACGGTGTAACGTTCAGATTCGCCCATGGCTACCGTAGCAAGCGCCCGGATGCGCCAGTCATCCACAATCAACTGCGCCAAGGTCGGGTCGGACTCGATATCCGGGTAACCGGCTGGTTCGGCCGCGAGGTACTCAGTTACCAGCTGGCTCAGATCTCGGACGAATGGCGCTTCACGTCTCGGACGGGCGATCCCACAGTCCTGTTATGGGGACCAGCACGCTTCATGGCCCTCCCGCTCGAACGCTACACGGTGACCGCGAGGCTCAGTGGCGACAATGCCTTCCTCGAGTCTCGGGAAATCATTCTGGGGCTCACCGCGTCGCGGAACAACGGCTATCACGGTCTCGTGCACATCGCGCTGTACTACCTGAGCGGCGCGCTGTTCGCGTTGATTGCGCTCGTCTGGATCATTTACAAGCTGGTGCTGCTCAGCAGACGCCATCCGTTATGACGCCGACCGTCCGCTGCTTCACGTCCAGCGCCTGCGTTGGCTGCTCCTCCCCGCGGCTCAATCTACTCTGCACACAGCAGCCGTCTCGCCAGCACTGACGGCATGTCGCGTCGGCCGTCGGCAATCAGATAGATGATGACCTGGCTGCCAGCAACCCGGTAAATCACGCGGTAAGGCTTGAAGAGGCTCTGGCGGTACTCCTTGATCCCGAGCCCGGCCAGTTCCTTCGGGTACCTGCCGCGCTCCGGAAACCGGGCCAGACTCTCCACGACCGCCATCAGTTCATCCAGCACACGATTGGCACGGGCCACGCTGTCGGTATCACAGATGGAGTCGAAGATGGCCTCGAGGTCCTGTTCGGCCCCCGCAGTGAGCAGAACCTCGAACGGGGCCGGTGTGTCCGCTGCCATCAGCCGGTGGATCGCCTGCTGCGCAGCCGGGCAACGACATCGGCCGCGGGCTTGACCTTGCCAGCGGCCAGGTCCTGATTGCCCAGGGCCAGAATCTTCAGCAAGGCCAGGGTTTCCTGAGTCTCTTCGAAGGACACCACATCCTGAATGACGGCCTTGGCCTCCCCGTTCTGGGTGATCACCAGCGGCTCTCGCTGCTCACCCAGGTTCTTCAGGACCTCGGCGGCGTTGGCCTTGAGGTAACTGATCGGTTTGACCCGAGATGAATAACGCATGGCGCTGCTCCGGAACTGATAGAGACCGAATTTAGTCTTTATTCGGACCCCAGGCAAGATCGGATGGTCCCCAAGGGCATCGATACCAGGAGCGACACCAGGAGCGACACAGCGGCTATCATGACCCCGCTCAGCCCCCTGTTTTGACTGAGTGTCGAGCCCATCGCCGCGCTGGCGTAGGCCTTGGGAGTTCCTGAATGCGTCTGTGCTGCTTTTTGATCCTCATGGCGCTGATCAGCGCGGCGGTTGCGAATGACTTCGCAGGCTCCGCGACCTGCGCCGGCTGTCATGCCGAGGCCTATGAGGCCTGGCGAGGTTCCCATCACGACCTCGCCATGCAGCATGCGGACGACAGCACCGTGCTCGGCGACTTCGATGACGCCGAGTTCAGCTACGGTGACACCAAGACCACCTTCTTTCGCCGCGACGGTGGCCACTACGTCCGCACCGACGGGCCGGACGGCAAGCTGACCGAGTTTCCGGTCGAGTACACCTTCGGCGTCGCGCCCCTTCAGCAGTACCTCATTCCGTTTCCTGACGGTCGCCTGCAGGCGCTCAGCATCGCCTGGGACAGCAGGCCGGCGGCGGACGGCGGGCAGCGCTGGTTTCATCTGTATCCCGATGAGCAGGTCGACCACCGCCACGAGCTGCACTGGAGCGGGCCTCAGCAGAACTGGAACTTCATGTGCGCCAGCTGCCACTCCACCAACCTCGACAAGGGCTTCGATACGGGCGTCGATGCCGCAACCGGCACCTTCGACACCACCTTCAGCGAGATCAACGTGGGCTGCGAGGCCTGTCACGGGCCGGGTTCGGGGCATCTGCGTTGGGCGTCGCTCGATCCCGCCAAGCGCGCAGTGTCCGAACACAAGGGCTTTGCGGGCTTTCAGCTCGACCGGGTGACCGTCTGGCCCATCGATCCGGCCACGGGCTCCGCCAAGCCGCAGCCCCGCAGTGGCGGCCATCAGGTGGAGGTCTGCGCCGACTGCCACTCACGCCGCGCCGAGATCGCGCCGGGGCATGAACGCAGCCCCCATTACTTCGACCACTTCATGCCCGCCTTCCTCACCGAAGGCCTGTACTACGCCGACGGCCAGATCGACGACGAGGTTTTCGAGTGGGGTTCCTTCGTGCAAAGCCGCATGCACGAGGCCGGCGTGGTCTGCAGCAATTGCCACGAGCCCCACAGCCTTCAACTGCGCGCCCCGGGCGACGCCGTCTGCGCCCAGTGCCACCTGCCCCAGCGCTTCGCCACGCCCACCCATCACCACCACGAGCAGGACGGCGACGGCGCCCGCTGTGTGGGCTGCCACATGCCCACCAAGACCTACATGGTGGTGGACCCCCGTCATGACCACAGTCTGCGCATTCCGCGTCCTGATCAGAGCCTGGCATTCGGCACCCCCAATGCCTGCAGCGACTGTCACACAGACCGTTCCTTGGACTGGGCCGCCGCTGCGTTTGCCAAGTGGTATCCGGACGCCCAGCCGGCCAGGGAGATCTGGACGGAAGCTTTCACCACTGCCCGCGCCGGTAACCCGGCAGCCGAACAGCCACTCGTGAAAATCGCCACCGACGCGGACATGCCGGCCATCGTCCGGGGCACTGCCGTGCTGGAACTGCGGCCATTTCTCAGCTCAGCGTCCATCGATGTCGTGCCAGAAGCCTTGAATGACAAAGACCCGCTTCTGCGTCTCGCGGGGCTGCGGTCAATGGAGGCCCTGCCACCCGCACAACGTTTGCCGTTGGCAGAAGGTCTGCTGGATGACCCGCTGCTGGCAGTTCGAAGCGAGGCCGGACGGGTGCTTGCAGGGGTATCTCCCCAGACACTGTCGGCATCCCAAAGCGAACGCCTTCAGCGGGCCGTCCATGAATACATCGCCACCTTGAAGCACAACGCCGACCGCGCCGATGCCAACACCCGCCTCGGCGATCTCTTTGCCACCCAAGGGAAGACAGAGCAGGCCGAGGCCGCCTATCGGCAGGCCATGGAACGGGACCCGGCTTATGTGCCGGCCTATGCCAATCTGGCGGATCTGCTGCGCTTCACGGGACGGGATGCGGAAGCGGCGGTCGTTCTCGAAAGAGGCCTCGCGCGCCTGCCGGAGGCGGCGGCGCTGCATCACACCCAGGGGCTGCTGCAGGTGCGCGGTGGGGATACTGAAGCGGCGGTGGCCTCGCTCGAAAGCGCGGCACGTCTCGCGCCTGAGAATGCCCGTTTCGTTTACGTCTATGCCATTGCACTCAATTCAACCGGCGAGCGGACGCAGGCCCTGCAAGCGCTGCGCGATGCCGCTGAATGGCATCCCTTCGATCGCGACATTCTGCTGGCGCTGGTGACGCTGCACGCCGAAGCGGGCGCTGTGGATTCAGCCCGGCAACACCTGAAGAGGTTACTGGAGGTCTGGCCGAACGACGCCCAGGCGCAACAACTGGCGCGCTCGCTCGGCCCCCCGCCGTAAACATCCGCAGTCGTCCGTCCTGATTCGCACAGAGTCTGTCGCTCGAATCCGGCGCGCCCAGCTTGTGGGAAGGCCCTAATCGCAAAGCGATTGGGCCGATCTCGAAGCGCTGTGCCGAAGCTGATATCGCTGCCTTCGCTGAGCCTCATGCTGATCGGCGCATTTCGCTGCGCGAAATAGCGCGCTCCCACAACGGCTTGTCCCGCGAAGCTGGCATCACCCCAACTGTGGGAAGGCCCTAATCGCACAGCGATTGGGCCGATCTCGAAGCGCACCGCTGAAGCCGATACCGCTGCCTTCGCTGAAACTCATGCAGATCGGCGCATTTCGCTGTGCGAAATAGCGCGCTCCCACAACGGCTTCTCCCGCGACGCTGGCATCACCCCAACTGTGGGAAGGCCCTAATCGCACAGCGATTGGGCCGATCTCGTGGCGCCCCGCCGAAACCGATACCGCTGCCTTCGCTGAACCTCATGCAGATCGGCGCTTTTCGCTGCGCGAAATAGCGCGCTCCCACAACGGCTTGTCGCGCGACGCTGGCATCACCCCAACTGTGGGAAGGCCCTAATCGCAAAGCGATCGGGCCGATCTCGAAGCGCCCCGCCGAAACCGATACCACTGCCTTCGCTGAACCTCATGCAGATCGGCGCATTTCGCTGCGCGAAATAGCGCTCTCCCACAACGGCTTGTCGCGCGACGCTGGCATCACGCCTACTGTGGGAAGGCCCTAATCGCAAAGCGATTGGGCCGATCTCGAAGCGCTGTGCCGAAGCTGATGTCGCTGCCTTCGCTCAACCTCGTGCAGATCGGCGCATTTCGCTGCGCGAAATAGCGCTCTCCCACAACGGCTTGTCCCGCGACGCTGGCATCACCCCAACTGTGGGAAGGCCCTAATCGCAAAGCGATTGGGCCGATCTCGTGGCGCCCCGCCGAAGCTGATGTCGCTGCCTTCGCTGAACCTCATGCAGATCGGCGCTTTTCGCTCCCGGCGAGATGCGCCCAAAACAGCTATGAACGCCCCTCAGAGCATATGGTAGACCCGATAATGCACCTTGAAGCCCGGCAGCATACGGCCGTAGCCGATGGCCACCACGCGGTTGAGCCAGAGGTAGCGCTCGTCGCCGGTCTCGAAGTTCGGGGTGGTGCGGAAGTAGAACTCCTGCGGCTCCGCTTCGCCACGCATGGCCCGCGCCATGACTTCCGGTTCACCGCTGAAGACGCCGTTGTAGCTCAAGTAGATCAGCGCATCGTCGTCGGTGGCCAGGGTCATGCGCACGTCGAGGCGGCCGACGCCGTCGGGCCGGGTGAGGCCCCACTCCCCTGCACAATTCGGCAGGATGGTCCCGCGCATTTTCGGGCCCTCGAAGTGCCCGCCGGTGACCGGGATGATGCCGCGAGTGCCGTATTGGGTTTTGCCGATATTCTGCACTTCTCCCAGATCACAGGTGATTTCGTAGAGCAGTTCAGCGTCGAGTTTCTCGGTCATGACATCACTCCAGGTACTGAAAAAATCGTAGGGGCGGAATGCGCGACCTTGTCATTGACGGCCCAGATAACAGGCCACGCTGCCGCCACCGGCCACCGGCTCGTGGGATGGCATCTCCCCCCGGCAGACATTCATGACATGAGGACAACGGGTATGAAACGGGCAGCCTGAGGGCGGTGCCAGCGGGCTCGGCACATCGCCCGGCAGGACGATACGCTTGCGGCTGCGCTGGATGCGCGGATTCGGTACCGGCACCGCCGACAGCAACGCTTCGGTGTAGGGATGCGCGGGCTTGGCGAAGATGCGCTCCGTGGGCCCCTCCTCCACGATGCGGCCGAGATAAGTCACTGCCACCCGGTCGGCGATGTGTTCCACCACGCCAAGGTCGTGGGAGATGAACAGGTAGGCGATGCCCAGTTCTCGGCGCAGGTCCTCCAGCAGATTGAGGATCTGATTCTGGGTGGAGACGTCCAAGGCGCTGACGGCCTCGTCCAGCACCAGCAGCTTCGGCGAAAGCGCGATGGCCCGGGCGATGGCGATGCGCTGGCGCTGGCCGCCTGAGAATTCGTGGGGATAGCGGTTCATGTGGTAGCGGCCGAGGCCCACCTGCTCGAGCAGGTCCTGCACCCGGCGGTCGCGCTCGGCTCCCGTAGCGGCGCCATGCACGGTCAGCGGCTCCCCCACCACGTCGGCGATGATCATGGACGGGTCCAGGGACGAATAGGGATCCTGGAACACCATCTGCAGCTTGGGGCGGATGCGGCGCAGGGCCTCGCCCTGCATCGCGGTGATGTCGTCGCCGTCCAGATCGATCCTGCCGGCGCTGGGTGCCACCAGCCGCATCACCGCTCGCGCCACGGTGGACTTGCCGGAGCCGGACTCACCCACCACCGCCAGGGTCTCGCCGGGCGCGATGTGGAAACTCACGCCATTGACGGCCTTGAGCTTGCGGGTGGGTCGCAGCAGCCCGCCCCGGATCTTGAAAGTGACTTCGAGGTTTTCAACCGAGAGCAGCGGCGCCGTCATTCCGCCCCCTTCAGGTCGAGTTCGTGGACGCGCCGGCAGCGCGCGCTGCGCCCCTCACCGAGTTCGGTCAGCATCACGTCCTGCTGCGCGCAGGCGGCCTCGGCGTAGGGACAGCGCGGATGAAAGCGGCAACCGTCCGGCATCTGCCAGGGCATGGGCGGCGTGCCGGGAATGGCAGCAAGGCGTTTGCCGCGTTCGCCGAGCTGGGGCATGGCCTGCAGCAGTCCTTCGGTATACGGGTGCTGCGGTCCTTCGAAGAGATCGAAGACGTTGGCCGTTTCGACGATGCGCCCGGCGTACATGACTGTCACCCGGTCGCAGAGGTCCGCCACTACCCCAAGGTTGTGGGTGACGAAGAGAATGCCCATGCCGAGACGCTGCTGCAGGCTGCGCAGCAGGTCCAGCACCTGGGCCTGTACGGTGACGTCCAGCGCCGTGGTGGGCTCGTCAGCAATAAGGAGTTTGGGATCGCAGGCCAGGGCCATGGCGATGGCGGCCCGCTGCCGCATGCCGCCGGAGAACTCGTGGGGGTAGGCGTCGATGCGCGCCTCGGGATCCGGGATCTGCACCAGTTCCAGCACTTCCAGGGCGCGGACGCGGGCCTCGCGCCGGGAGACGCCGCGATGGCGGCGCACCACCTCGCCGATCTGATCGCCAATGGTGAAGGCCGGATTGAGGCTGGTCATGGATTCCTGGAACACCATGGCGATGGCCTCGCCCCGCAGCGCTTCGAGCTCATGTTCGGGCAGGCCCAGCAGCTCCCGGCCTTCGAAGCGGATGGAACCTCCGGCAATGCGGCCGGGCGGTCGCGGAATGAGTTGCATCACCGACAGCGACGTCACCGTCTTGCCGGAACCCGACTCCCCCACCAGACCCAGGGTCTCGCCGGCACCGACGCTGAAGGACACGCCGTCCACCACCCGCACCCAGCCGTGGTCGGTGAGGAACTCCACCGCCAGATCTTCCACCTCCAGCAACGGCGCGCTCATCACTGCTCCCTGCGCACTTCGCGGCCGAGGGAATCGCGCAGGCCGTCGCCCAAGACATAGAAGGCCAGCACGGTCACGGCGATGGCGAGGCCGGGAAAGACGATCAGTGACGGCGAGTGGCTGATGTAGCGGAAGCCGCGCCCCACCATGGCTCCCCAGCTGGAATCCGGCGGCTGGGCGCCAAGGCCTAAGAAGGACAGCCCTGCCTCCGCCAGCATGGCGACCCCGGCGAACACCGAGATCTGCACGAACAGCGGCGACACCACGTTGGGCAGGATGTGGCGGGTGATGATCCAGCTCTGGGAACAGCCGATGCTGCGGGCCGCCTCCACGTAGGTTTCCTGAGCCACCGCCATGGCAGTCCCGCGCATCAGCCGCAGGAAGGTGGGCGAAAGCAGGATGCCCACCGCGATCATGGCGTTGGTCAGGCTCGGCCCGAGCACCGCGATGATGGCCACCGCCAGAATCAGCGGCGGAAAGCTCATCAGCGCATCGGTGATGCGCATGATGAGATTGTCCGTCTGGCCGCCGAAGAGTCCGGCCACCAGTCCCGGCGGCACGCCGATCAGGAGCGCGATGACCACCGCCTGGAAGGCCGCCAGCAGCGAGATCCGCGCGGCGAACAGCGTGCGGCTGGCCACGTCGCGGCCGAGTTCGTCGGTGCCGAAGAAGTGATCGAAGCTGGGCGCTTCCAGCACCCGGTCGAGGTTCTGGGCCAGGGGATCATGGGGCGCCACCCAGGGTGCGAACACGGCGCCTAAGGCCAGCAGGACCAGGAATCCCAGGGCGTAAAGCGCCGGTCGCTGGCGCAGGAAGCGGCGCAGAAAGCGCCGCCGCGCACTCACCGAGGCGCCGAGCTGATCGAGGGCAGCAGCGTTCGGCTCACTCATTGTGGGCGCACCTTGGGATTGAAGTAGCCATAGGAGATGTCCACCAGCAGGTTGACGAACACCGCCACGAATACCGCCATGATCACCACGCCCTGGATCATGGGCAGATCACGGGTGAACACCGAGGCCACCGCCAGCTGGCCCAAGCCCGGCATGCCGAAGATCTGCTCGACGATCACCGTGCCCCCGAGCAGGTAGTTGGCCTGCAGGCCGAGGATGGTGACCATGGGAATGGCCGCGTTCTTCAGGCCGTGCTTGAGCACCACCCCCCGCCAGGCCAAGCCCTTCGCCCGGGCGGTGCGGATGTAGTCCTGATTCATCACGTCGATCATCGCGCCCCGCAGCTGCCGCGTCAGAATGGCGGCGGCAGAGAGCCCGAGGGTGATGGCCGGCAGCAGGATGTGCCGCAGCCAGGCGCCGGGATGCTCGGTCAGGGGCACGTAGCCGGTGGCGGGCAGCCAGCCGTTCCAGATGGCGAACACCAGAATGAGCATCAGCCCCAGCCAGAAGTTCGGAATGGCCAGACCCGTGGAAGCACCGAGAGTCACCAGCCGGTCGGCCAGACTGCCCGGTCGGGTGCCGGCGATGACCCCGGCGGGAATGCTCACCAGCAGCGACACCAGGATCGCCGCGAAGGCCAGGGACAGCGTCACCGGCAGCCGCTCCAGCAGCACCTCCAGCACCGGCTGATCGGAGAACAGCGAGGTGCCGAGGTCGCCGCGCAGCACGCCGCCGGTCCAGCGCGCGTACTGCAGCAGCACCGGATCGTCGAGGCCCATGTCGCTGCGGATCTCCGCGATCTCCTCGGGCGTGGCGCTTTCGCCGGCCAGCATGTAGGCCGGATCACCGGGGATCAGCAGCACCAGCGAGAACACCAGCAGCGAGACGATGAACAAAAGCGGCACCAGGGCCAGCAGACGCTGCAGGATGAAGGCCAGCACTCAGCCACCCTCCCCGATGCGGTGACGCACCACCACGCCGCGGAACTCCGGTTTGTTGCCGGAAATCCAGGTATTGAAACCCGCCACCGCCGGCTGCAGCGCGAAAGTGGCCGGCGGCAGCGAGATCACCAGCGCCAGGGCCTCCTCGGTGATGGCGCGAGTGGCGGCCACCAGGGCCGCCGGTCGCAATTCGGGATCGATCTCACGGCGGGCGACCCGGGCGAGTCGCTCCACCTCCGGCGTGCTGTGCCCGCCGGGATTCGGCAGCGCTCCGGGCGTGAACAGCAGATCGATGGTCTGGGAAGGATCCGGACGACCGCCCCACTGCACCAGGGCCGCATCGCTCTCGCCGGCACCATAGAATCGCTCACTGATCTGCGCCCCTTCCAGCACCCGCGCCCGAGTGCGAATCCCCACCGCGGCCAATTGATCGGAAACGGCCTCATAAAGGGGCAGGTAGGCGGAGATGTTGGGCACGATGAGTTCGAAATCGAAGCCGTTTTCGAGCCCGGCCTCGGCCAGCAGCGCCTTCGCCCGTTCCACATCCGGCCCGTAGTGCTGCCGGCCCGTCACCGGATCGAAGGCCACATAGTCCTCCGGGAAGGGCTGCACGGTAGCCTGACCATAGCCGAGACCTAGGGCATCGACGATGGCCTGCCGGCGCAGGGCGTGATTCATGGCCTGCCGCACCCTGCGATCACCGAAATGGGAGGCACTGCGGTTGAGCTGGATGTGCAGAAACTCCACACCCACTCGGTGCATGACCGTGAGGCCCGCCAGCCGCGCCTGCTCGATTTGCAGCGACGCCAGATTGGTGCCGTCGATCTGCCCGCTGCGCACGGCATTCAGACGCGTGGTTTCATCGGGGATCAGCCGCAGTTCCAGCCGCCGGACGCCCGCCGCGTCGGGATCCCAATGGTCCTCGAAGCGCTCATAGGTCGCCCGGTTGCCCATGCGGAACTCCACGTGGCGCCAGGGTCCGGCCCCCACCCCATGGCGATCCAGGGTGGGATCGTCGAAGGCTGCGGGCGCGATCATCATGCCTGCGCGGTCTGAGAGGATCAGCGGCAAGGCCGCATCCGGCCAGTGCAGATGCAGCCGCAAGCGCAGGGCATCGATGATCTCGATATCGCGAACGCTCGCCAGCTCCGCGCCCACGGCCGAGCCCCGCACGGTTCGGGCCCGCACAAGGTTGGCCCGGACAGCCGCCGCATCGAGCTCGCTGCCGTCGTGGAAGCGGACATCGGGGCGCAGTTCGAACTCCAGCCATTCGCCCTCGCTACCGTAGCGCCAGTTCAATGCCAGACCCGGCACCGGCTGGCCATCCACATCCATGTGCACCAGACGATCGTAGACCGGGAACAGCCAGGTGTTGTCGTAGCTCGACGTGGCGCGATGGGGATCGAAGCGGGTGACACCGGTGGCGAAGGCGAAGCGCAGGGTGGCATTCGGATCCGCGGCGCCGAAGGTCGGCGCGGCATCAGAGCCGCCACCGCAGCCCCCGAGCAGACCGAGCGACAGCGCCAGCGCCCAGGCTCCCAGCGGCCGGATGGTCCTCTCGATCCACCTGCCGAAGCCGGACACGGAGTTGGACACGCAATGCTCTCACCCGAATTTAATCTGCCGAGATTAGCGGACGCAGATCCTGCTCCGCAAACCCATGCGTCACTGATGCTTTCACACTGCCGCCTTCCCTCCCCGGATCACGGTGGTACATTGCCTGCGGCAACCACTACGGGGAGACTGCATGATGATCGGCTACATCACTCTGGGCACCGGCAATCTCGGCACGGCCGGAGCCTTCTACGATGCCCTGCTCGCCGAACTCAACGGCAAACGCTTCATGTCCGACGACCGCATGATCATCTGGGGCACCGAACCCGGTGCCCCCATGCTCGCAGTCTGCACGCCCTATGACGGCAAGCCCGCCAGCGTCGGTAACGGCACCATGGTGGCCATCAGCGGCGGTGATGAAGACACGGTCCGCAAGCTGCACCGCAAGGCGCTCGAACTCGGTGCCGCCAACGAAGGCGACCCCGGCCCCCGCGGCCAGGGTTTCTTCGGCGCCTATTTCCGCGACCTCGATGGCAACAAGCTCTGTGTCTTTGTGATGGGAGCCGGCTCGTGAGCATGACGAACTTCAGCGGCCGGCTGGCCGTCATCACCGGAGGCGGCGCCGGCATGGGTCGCGAACTGGTCCGGCAGCTCGCAGCCGAGGGCTGCCACGTGGCCATGTGCGATCTCAATGAGGCCAACATGACGGAAACCCGGGAGCTGGCGCTGGCCGACGCCCCCACGGGCACTCGCGTCAGCAGCCACCGCTGCGACGTGTCCGAACCGGATCAGATCCAGGCCTTCCGGGATGCGGTCCTCGAAGCCCATGAAACGGATCACATCCACCTGCTGTTCAACAACGCCGGCATCGGTGGCGGCGGCAGTTTCGTCAAGGATCCGGTGGCCAGCTGGGAGAAGACCTTCAACATCTGCTGGGGCGGGGTGTACCACTGCTGCCGGGCCTTCCTGCCGGCGCTGCTGGCCGCGGATGCCGGCCACATCGTCAACACGTCGAGCATCAATGGCTTCTGGGCCTCCATCGGCCCGCAGACGCCCCACACCGCCTACAGCGCGGCGAAGTTCGCCGTAAAGGGCTTCTCCGAAGCACTGATCACCGACCTGCGCATCAACGCCCCCCACATCGGGGTGTCCGTGGTCATGCCGGGACACATCGGCACATCCATCGTCGCGAACTCCGGCGTGGTGCTCGGCCGGTCTCCGGAGCAGATGACCTCCGACGAAATCGGCGACCTGCGCGATCAGCTGGCCGCCACAGGCCTGCCGGTGGGCAACCTGCCCGACGACGCCATCCGGGAGCTGATCCGTCAGCGCGCCCGGGACTTCCGCGACAATGCGCCCACCAGCGCCGCCGAGGCCGCCAACGTCATCATCGAGGGGGTGCGCGCAGGCCGCTGGCGGATCCTGGTGGGCGAGGATGCCGGCATCGTCGATCACCTGGTCCGCAGCGACCCGGAAGCGGCCTACGAACCGGGATTCGTTACCCGCATGATGGAACAGGGCCACCTGCAGCAGCTCATGGAAAGCACCGGATCCACCACCCGGTCGGAGTCGTAGGTAGTCAATCCTTGCCGGCGCGCTTGCGTCGGCCCTTGGCGGGTTTGCGGCCGGCCACAGCCACCCGGTTACGGCCGGCCTGCTTCGCCGCATACAGCGCCTCGTCGGCGCGTTTCAGGACCATCTCCGCGCTGCGCTGGGCAGGCTCGCGTTCGGCGAGACCAATACTCAGAGTGACGCTGACGGTCTTGCGGGGCGGCGCCTTGCCCGCCTTGGCCTTGCCCTGGCGCTTGCTCGGTGGGCGGTCTGCAGAGCGCAGGACCAGTTCCCGTGCCGCCACGGCTTCCCGGAAGGCCTCACAGCGCTCCTCGGCGCGCCGTCGGGAGCGGCCGGAAAAGACCACCGTGAACTCCTCACCGCCATAGCGGTAGGCCCGGCGACCGAAGTGGCGCCGCAGCAGACTGGCCACCAGCTTAAGCACCTGATCGCCGACGTCGTGCCCATAGCGGTCATTGAAGGGCTTGAAGTGATCCACGTCCACCATGGCCAGAGCGTAGTGGCGTCCCATCCGCGCCAGTTGCTCATCCAGCAGTCTGCGCCCCGGCAATCCCGTCAGGGCATCCAGGAAAGCCATGCGGTAGGAGGCGTAGCCGGCAGAGACCAGCAGCGCGACGCCGGCGCCCAACAGCCAGGGCCAGGGTGACATGCCCACCAACACCAGTGACGGCAGGCAGCCGGCCACCGCCAGCGCCACCAGCAATCCGCCATCCACGGGATCGCTGCGCTGCCAGAGCCGCCAGCCCGCCCACAGCAGGCCCACGGCGGCGACCCAGGCGCTGAGCCCCGGCATGGGCCATGCCACGGCCGCTCGCATGCCGCCAGGAATCCAACTCGCAGGCCAACGCTCCCAGGCCCAGAGCTGGTCCCAGATTGCAGGTGGCAGCAGCCAAGCCAGCAAGGTGAAGGTGGCAAGCAGCGCGACCACCCCCAGCCCGCGACCGGAGAGCAGCGGTGTTTCCGTCAACGACAAGACCAGCAGCAGGGCCCAGGGCGTGAGTACCAGAGCGGCTTCCATGCCCTGCCCCGTGGGCAGCAGCCAGCCGACGTCCGCCACGCCACCCAAGGCCACGAACAGCCAGCCCAGCACCAGTGCCGCCAGCGCCGCCCGGCCGCGATGAAAGGCCGCCGCCAGCAGCAGCGCCAACAGCAGGCTGACACCCGCGGCCAGCGGAAGGATGGCTGCCAGCCCTCCTTGCGACATGAGTCCCCACATGAACCGGATCTCGAGAACGGCTATGGTAGCCGCTCACAATCAACGAGGTGGCAATCATGGGAATCGAAGTAGGCGGCCTGCTGGGCCTGATCTGGCTGATCATCGTCATCTACGCCATCGTCAAGACGGCAGGCAGCTCCGCCAGCACCGGATCGAAAGTGCTTTGGATCGTCCTGATCCTGATCCTGCCGGTGATCGGCGTGATCGCCTGGTTCCTGCTCGGACCGAAGTCCTAGCGCCAGACTTGCGGCGCTAGCTGCGCACAGCACCCGCTTTGACAGCTGTGGCGGTGGGGGTGGGGAGGCTTGTGTCGGGGACGCCATCGTCGGGGACGCCATCGTCCATGACGAACGTCTTCAAGGACATGGAGGCGAACGTCTCCTGAGACAGCCGCTCGAGTTCGTCGAGTACGGCCTGCACCTGGGTGTCTCCCGCGGGCGGCACCCGGGACCCGGGGTCCTGACGACCTGATCGCCGCACCGCCTCCAAAGCCTGATGCACTGAAGCCCGCTCCCAGGGGCAGGCCGGCAGGTAGCCCTGCCGCCCTTCCCCGGCAAGCACCACCAGACGGGCGCGCTCCAGCGAAGAGAGCAGACCCACGACCACGTCCGTCGGCACCCGCAGCTGGCGCGCCAGCCAGGTGACGCTCGGTGGCGCCTCTCCCGCATAGAAGCGCCTGCCGATCAGTCGCAGGATGTGCAGGGCGAGGTGCTCCTTCTCGACAAAGCTCAAGTGCACCGAGAGCCGCCGTCCGGGCAGGTAGTCGGGGTGCTGGTGGTAGAAGGCGATGGTGCCGCCGATGAGCAGGATCAACCAGCCCAGATAGAGCCAGATCATGAACAGAATCGGCGTGGCAAAACCGGAGTAGATGGCGGTGTAGCGGGTGGCACCGGCCACGAAGGCGGCAAACATCAGGCCCATGCCGTGCCACAGCAGCGCCGAGACGGCACCGCCCACCAGCGCCGAGGAAAAACGGACCCGGGTGTTGGGGACGAACATGTTGATGAAGGTGAAGGCGAAGACCAGGATGAGTATGGGCGTCAACCGGCTCAGCAGTTCCACCAGCCGCCCCAGGGTTTCGATACCGAGCACCCATTCGGCCATGGTGGTGCTCATGAGCAGGGCCGTCATACCCAGCGACACGAAGATCAGGACAGGGCCCAGCAGAATCACCGAGAAGTAGTCCCGGAACCGTTCCGCCATGCGCCGCTCCTGGGTGACTTCCCAGGTTTCGTTGAAGGCAAGCTCGATCTTGCGCATCAGCGACACGGCCGTATAGAACAGGAACACCAGACCCACCACGCCGAGCACGCCCACCTGGATGTTGTCCACGAAGGCGACGATCTGGCCGGCAATCTCCTCGCTGCGTTCACCCAGCGGTTCCAGCATGTTGAGCAGGAACGGCTCGATCTGGTTGTGGACGCCGAATCCTTTGAGGATCGAAAAGCTGATGGCGAGTATGGGCACCAGCGCCAGCAGGGTGGTGTAGACCAGACTCATGGCGCGCAGGGTGAGCTGACCGGCAGCCAGATCGCGGGCGGCCGCAAAGGCCAGCAGCAGCGTATGCATGCCTGCCCGCACCGTCATGGGACGCTCGCGACGGTCCTGCCACAGCCAGGCCTCGCCGCGCTTCACCCAGGGTGCGAGGCGCTCCGGCGTCAGCGAGGGTTTGTCCTGATCAGCCACAGGTTTTCATCCGGGCTGCCGGACCACTCTGAGGTAGGGCTTGAGCGTCTTGTAGCCCTGCGGATACTTCTTCTTCGCCTCCTCGTCGCTCACTGAAGGAGGAATGATCACGTCCTCGCCGGGCCGCCAGTTCACCGGTGTCGCCACGGTGTGGGCCGCGTTGAGCTGCAGGGAATCGAGCAGTCGCAGCACTTCGTCGAAGTTGCGTCCGGACGTCATCGGATAGATCAGCATGGCCTTGATGCGTTTGTCGGGACCGATGACGAACACCGACCTCACGGTGGCGTTGTCCGCTGCCGTGCGCCCTTCGGCACCACCGCTTTCGTCCTCGGGCAGCATGTCGTAGAGCTTGGCCACCGCAAGATCGGTGTCACCGATCATGGGATAGTTCGGCGCGGTGCCCTGGGTCTCCTCGATGTCCTTGGCCCAGGCGGCATGATTCGCCACCGGGTCCACGGACAGCCCGATGATCTTGGTGTTGCGCCGGTCGAACTCCGGCTTGAGATGGGCCATGTATCCGAGTTCCGTCGTACACACCGGGGTGAAGTCCTTGGGGTGCGAGAACAGGATGCACCAGCTGTCGCCGATCCAATCGTGGAAGCTCAGCCGGCCTGCCGTGGTCTCGGCAGTGAAATCCGGTGCCTGTGAACCGATTCGCAGTCCCATGTCAGTTCTCCATCCAGGGGTTTGCCGCCCAACATAAGCTCCGGGAGCGTCGGCGCCAAGTGATGCCACCGTCATCGCCGGTCGCCGACGTCACGATACCCCAAGCTCCTTGATGTATCCTGCATTGCAGACCCACGCCTGGAGCCTTCGATGTTCGGTCACCGGATCGCCCTGTTCACGCTGTTCGGCCTCGAGGTCCGCGCCAACACCAGCTGGGTGCTGCTCGCCGTCCTGGTGTTCTGGTCGCTCGCCACCGGCTTTTTCCCGGCCCGCCTGCCCGGGCTGGCCGTTCCGGTGTACTGGACCCTCGGGCTGGTCGGCATGCTCGGCGTGTTCTTTTCCCTGCTCTTCCACGAATTCGCCCACTCCCTGGTGGCGCGGGCCAAGGGCATGGAAATCAACGGCATCACCCTGTTCCTCTTCGGTGGGGCTGCGGAAATGACCTCGGAGCCCCCTACCCCGCGCATCGAATTCGAAGTCGCCATTGCCGGCCCCCTGGCCAGCCTCGCTCTGTTTCTGGGCTTCGGCCTGCTTGCGGGCCTGCTGGCCCAGACCCCGCTGCCGGAGTACCTGTCGGCACTGTTCGGCTATCTGTCCCTGATCAATCTGATCCTGGCGATCTTCAACATGTTCCCGGGATTTCCCCTGGACGGTGGCCGCGTCCTGCGCGCCTGGCTCTGGCACCGGCGCGGAGACCTGCTGTCCGCGACCCTGACGGCGTCACGCATGGGGCAGGGGTTCGGTCTGACCCTGGTGCTCATCGGCTTCTGGACGCTGCTCAGCGTCGGCGCCCTGGGCGGGCTGTGGTGGATCCTCATCGGCATCTTCGTCATCGGCGTGGCGCGCGCCGCCTATGAGCAGACCGCCCTGCGCGTCACCTTCGAAGGCACCCCCATTCGCCGCTTCATGGCGGAGCATCCGGTATCCGTGTCGCCCGACATGCTGCTCAGCACGTTCATCGAGGATCATGCCTTTCGTGATCACTTCAGCGCCTATCCGGTGATGGAGAACGATCGCCTGATCGGCCGTGTACGTACCCGTGACGTCAAGCAGATTGCACGCGAGGATTGGACGCAACAAACCCTGCGTCGCATCATGACGCCGCTCGAGGATGATCAGCTCGCCCATCCGGAAGACGACGCCCAGCAGGTGCTCGACAAGATGCAGCGCAGTCACAGCGGCCAGATCATCGTCGCCGATGGTGATCGCGTCATCGGTATCGTCACCCTTGCCGACCTGTTGAACCATCTTGCCCTGAAGCGGGACCTGGAAGCCTGACCGACGGAAACCACCCATGAGCAAAGCAACGACAGCACCACCGGAGTCCGCGGTCGAACTCGCACAGTGGCTCAAGGACACCGACGAGGTGACCATCGCCGCCGAGCTCGATCACCTCGACGTTGAACCGCGGACCGAGATCTTCCGGCAGCTGTCACCGGATCGGGCTGCCGATATTTTCGACTATCTGGAACCGGCCATTCAGGCGCAAATGCTGACGGCCATGGACAGCGGCGAAGCCTTCGCCCTGTTCGAGGAGCTCGAACCCGACGATCAGGCCCGCCTGCTCGAAGAGTTCGAGCCGGGGCAGGTTGCCACCTTTCTGAACATCTTAAGCCCGGAAGATCGCACCGCCACGGCCCTGCTGCTCGATTATCCGGCCGAGTCCGCGGGCCGCATCATGAGCCCGAACTTCCTCGCCCTGCGCGCCGACATGACGGTGGCCGAAGCGCTGTCGCTGGTCCGCAGCGAAGGCGAGGACGTGGAGACCATCTACTTCCTGCCCATCGTCGACGAAGCGGGCCATCTGCTCGGCTCCATCGAACTCGAATCTCTGGTCATGGCCGAGATGTCGGATCGGGTCCGGGATCTGGAGTACCTGAAGTCGGATTCCTTCTCGGTCCGCGACGACCAGGAAGAGGTGGCACGCTACATCCAATCCGCCGACAGCATCGCCGTGTCCGTGGTGGAGGACGACGACACCCTGGTGGGCATCGTCACCGTCGACGACGCCATGGACATCATCCAGCGCGAGGAGACCGAGGACATTGCCCGGGCCTCGGCCGTGGCCCCGCTGGGCAAGCCCTACTTCGCCGTCACCAGCCTGCAGCTGGTCAGAAGCCGCATCGTCTGGCTGTCCATGCTGGCCATCGCTGCCACCCTGACTGTGAACGTACTCACGGCCTTCGAAGCCACCCTGGAGCAGGTGGTGACGCTGGCCCTGTTCATTCCCCTGCTGATCGGCATTGGTGGCAACACCGGGGCCCAGTCCGCCACCACCATCGTCCGCGCCCTGGCGGTGGACGACGTGCGCACCAGTGATCTCGTCAGAGTGGGCCTGCGGGAATCGGGCGTCGGTCTGCTGCTCGGCGGCAGCCTGGCCATTGCAGCCTACTTCATCGTCTACTTCATCTTCGATCAGGACATCGCGCTGGTCGTGTCCCTGACCCTGGTGGCCATCTGCACCCTGGCGGCGCTGGTTGGTTCACTGATGCCGCTGATCGCGAGAATGATCAACGTCGACCCGGCGGTGATCAGCGCACCCTTCGTCACCACCATCGTCGACGCCAGCGGACTGATCGTCTACTTCATGATCGCCACCGCGGTGATGGGATTGTAGCGGTCCGCTACTGATAAAACGCCGGCGCAAGATCGAGGCTCTCAAACAGCTCCAGGGAGTGTTCGATCCACAGCGTCGCGCCCCACTGCTCCAGCAGAACCTCGAAGCGGTCCATGGTGGCCAGCGTCGCTTCCCGGTCGTAGTTGAACATGGGCACGGCCCGCAGCCGCCGACTGGCCTCGAAGTGCCAGAGATCCCCGGCCAGCAGGATCGGACCGGTTTCCGCGAGGTTCACAAGCAGCACCTGATGGCCCGGTGTATGACCCGGCGCAGGCAGCAGCACCACCCGGCCATCGCCGAACACGTCATGGCGGCCATCGAGCACCTGTTTTGGTGCGTCCACCAGCGCCGCGTAGAGATCCGGGTCGAAGAAGTAGCGCCTGGGATCGGCTCCGAACGCCGCCTCGGCCTCTGCCCGCTGAATAAGCTGGGTGGCCCCGGCAAAGGCCGCCGCAGCACCGACGTGGTCGCTGTGGTAGTGGGAAAACGCAATCCAGTCCACGTCATCAGGCTGCCAGCCCAGAGCAGCCAGCTGATCCACCAGGCTGCGATCGAGGCGCTGGGACAGTCCTCCGCGATCCTCCACCCAGCCGTCCACGCCGGCCAGTTCCGACGGCAGGCCGCCCTCCCACAGCAGCCGGCCCCGGGGGTGGTCGATCACATAGCAGGGCACAGCCAGTTCCCGCACGTCGGTGTCGGTGCTGGTGAGCCCGAACAGATGGACGCTCTCGAGCCGGATCCGGCCGCAATCGAACACCAGTAGCCGCAGCACTTCACTGGGGGCCGCTTCACTGGGTCGTTCCCGAACTCCGCCAAGGGAGCTGCAGCCTGCCAGCAGCGCCAGGAAGACGCAGCCTGCCAGCAGCCGCGAGCAGGGCCCGCTCATGCGTCATCGAGCTCCGTGTAGAGCACTTCGGGCAGGCGCTTGCGAAGATCGCGCAAATCCCTGATGGAAGTCAGGTCCTTGCCGATCTCATGCCGCACCCGCTGACGGACGATGGCCGGCAGGGTTTCCCGCAGCAGGCCCAGGAAGCGCGGCGGAGCGCAGAGCACCAGACGCCCGAAATCGTCGGCGTTCGCTGCCGCCTGCAGGCGCTGGGCAATCTCGCGGGCGAAGGTCTCGAGCTCATGCTCACGAGCCGAATGATTATCGTTAACGCCGTGGGCACCTCCGCCCCGGCCACGATCCTGACCGGGGGCATCCGTCACCAGATCCTGCTCCCGCAGTCGCGACTCCGGATGCAGCCAGGTGTCGATCTCGACGAGGCCTCCGCGCGCCCCTTCGGCGCGAAACAGACGCGCTCGGGACCCATCCGCCACCAGCACCCAGATCACCATACCTTTTTCTCCACCGGACGAGCTCTGGGGCCACGATAACGCCGCACAGTGGCCGCGGCCAACACCGGCCATGCTGCAAGGCCGGTCAGACCGTGCCGCCCGAAGCCTGACGCTGCGGCTCGTCGGCTCGGGGAGCCTCCGCCACCGGCGAGCTCTCGTAAAGGTAGTCGCGGGTCAGCGGCACCGCATCCTGATCCGTCGCGAGCTGAAAGTGGAAGACTTCGAGTTCACCATTGGCGAAGGCAGACTCGCAGGCCGCCAGATAGAACTCCCAGAGCCGACAGAAACGCTCGCCCTTGCTGGCGGCGAAGGTCTGCCGATGGGCCTGAAAGCGCTGCTGCCAATGGTGCAGCGTGTAGGCGTAGTGACGGCGCCAGACCTCCAGATCACAGAGCACCAGACCGCTGCGCTCCAGCGGCCCGATCACCTCGGAGGCGCTGGGAATGTAGCCGCCGGGGAAAATGTGCCGCTCGATCCAGGGATTGGTGGCGAGAATCGGCGGACCCGGCCGACCGATGGTGTGCAGCAGCGCGATGCCTCCGGAGGCCAGACGTGCCCTCAGCAGGTCGAAAAACACCGGGTAGGCACTGCGGCCCACGTGTTCGAACATGCCGACGCTGACCACCCGATCGTAGCTGCCGGCATGCTCTCGATAGTCTTCCAGGCGGAATTCGACGCGCCCGTCGAGCCCCCGCCGTTTCGCTTCCGCGCAGGCCACCCGGTGCTGTTCCTGGGACAGGGTCAGACCGGTGACTTCGACGTCGTAGCGGGCCGCCAGGAACATGGCCAGGCTGCCCCAGCCGCAGCCGATGTCCAGCACGCGCTGTCCGGGCTGAAGCCGCAGCTTGCGGCCGATCAGTTCCGCCTTGGCGGCCTGGGCGTCCTCCAAGGAGTCCTCCGGCGAGCGGAAGTAGGCACAGGAGTAGTGCATCTCCCGGTCGAGAAACGCCCGGAACAGGGGCTCGTCGAGGTCATAGTGCACGGCCACGTTGCGGCGTGAACGCACCACACCATTGCTGAACTTCAGCAGGGCCTTCAGCCGCCGCTGCCAGAACGGCGTCACCGGTCCTGGTGCGTTGAGGCGCAGCACTTCGAGCAGGCCGAGCAGATCCGGCGTATCCCACTCACCGTCCAGGTAGGCTTCGCCGAGTTCGAATTCCGGGTGCCTGAGAATGCGGCGCAGCACACCCGTGGTGTTGAAAATCACCAAAGCCCGGGGCTCTCCCGAGCCATAAATAGTATCTTCGCCGGAGGCATCTCGCAGGGTCAGAGTTCCCCTGGTGATGCGCCGGCGCAACAGTGCGTCGATCATGGTAGTGCTGCCCGCAAGCCTCCGCTTCCCGCCTGGGCGTAATTAAAGCCTCGGCAGGCGCAGCGCGCAAACGCTACCGCCAGTCATTCCGGCCAGAGCGCCGCCCGTGCCTGCTTGGGATCGAGCAGGCGCTCCGAGCGGTGACGGGTCACCTCCTCCGGACTGAAGCGCTCGAAATCGCCTCCTAGCTGCGGGTAGTAGGTGTCGATCATCCAGTTCAGCACTGCCGCGAGACCGGCATCGGACAGGGGTGCCTGGGCCGACCCGGGAACCTGCACCAGATAGGCGCGACCGGCATCGAAGCCGATCATGTAGGCCAGATCTTTACGCAGGTCCGGGACTTCCGGCGGATTGCCGCTGCCATCCTCGATGTGGCAGCCGCCGCAGTGCAGCAGGTAGTCGAAGCGCGGATTTGCTGCCGCCTGCAGGGCGAAACCTGCCAGCAGCAGCAAGGCCAGCGCCCTGCCCAGGTGTTGCATCAATCGCTCGCTCTGCCATGTGACCATGCCTGCGACCTCAACCCAGAGTGGTTGAATCGGCACGCCCGATGACCAGCCCAAGGGTGCAATGATAGGCATGGCTCTGGGCGCCGAAGCACCACAGGATGGTATTGGCCTTGGAGGGGAAGTACACCGGCTTCTCGCCCTCCGAGCGGCTGCAGCGACAGCGGCCACAGGAACTCTTGCCGCAGCAGTCGTTGTAGGAGATCAGGTAGTCGCGCCCGTCCGCGGGATTGTGGCAGGTACCCACCCAGGCCACCGACGCCACTTCGGACCCCGGCGGACAGGTGGTGGCCGTCCCGCCACAGCAGCCGCAGATGGAACCGCTGAAGGCACAGTAGCGCCAATACTCGCAGCTGTTGGGGTCGCCCATCTCGTCCACCACGGAGGCCGCGTGGGCTTCCCGGTAGACCGGCAGCATGGGGAAGGCGCCCAGGCCTGCCATGAAGGCGCCGGCTTTACCGATGAACGAACGCCGCGACGTGTGGCGGGCGAGCATGCGGCTGGCGCCCGCGGTCATCTTGTCCACCCCGGCAAAGACTCTGCCGAGCATGTCATCACTGCTCATGATGCTTCCTTCTCCAGACGCTCTTCCCGGAACAGGTAGTCCTGGATTGAGGTGAAGCCCGTGTCCATCGACTCCACCAGGCTCTCCAGATGCTCCCGGTTGTTGACCAGCCCCTTGGAACGCAGCACACCATCCGGGCCGATCAGCACTGCGAAGGGCAGCTTGCCGACCTCGAACTTCATCCCGAGCTCCAAGGAGACGATGTAGGGGTAATCCGCAAGGCCCATGTCGGCGATGTACTGGCGGTGCACCTCCAGTTCTCCGCCGTCACTGCCGAAGGCCAGCTCCAGCCGTCCGCGCTCGCTGCGGGCCAGGGACTTGGCGGTGGGCACCAGGGTCTTGCAGATCGGGCAGGTGGGCGACACGAACAGGATGAGCTGCGCGGCCTTGCGGCCACCGCCCACGCTGATGGTCCTGCCGTCGATGTCCTCGAGCTCGAACTCCGGCGCCAGCTCACCCACCTTCGGGCCGGTGCTGTGCATCAGGGCACCGGCAGGGGCGACCCGCTCGTGCAGCAGGCCGATCTGCCGCGCCAGGGCCACCACGGCGAACAGCAGTGCCAGCACCACGATCCACAACACCACCAGGCTTGCGGTCAGGATTTCAATCACGGGACTCTCTCCATTCACGCAGCACAGAAGCATTGGCCAGCAGCTGCTCGAGCATCAGCCAGGTGAGGACGAGGGCGCAGAGGCCCAGCAGGCCAAGCACCATGTCCAGCGTTGCCGGCGCCCGCGGCGCCGCCGGCCGCGCCAGCAGTACCGAACCGGCCACCAGCACCAGATTGCGCCCCACCAGCCAGCCCGAAAGCAGCTGCGGTGTGTCACCACAGCCGCAGTCGATGTGATGCCGGCCCCGGGCCAGATTCACCGCCATGGCCAGGGCGTAGGCTCCGAGCAGCAGGGCCGCGAGAATCGCCGCAGGCTGACGCAGCACCGGCAGCAGCAGCCCCATGGCCACCAGGGCTTCGAGCACCATCAGCGTGCGCGCAGCCCCAGGGACGGCCGCTTCCGGCAGCATGCGGTACTCGGCGAGCTGGGCCTCGAAACGCAGCCCCGCGGTCCACTTGTGCCAGGCGGCGTGCAGGAACAGCAGCGCCAGGGCCATGCCGAGGACCTGTTGCAGAACGGGATCGATCATCAGAACACCTGTACCAGGCCACCGACCTCGGGAATGGTGCGCAGCAGCCGCCCGGTCTGGGCCTGACGCACGTCCACCGAACGGTCCTCGGTGCCCACGATCAGCGCCACCGGACTGTCATCCCGGGTCAGCGCGATATTGCGGGAGGGATTCTCGAGCTCCAGGCGGTAACCCCGGCGGGTGGTATTGAGGTTGAAGGCCCACAGTTCCGTTCCGGCCTGCTTGTAGGTGTCCTGACTGCCGCCCTTGTGCATCAGGGTCATGAAGATCCCGGTGGCCGCGTTGTAGGCGAAGGGCTGCCGTCCGCCGATGCGCCAGCCGTCCTTGGTGTCCTTCTCGGAGACGATGGACCAGGGCTCTGAGATGACGATGTCCCCGTCCACCAGGCGGGCCTCGAACACCTTCCCTTCAAAGGACACGAACAGCCAGCCGTCCGCCGTCGGCACCGAGTAGTCGTAGATGGGATCCTTTTCCACATCGAAGAAGATGCGGCTGCGCAGACGCCCGTTTTCCGCACCGCTTTCGTCGAGCCGGATGTACTGCAGGGCACCGTCGCCGCAAATCATGAAAAAGCCGCGGGCATAGGGCCAAACGGTCGCACAGCCGGGCGTGGAGATCTCGCCGACGAATTGCCGGGTTTCCACGTCCACCAGGCTCACCGACATGCCGGGGGTGATGTTCCAGACGCCGACGAAGCGCTCGTCGATGAGCCCGATCATGCCGCTGTGACCGATGCCGGCGGCCTTGGGCGGAATGATGACTTCATCCACCGGAGACATGGTCTCCAGGTCGTAGAAGATCACCGCGTCAGTGCGGTCGCCGTAGTAGGTCCGGGTATAGAAGCTGCCGTAGGTGTAGACCATGCCGGCTGAGGCATGAGGACGCAGCGCCGGTGAGAACATGGACAGCGTGAGGGTGCCGTAGGAGTGACCCGTGGCCGCATCGAGGACGTGGCCGGTGTGACCGTTGCGCAGGGTGAACCAGTGGGGACCGATCTCGGTGGGCGCGGTGATCACCGCCCCCCGGATCGAGTCCCAACGTTGCTCACCCACCGCAGAGAGACTCAGCAGCAGGCCCAAGGTCATCATGCAAGCAGCGCGAAGCGGCATTCCCCTTCTCTCCGTTCCTGAAGCTGGACTCCATGGCGGCGTGCAGATTGCCCCCGCCATAACCCGGTTCTGCTTAGCCAGATTCGTGCCGATCAGGCACCCATGACCGGCGAGACTCGTCTGAGCCGCGCCACTTCTGATGCCAGAGCGTTATAAGGGAAAGGGCTTGGGAAGGATCGCAGGGGTCGAAGGGACTTTTGGCGCAGGAATTGGCCCCAGAACGGTGCGAGGGGGATTCCCGCGCACCGAAACGGGTCTCATCAGGCTTCGATGGCCGGGTACACCAGGGACTTCATCTGACCGCGGAAGTTGAAGGTTCCCGATGGCATGAACTGGGTCATGAGGATGCACACCAGATCCTCGGCGGGGTCCACCCAGAACAGAGTGCTCGCCGCACCGCCCCAGGCGATCTCGCCTGCCGAGCCCACCGTGGCCGTGGGCCCCGGGCCCAGGTTGACCGAGAACCCGAGACCGAAGCCGTAACCTTCGTAGGTGGTCTCGCTGAACGTGCCCATGGCCCAGCGCGTCAGATCATCGTTGTTCGGAAGGTGATTGCAGGTCATCAGCTCCAGGGTCTTCGGACCGATGATGCGCACCCCCTCGAGGCTGCCCTTACCGAGCAGCATGCGGCAGAAGCGCAGATAGTCTCCCGCCGTGGACACCAGTCCGCCGCCTCCGGACAGGAAGGTCTTCTCCCGACCATAGAGGCTGTCCGCCGGATCATCGAGCAGCTTCAGCCGGCGATCGGGGCCGCGCTCATAGTTGGCCGCAAAGCGATGGAGCTTGTCGGGTGGGACCGAGAAGAAGGTGTCCTGCATGCCCAGCGGGTCGAAGATGCGCTCCTTCAGGAAGGCATCGAAGCGCTGCCCGCTCATGACTTCCACCAGATAGCCACAGATGTCGGTGGCGAAGGAGTAGTTCCAGCGCGTGCCCGGCGAGAATTCCAGCGGCAGTTTCGCCAACCGTTCCACCATGGTGCGCAGCGTGCCGCCATCGCGCTCCAGGCGCAGATCGAGCTTGCGGTAGGCGCGATCCACGTTCGAGGCCTGCATGAAATCGTAGGTGAGGCCGGACATGTGCGTCAGCAGGTCCTTCACCGTCATGGCGCGCTCACAGGGAGCGGTGAGGAAGTTCGGCCAGTTGCCGCCCCGGAACACCCGCAGGTTGCGCCATTCGGGAATCCAGCGATGCACCGGATCGTTGAGCTGAAAGTGACCCTCCTCGTACAGCATCATCAGGGCCACCGAGGTGATGGGTTTGCTCATGGAGTAGATCCGGAACAGGGTGTCCTCGGCCATGGGCTTGCCGCGCTCTGAGTCCATCATCCCCATGGGCTCGCAGTCGGCGACGGCGCCGCGGCGATAGACCAGCGGCAGAAAGCCGGCGATCTTGCCCGGCTCGAGGTAGCGCTCCTCGAGATGACTGCGGATGCGCGCAAGCTGGGCCGGCGCCATGCCGGCGGCCTTGGGGTCGATGTGCATGGATGCTCTCCTCCTCGATGAATCCAAGCCAGCAGCTTACCGGCCCAGTCCAGGCTTCGGGTATAGTTCGCCAGCTTTCACGGGGAGATCAGCACAGGATGTCATCCAGCCCGGTCCAACCCATCCGTCCGGCCGCCACCGTCATCATTGCCCGCGACGCGGACAGCGGCGCCGGCGGCATCGAGATCTTCATGCTGCGGCGGACCAGCCAGGCCGCCTTCGCCGGCGGCATGTACGTCTTTCCGGGTGGCAAGGTGGAAAGCGACGACCATCTGCACGTCCTTGACCCCTGGCGTCGCGGCCCCACAGAGGGACAGCAGCGGCAGGTGGCGGCCCTGGGCAACGAGTGGCGCGGCTACTGGATCGCTGCCATCCGCGAGACCTTCGAGGAGGCCGGGCTGCTGCTGGCCTATACCGAGGACGGCCAGATGCTGGACTGGCGCGACCGGGCCACGGAAGCCCGCTTCCGCGCCTACCGGAACGCCCTGAACCGGGGCGAACTCGATCTGCTCGATCTCTGCCGCGAGGAAGGCCTGCGCCTGGCCTGCGACCACGTCCACTTCTTCAATCGCTGGGTGACGCCACTGGGTCGGCCCCGGCGCTTCGACACCCGCTTCTTCATTGCCGAAGCTCCCTGGGGGCAGAACGGTGTCCACGACACCACCGAGACGGTGCACAGTGTCTGGGTGTCGCCCAAAGTGGCTTTGGCAGAACATGCCGCCGGGGCGTTTGGACTGATGGGGGTCACGCAGCGTCAGCTCGCATCCTTGGAGGGTTTTGGATCAGTGGCGGAACTGCATCAGTGGGCGCTGGCGCAGGAGCGGTTTCCGACGTTTCGGCCGGTGCTGCCGAAAGGGGGCTGAGGTTGCTGCTGAAGACCCATGGCAGGCTCACCGGATGAGCCACCGCCTGTAGTATCAATACCGGAGTCGAGTCAGGCATCGACCAGCCCGGAGGAACACGGATGTCCCATGAAGCACCCAGGCATGCAAGCGGTCACTCAATCAGGAGTGATCGGTGAGCTTTTTCGCCCACTCCGGTTCCGACGGCTCCCAGCGCGACTGGCAACTCCTTCGAGACCACCTGAGGGACACGGGGTCTCTGGCGGCTGAGTTCGCTGAACCCTTTGGCGGCGAGCGCCTCGCCCGGCTTGCCGGCGTACTTCACGATGTCGGCAAGTACGATCCGCAATTTCAGAGGCGACTGAAAGGAGATCCGACCCGAGTCGACCACTCGACCGCGGGCGCTTTCCTGCTCTCCGAAGGCGCATTGACCCCGGATAGTCCGGCTGATGCGTTTCTGGTACGCCTGGTCGCCTATGCCATTGCCGGCCACCACGCAGGTCTCGCGGACTGGGCCATCCAACCTGGACGCCCTGCGACGGGTGGTGAACTGAGCGATCGATTGGGTGACTTCGACCCCGGACGCCTGGACGGAGCGTGGCTCAGCGACCTCGAGGGTTCAGGTGACATCCAGATCGAAACCACTCATCTGGCACCCGCCATGAACTTGAAGGACCCCGACCCCACTCGGCAGCCCTTCATGGTGAGCATGCTCACCAGAATGATCTTCTCCTGCCTAGTCGATGCAGACTTCAAAGACACCGAAGAATACTACGGTCGCCTGACGGGCAAAACGCCGGACCGACAATGGCCCAAACTCCGGGATTGCGTCGACGGACTCATTGCCCGCCTGGACGCCCACATGAAGGCCGTCATCTCCGCCAGCCACCACCCCGGAGCCACCGCTCAACAGCTCCAGGTTCGACACGATCGGGCACGAATCCACCGCCACGCCCGGGCACGGGCCTCAGATGCAACCGGCCTATTCACCCTGACTGTCCCCACCGGCGGCGGCAAAACGCTGACTTCACTCGGCTTCGCCCTCGACCATGCCCGTGCCCATGGCATGCGCCGCATCATTTACGCCATTCCATTCACATCGATCATTGATCAGACCGCAACGCAGTTTCGCGACATTCTGGGTGATGAGGTTCTGCTGGAGCACCACAGCGCACTCGAAGACCAGCGTGCCCCCGCCAACGATCAGTCGCAGGGACGCAGCAAGCTCGGTCTGGCCATGGAAGATTGGGCGGCACCCATCGTCGTGACGACCAACGTACAGTTGTTCGAAAGCCTGTTTGCTGCCCGGCCGTCACGATGCAGGAAGCTGCACAACATCGTCGGCAGCGTGATCGTTCTCGATGAAGCCCAGGCCCTCCCGCTGCACCTACTGGGCCCCTGTGTCAGAGCCATTGAGGAACTGACGGTGCGGTACGGCTGTACGGTCGTGCTCTGCACGGCCACCCAGCCTGCTCTGGACCAACGGCATTTCAAGGAGCTACCTCACTCACCCCTTGCACTCCCGCTGGCGGGCAGGGAACTGGCACCAGACCCTTGCGAACTCAGCGAGCGGTTCAGACGCGTCACCCTCGAGTTCGCCGGAACTCGGACAGACGAGGAGTTGATTGACGAACTGGCGGCCACGGCGCAAGGGCTGATCATCGTGAACTCGCGGGCACATGCCCTTGAGCTGTATCGCAGGGCGGAGCGAGCGGGACTCGACGGTCTCATACACCTCTCCACGAGACAGCATGCGGACGACCGCCGCTGTCTCCTCTCGGAAGTCCGCAAGCGCCTTCAGGAGGGTTCGCCTTGCAGAGTGGTGGCAACATCGCTTGTCGAAGCGGGCGTCGACATCGACTTCCCTCTCCTATGGCGCGCAGAGGCAGGGCTGGAACAGATCGCCCAGGCAGCTGGCCGGTGCAATCGCGAAGGCAGACGCCCGATCGATGAAAGTATCGTTACGATCTTCACGTCTCCAACCCACCCTTCACCACGGGCACTTGCGCAACAAGCCGCCGATTTCGCCCGGGTCCGAAACGTTCACGGCGATGACCTGCTCTCCCCCCAGGCCATCGCCGACTACTTCAAGGAGAGCTACTGGCGGCTCGACCAGGACGTCGATCGGGAAGGCATCCTGAAGCTCTTTCGCCTGGACGCTACGGGTTTCATGGGGGACTTTCGAACGGTCGCCGAGAGATTCCGGATGATCGAGAGTGGCATGTTGCCCGTGATCATCGGTGGTCGAGATTTCGACTGGTTGTTCGATGCGCTCGATTCAGGGCGAATCAGCGCGGGAGCAGCCGCGCGCAAGCTACAGACTCGACTGGTGCAGGTTCCTCCCAAGGCAAGAGCGGAGCTAATTGCTGCAGGCGGCGCTCGCATCCACAACGAAGCGAAGTTCGGCGATCAGTTCGTCGTCCTTATTCGAGAGAAGGATATGTACCAGCCGGAAACTGGGCTCATTTGGGAAACAGCCGGAGAATGGGACTTGGTATTCTAATGTTGGAAGTACTGATGAGGCTTCAGGCGAAAAGTGAGGATCCAACCGCCAGGGAGGTGCCGAGATGGCGTATGGAGTGCGACTGAAAGTATGGGGTGACCGCGCCTGTTTCACCCGACCGGAGATGAAGGTCGAGCGGGTGTCCTACGATGTCATGACGCCCTCGGCGGCGCGAGGCATCCTCGAAGCGATTCATTGGAAGCCAGCCATCCGATGGATCATCGATGCGATTCATGTCCTGCGGCCCATCCAGTTCACCACCATTCGCCGCAACGAAGTTGGCTCGAAGATTCCGGCCTCGAAGGTCAGGTCGGCAATGAAGACTGGCTCCCTCGAAGGTTTACATCTGCGTGCCGACGAAGATCGGCAGCAAAGAGCATCGACCTTGCTCGTCGACGTCGCCTATGTGATCGAGGCGCACTTCGAATTGACCGAATCCGCGGACGACAGCGACAACGAAGGCAAGCATCTCGACATCTTCCATCGCCGAGCCAGTCGCGGGCAATGCTTCCATCAGCCCTGCCTCGGCAACCGGGAGTTTCCGGCCGCCTTCGAACTGCTGCCGGAGGGCGCCCCGATACCCAAGACGAGCATTCCGGCCGAACACTCCGACCGGGACCTCGGCTTCATGCTCTACGACATCGACCACGCGGCGCCTGATCGGCCGTCGATGTTCTTCAGGGCGCTCATGGAAGGAGGCGTGATTCGGGTTCCATCGCCGGGAAGCGAGGAGATACTGCGATGAGCATTCTCGCTGCACTGGTAAGGGCCTACGATCGACTTCCGGACGCACCGCCTCCCGGCTATTCGATGCAGAAGATCGATTTCGTGATCCCGCTCGCCGCGAGTGGTGAACCTTGCATGCCAATCGATCTGCGTAAAGGTGCGAAGGCTATTGCCCAGTCAATGCTGGTACCTCAACCGGCAAAACGGGCGGCAGGCATCGACCCAAACTTCCTCTGGGACAAGTCGGCCTATGTCCTGGGCGTCGGAAGCAGCAAACGACTCGAGCGGGAACACAGTGCGTTCAGGCAGCTCCATGAGCAGGCGCTAGCTGAGACCTCGGATGAAGGACTGCTTGCACTGCTTAAATTCTTGGCCAGCTGGACACCAGAACACATGGAAGATCGCGGCTGGCCAGCAGAAGTTCGCGATTCGAACCTGGTTTTCGCTCTTGACTCTGACTGGCGGTCAGGCCGTCGTCTACTGCACGACCGCCCCAAGGCCAGAGAGGCTTGGACCGCCCTTCGCGCTTCCAAAACCAGTGATGCCATGTCGGTCTGTCTCGTTTCCGGCCAGAAATCTTCTCCAGCTCGCTTGCATCCGTCTATCAAGGGCGTGTGGGGGGGCCAGTCCGCAGGCGCGTCCATCGTCTCCTTCAATCTCAACGCCTTCGAGTCCTACGGCCACAAACAGGGTGACAACGCACCCGTCAGCGAGTCCGCGGCATTCAAGTACACGACCGTTCTCAACCGATTCCTGGCAACGGACAGTGGTCACAGAATTCAGCTCGGAGACGCTTCCTGCGCTTACTGGGCCGATGCCTCGTCCGCGGAAGCGGGCCAGCAAGCCGAGCAGCTCTTCGGAGGCCTCTTTGGCGGCGAATTGAAGGTCGACGAGGACGAGCAGGCTCGCATCATTGGCTCCATGCTCGAGAAAATTCGACTGGGTCGCCCCTTGAAGGAGGCCGCGCCCGCATTGGAGAAGGGCGTCCGATTCTACCTGCTTGGCCTGGCACCCAATGCTGCACGAGTTTCGATCCGGTTCTGGATTGAGGACGACTTCGCGGTTCTCATAAAGCGCTATCAGCGCTTTCTGGCGGAAATGCGCGTCGAGCCGGGAGATTCCGATCCTTCACCTGCACTTTGGAAGTATCTCCTGGAGACGGCAGTGCTACATAAGCGGGAAAACGTCCCGCCGAAACTGGCCGGCGATTGGATGAACGCCATTCTGACCGGCCAACGCTATCCGCAAACACTGCTCGCAACCGTTCTGATGCGCATGCGCGCAGACAAGACCATCAATGCACGGCGCGTCGCGATCCTTCGCGCTCTGCTCATTCGAAATCTAAATCTGGAGGAGGAAGCTCCCGTGGCCCTCGACCCCGACAACAGCAACCGCGGATACCGGCTTGGCCGACTTTTCGCGCTCTACGAGTACATCCAGAGCGCGGCGCAGGGCGGCAAAGTCAATGCTACGATCAAGGACAAATTCTACGGTTCCGCATGCACAAGGCCCAGGAGCGTGTTCCCACTACTGGAAAAGGGATCCGCCCACCATCTGTCCAAGATTGGCAAACAGTCACCCGGCCGCCGCGTGAACCTGGAGAAGCGCCTCGGCTCGATCATGCAAAACATGTCGCCGGAAGCCGACCCCTTTCCATCCACACTTACGCTCGCAGATCAGGCGCTATTCGCGCTCGGCTACCATCATCAGCGCAACGCGATGTTCGAGCAGCCCCAACATGAATCTTCTATGGATCAGGCTGACAAGGAGCCAGTCGCATGAGCAATCTCGAGAATCGCTACGATTTCATCCTGCTGTTCGATGTCATCAACGGCAATCCGAATGGCGACCCGGACGCCGGGAATCTCCCACGCATGGATCCGGAGACCGGCCTCGGGCTGGTGTCCGACGTCAGTCTGAAGCGAAAGGTGCGCAACTACATCGAACTTGCCCATGGCGACGAACCCGGACATAGCATCTACGTCAAGGACGGCTCCATCCTGAACGAGCAACACCGCAAAGCCTACCTCAAGATCAGAGACGGCGACGACTCGGTAATTAAGGCGACCAAACTCAACCCCAAGAGTGATGACGAAGCCAACAAACTACGAGCATTCATGTGCGAGCACTTCTTCGACGTACGAACCTTCGGCGCAGTGATGTCTACCGGCATCAACTGCGGCCAAGTCCGCGGTCCGGTCCAGATGACCTTCGCACAGTCCATGGAACCAATAGTGCCCTCCGAGATTTCCATCACCAGAATGGCAGCAACAACAGAGAAGGAGAAAAAGGAGCGCGTTGAAGGATCTGCTGATGACGAGCGCACTGACAACCGCACCATGGGCCGAAAGCATCTAGTTCCCTATGCCCTGTACAAGGCCCATGGCTTCATCAGCGCCTCGCTCGCCGGACAGACAGGGTTCAGCACCGATGATCTCGATCGACTCTTCACAACACTGAGCGTCATGTTCGAATCGGATCGCTCAGCTGCGCGTGGCCTGATGTCGACCAGGGCGTTGATCATCTTCAAGCACGACAACAAGCTTGGAAATGCTCCAGCCCATGCACTCTTCGATCGCGTTAGTATTTCCCGCCGTGGTCCAAACGGGGACAAAGTCCCTATCGGTTCGCCCGAAGCCCAGCAATTGCCTCCCGCAAGGGCATACACTGACTACATCGTGGAAATCGATCGCAGCGATGCTCCCGATTCAGTCGAGATCATCGAACGAGTGTGAGTGACCCGGAAACGATTCCGCCGTTTCAACCTGGGGCAATGGAGGACGACCGGCTGATTCCCCTCTCCGCCCTGCAGCACGCTGTTTACTGCATGCGTCAGGCGGCGCTGATTCACCTGGAGCAGCAGTGGGCTGAGAACCGGTTTACGGCAGAGGGCCGCGTTTTGCACACCGCCACCGATCGGGGCGAAAGCAGGACACGGGGCCCTATCAAGCGTGTCCATGCTTTACCGGTTGGGTCACGGCGATTGGCACTCTATGGCATCTGTGATCTGGTGGAGATTCGAAAGAGCGGCGGTTCTGAGGCTGAAAGCGGAGTCGACTACTTTCCCGTTGAATTCAAGCGCGGCAAGCCCAAGCCACACCGGGCAGACGAAGTTCAACTTTGCGCTCAAGCACTTTGCCTGGAGGAGATGACCGGGAACGCCATCGGCACTGGCGCACTCTACTATGCGCAGACCAAGCGACGAGTAGATATCAGTCTCGACACGGACCTTCGGGCGCTCACGGAGCAAATTGCCGCAGCCCTTCGAGGCGTTCTGAATTCAGGACGCACTCCCCCGCCAACAGAACACAAGGCGCGCTGCAAGGCATGCTCGCTACGAGGCGAATGCCAGCCCGATGTGGCCCGTCGCGGATCCGCCAGCCGCTGGATGGAACGCGAGATTGGCGGGCTTCTTCGCGAGGATGAGCCTGAGTGAAGAAGCTCCTCAACACCGTCTACGTCACGTCATCCGAAGCCGCTTTGCGAAAAGATGGTGAGAATCTGGTCGTGGACATTGAAGGCAAGGAGCGGGTGCGAGTCCCGCTGCACATGGTTAACGGTGTGGTCGCTTTTGGGCCCGTACTGCTGACACCCGGACTGATCATGGCGTGCACGGCTGGCGCGATCACGATCACTCTGTGCGATCGGAACGGTCGTTTTCAGGGCCGCGTGGAAGGTCCCGTTTCGGGAAATGTCTTGCTGCGAAAGGCACAGTACGCGGCGGCAGATGAAAAGACTGCTTGCACGAACATCGTACGGGCCCTGCTGATAGGAAAGGTATCGAACCAACGGCAGGTCCTGGCACGGGCGCGACGAGACTACCGGTCCGGCTATGCCGATGCGGCCGCAAAAGAGATGGATCGAACACTTCTTCGATTGGCGAAGGTCATTCAGAAACTCCTCGTCCTGGACGACATCGATGTCATGAGAGGCTTGGAGGGTGATGCTGCGCGGATGTACTTCGCGACATTTCCACATCTTATCCGTACTACCGACAGCGCAATGTCTTGGTCGGGACGCACCCGACGTCCGCCGCTGGACCCCCTCAACGCGCTACTGTCATTTCTCTACACGCTCCTCACTCACGACTGTCGAAGCGGGGCAGAGAGCGTTGGGCTGGATCCAGCGGTTGGCTTTCTTCATCGGATTCGGCCCGGAAGACCCAGCCTGGCGCTGGACTTAATGGAGGAGTTGCGCCCGATTCTAGCTGATCGGCTGGCGCTCTCCTTGGTAAACAGGAAGCAGGTGACCATTGATGACTTTGAGGTGCGGGACAACGGAGCCGTGCTGCTAAAGGATGATGCGAGGAAAACTGTGTTGACAGCCTGGCAGGAGCGAAAGCGCGATGAGCGCCTTCATCCGTTTCTCAACGAATCCACGCCCCTCGGTCTGGTTCCTTTCCTGCAAGCGCAAATGCTTGCCAGGCACCTTCGCGGTGACCTCGATACCTATCCACCATGGCTATGGCGATGACATGAGTAAACCGGAGGGCACATGCTCGTACTTGTGACCTATGATGTGGCGACAACCACACCCGATGGCGAGGGCCGATTGCGAAGAGTGGCCAAGGCTTGCCGTGACTGCGGCCAGCGCGTGCAGTACTCAGTCTTCGAGATTGAGGTCGATCCTGGTCAATGGGTAGAACTAAAAGCCCGGCTTGAAAGGATCGTCGATCCCACCTCCGATAGCCTCAGGTATTACTTCCTTGGATCAAATTGGCGCCGACGAATCGAGCACTTCGGCGCGAAGCCAGCACTCGACCTCAACGGCCCATTGATCGTGTAGCCAGACTCTTACGCGATAATTGTCGATATACGGCGGACATGCTTTGCGCGAACCCCCAGCAAGCCAGCAAACCCAGGGGGGTTCGCGCACCAATAGAAGCTCTTTAAAAACAGGAACCTAGTTGCCCTCTAGCGGAAGGAGCTACTGCGAGAACCGCGACGCTAATGTGGTTCGCGTCAATGCTGTGTATGCCCTTTCGATATCAATACGATACGTTAGGGTCGGTCGCCCCCTTCGCGGGGGCGCGGATCGAAACGATCGCTGCGCCAGTGCCCTGCCGGGCCCGCCCCGGTCGCCCCCTTCGCGGGGGCGCGGATCGAAACATGGGCCCAGGTCCCTGTCGATCCACCGGATACGTCGCCCCCTTCGCGGGGGCGCGGATCGAAACAGCCAACAGCATCGACACAACGTCTTGGCCCTGCGTCGCCCCCTTCGCGGGGGCGCGGATCGAAACCTCGCTGCACGAAGCTGGATTTGATAGACAGCGCGTCGCCCCCTTCGCGGGGGCGCGGATCGAAACTTGACTCGCCCAGCGTCTTCGGGGGTGAACCCCTGTCGCCCCCTTCGCGGGGGCGCGGATCGAAACGTAGAGATGCGCGGCGGTCCACCCTCGCAACTCGTCGCCCCCTTCGCGGGGGCGCGGATCGAAACGCCTGATCGTGATCGATTACCTGCAGCTCCTGGGTCGCCCCCTTCGCGGGGGCGCGGATCGAAACTCGCCCCTGTCACAGATAACTGGCCAATCGAATCGTCGCCCCCTTCGCGGGGGCGCGGATCGAAACAACGTCTCCGACACCATTGCCCATGGCACTCATCGTCGCCCCCTTCGCGGGGGCGCGGATCGAAACCAGTGGACCGCCAGCGCCAGCGCCTGCTTCGGGGTCGCCCCCTTCGCGGGGGCGCGGATCGAAACCGCTTCCGGGATCTGCGCGAGGACCGAACCCGCGGTCGCCCCCTTCGCGGGGGCGCGGATCGAAACACCGCCCGCTCGCTGGCGCAGCTCATGGGCGTGGTCGCCCCCTTCGCGGGGGCGCGGATCGAAACTCGGCGCTGCAAACGGGTCACATGCGCCCAGGTCGTCGCCCCCTTCGCGGGGGCGCGGATCGAAACGTATAAACCACGGCTTCGGCCCACTCATACCACGGTCGCCCCCTTCGCGGGGGCGCGGATCGAAACTGATATGAAGTACTACCAAACGACGAGATCCCCGTCGCCCCCTTCGCGGGGGCGCGGATCGAAACTTCCAGACCGTTTCCGACTCTGGCGACGTGAACAGTCGCCCCCTTCGCGGGGGCGCGGATCGAAACTTCGACGACCTCGTGGATCATCCCAAGGTCAAGGTCGCCCCCTTCGCGGGGGCGCGGATCGAAACCCGGGAGCCCGGAAGCAACTCGAGAAGAACTGCGTCGCCCCCTTCGCGGGGGCGCGGATCGAAACCCCGAAGTCTGACGGCTTTGTGTGGGGACCGAAGTCGCCCCCTTCGCGGGGGCGCGGATCGAAACGCCTAT
>JAFIFJ010000088.1 GCA_020832085.1 Gammaproteobacteria bacterium | reverse complement strand
CAGCAAGAGCCGCTCTGGCCATGAAGCGGTCTGAAGCGGCTTCTGTGAACGGCAGGTCAACTGCCGGGCCCCGGCTAAAGCTGACGTGCCACGTCACCCGGCCCCTCCCAAACCCGACACTTCCGCCGCCCCAGATACTGGACACCCACGTAAGTAGTGGACACCCACAGAGGGAAACTCATGGGAGGGAAACTCATGGGTGTCCAGAATTCGTTAGAGGTCCACTCGTCGTGGACACGCAAGGGAATGTGGAGGACTCTTGTTCACCAGCAATCAATAGGCCCTCGATCATGAGGTAACTTTCGTCACCGCTGCGGCTGGCGCCCCTGGTTCTGGCTTTTGCGGCCCTCACCACTGACGCGTCTCCGGATCCCAGCGCTGCATTCGATGTTGGACAATGCAACATCCGGCTCCTGATCCCCGAGCCCCGCAAATTTGCGCCCGTCCCCATCGACGACGCCGATGTCACCCTCCAGGGCCGAGGCCCGTTGACTCCCTTCCTTGTCGCCATCGACGCCCAACCAGCGACTCCGTCCCCAGTCTCATCCGGCTGCTTCGACATCCACCTCACGTTGAAGTCCTGGGGACGGCAAACTGCCGATCCTGTGCAGATGCTGGTCAAGCCGCTCTGATCCAGCCGGGCTCACCCCTGAAAGCGATCACGGGAACCCGGCTCCGGCATGCTTTTGGGTGTCCAGAGGAACGTTCTTGCGCGATCCCCGCTTTGCAGAAATCCACCAACCTCAAATTAACCTCTCTGGAACCTCTCTGGGTGTCCAGCAGGGGGGGTGGCGTGAAGCTCGCGGTAGTCTCTGGGTGTCCAGAGGTGGTGGAGACGGGTGGGTGAACCCTTGGGAGGGCAGCGCTGGGCCGGGGTCGGTTCAGGGTTTTACCCGATTCAGCCCCATGGGACTCCCAGGCAAGATTTCGCCATCGAGGTAGATGGGGCGCGACTGGGATGGGGCACTCTTCAAAGGCCAGCGGGGCCACCGCCACGGCCACCGTCATGGCACTGCTGCTTGGCATGTTCGCTGCGACACCGATGGCCGAGGGCGCCCAGCCTCAGCAGGGTCAGGTCCGCATCACGCTGACCATTCCAGAGCGGTCTCCCGTCCTGGCGCCGGCCATACAGTTCGCCGGCCAGGGTGAGCCGAGACTCTGCAACACCCGCCAGGGCACAGCCCTGCGCGAATTCCGCTACCTGGACGGCAATGAACGGCTCGAACCCTGTTCACCGGGCGCCGAACTCACCCAGGCGCTGGGTCGCCACATGCTCCTCGTCACCCCGATCTAGGCAGGCTCTGCCGACGCCCGCGTCACGCCGGGGCAAGGATCCCCAGGATCCATGGAACACCGCAAGATGCACCGAGACTTGCACGCCGCCGGCAGGTCCAAACTGCTCCGATGGGCCCTGAGCCCTTCGGCACAGCAGCAAAGGGGCACCGTTGCCCCGGCAAGAGCCCCTATGTCGGGCGCCAGAGACACTTGATCGGATTGGTGCTGGTAGACCGACAGCGGGGCCGCTAGGGTAGCCGCATCATGAATTCGGGAGATCATCGAATGCGCGCATCCCCAAGCCTCGCTGCATGGCTTCCCACCTTTTGCGCCAGCATGATCCTGATGCTCGGGACTGCCACCCAGGCAGATATGTCCCTGGACCGCAGCATTCTGGTCTTCGATGCCGGCAGCCAGCCCAGGCAGGATGTCGAGATCACCAACAGCAGCGCCGAGAACCTCTACCTCGAGACCGAGATCCTCCTGGTGAGTCAGCCCGGAACGGAGCAGGAAACCCGGGAGCAAATACTCGATCCGGATGCCATCGATCTGCTGGTCACACCCGCACGCCTGATCGTGCCACCCGGAGCCCGCAGGCTGCTGCGCGTGGTCCACTTGGGCGAGCCGCCCGAAGTCGACAGGATCTATCGCGTCAACGTACGCCCCGTGGTCGGGCCGGTGGAAGCTGATGCGACAGCCGTCAAGGTCATCGTCGCCTACCAGCTGCTGATCATCGTCCGCCCCCCCAACCCGCAGCCGGATCTGGGCTGGTCACGGGAGGGCCGCCAGATCGCCTTCCAGAATCGCGGCAACAGCAACATCCTGCTTTTCAACGGCGTTCAGTGCCCACCGGATGGCGGCGACTGCATCGAACTCAATACCGCCCGAAGGCTCTATGCAGGCAATGACTGGACCCTGGAACTGCCTTTCGACGCAGCCGTCGAATTCACCACCGGCATCGGCCAGCGTAATGTCCGTCAGCGCTTCGATTGAGGTCGCAGGCAACCGATGCTCCAATTCCGGCCCGGCCTGCAGTCGATTCTTGCCCTGCTAGTCCTTGCCGGCTGGGCATTGCCCAGTGCGGCTCAGCCGGTGATCCGGACGGCGGGCCCACCGCCTGGCTTCGAGGCCTTTCATGAGGTCCAACGCACCCTGGTCGACTTCTACTACGGTGGCGAGTTTCTGCTGAGCGCCCCGGCCAGTTACGGCCTCGATCACATCGAAATCGAAAACCCGAGCGAAATCATTGCGGCGATTCCGGATCTGCGCGACCCGGACCGGGTTCTTTCCGCCCTCACGGGCCCTCTGGACACCCATGAGGCGGAGCTCTGCATCCGACCGGGACAAAGCGATTGCGGTCGCATCGATCCCGGCGTCGCTGCGGTCATCTTCGACCCATCCCGCTTTCAGGCCACCCTCTTTGTCAATCCCGAGTGGCTAGAACCACGAGGACCGAATCTCGACCGCTTCCTGCCCCGCAGCGATGCCGGGTTCTCCGTCCTGCAGAACGTGCTGGTCAATGCGTCCGGCACATCCCGCAGCAGCGACAGCTACACCGTCTCCAGCATCACGGCCCTGAGCTATCGGGAAACCCATGCCGAAATGGTCAGTTCCTATGGCGCCGATGACCGGTTGACGATCGACAGTCTGGCTGTACGGCGCGAAGTCGAAGGTACGGCCCTCGAGGGCGGGCTCTATCGATCACGCAGCCAGAGTCTCGGCTTCGTCAGCGAGCGTGACCTCTATGGCATTCGCTACGGCCGCTCCCTGAATACGCGCGCCGACCGCGCCTTCTCTGGCGGCACGCCGCTGGAAGTCTTCCTGAGTTCCCGCTCGCGGGTCGAGATCATCAAGGACGGGCGGTTGCTCTCGACCCGCTTCTACGACGCTGGCAACCGGGTGCTCGACACCTCGACGCTGCCGGAGGGCGCCTACGACCTGACGCTGCGCATCCTCGAAAGCGACGGCACGGAGCGTATCGAGGAGCAGTTCTTCGTCAAGACGACGCGCCTGCCCCCTGCGGACCAGCCTCTGTACTTCGTAGAATTGGGCCGCATAGCCAACCGCAACACCACGGCCACCCTGCCAGAGGACACCGGAGACTGGCTTGCCCGTGCTGGAACGACCCGCAGGATCACCGCCGACAGCGGCGTGGATCTCGGTGTCGCGGCCAGCCGCGGAGAGGGTCTCGTCGAAGCCGGCTTCTTCCGCGTCGGCCGGGCCGCCGAGTTCCAGGCCAGCACCTTCGTGGGCAGCGACAGCGATCGCGGCATCGCGGCTGTCACCCGCATCAACGTCGGCACCGTGCGCATCAGCGCCGACTACCGCCGTGTTCATTCCCGCCAGAGATTCGCCGGAGAGCAGGCCGGGCTGGCCAGCAACGGCTTCGAACAGATCGGCGCCAATCTTCGCATGCCCTTCGCCGGCGGCAACCTCGGCTTGAGCTACCGCAGCGTCGAGCGCGACGGAGACAGCCGTCGCGACAGTCAGAAGCTGACCTGGGACCGCGCCATCCTGCGGACCATGAACGGATGGGTGCGGCTGACAGCAGACATCGCCCGCCAGGAAGGTGACTGGCTCGGACTGGTCGGACTGCGGCTGGATCTGCGGTCGAACCAGTACAGCGGTCATCTGTCACCCAACGCCCGCTGGGATCAGGTCGATGGCCAGAACCGTTTCAACCAGCAAACGGATGGCCGGTTGGCCTGGCAGCGCTTCGAGGAGAGTGGCGAGCGCCTGCTCATGGGGGTCTCCGGTTCGACCGGCCCGGAAAACGAGAGGCTGGGCGCCGACGGTGAATACCAGGGCCGACTGGGCCTGCTGCGTGCTGGCGCCGACCACAGCTTCGGTGACAACTCAAGAACCACCTGGGCCGGCACCCTCAACACCAGCCTGCTGAGCGATGGCCGACAGATCGCCATCGGCGGCCAGGACCAGGCCCAGTCGGCCGCGCTGGTGGATATCGAGGGCGACGTGCCCGATGCCCACTTCGAGGTCCGCGTCGATGGCTTCACCCGTGCCGTGGCGCCAGTGGGATCCGTCACGCCGGTGCACCTGCGGCCCTGGGAAACCTACGAAATCAGACTCAGACCCGTTGGTTCCTCCCTGGTGAGCTTCGAGGACCGCAGCGAGCGCATCACGCTCTACCCGGGCAACGTCGTCCGTCTGAACTGGCAGGTGGCCGAGGTGCTGGTCCTGTTCGGACGCCTCCTCGACCCCGATGGTCAGGCCCTGGAAGGCTGGCGCATCGAGGGGACACAGGGCCTGAGCGTCAGCGACCTCGGTGGCCTGTTCCAGGCGGAGGTGTTCCGCCCTGCCTCAGGCGAAGCGGTAGAACTGGCGGCCGTCCGCGATGGCCAGTCCTGCCGCCTCAGCATCGACGTAGGCGAACTCGACATCCGCAATGGTATCGCCCGGGTGGGCACCCGCCGCTGCGTGTGGGACTGAGCCCCCGATGTTCGAAGTCGTCCTTCATGAGCCCGAGATTCCACCCAACACCGGCAACATCATCCGCCTGTGCGCCAACAGCGGCTGCCGGCTGCACCTCATCGAGCCCATGGGCTTCACCCTGGACGACGCCCGCCTGCGCCGCGCCGGCCTGGACTACCACGAGTACGCCGGCGTCCTCGTCCATCCGGATCTGTCTGCATGCCTCTCGTTCCTGGAGAGCCAGAAATCGACACCTCTGGACACCCAGAAAGCCCTTCCGGACGCCCAGACCACCCCTCTGGACACCCAGGCGGCTCGGGAGCCGAAATATCTGGATGTCCAGAATTTCCAAGGGGCGCGGCGGGTGTTTGCGTTTTCCACCCGGGGCAGTCAGCGGCATGATCAGATCTGCTGGCGCCCAGGGGACATCATGATCTTTGGTGCCGAGACCCGCGGGCTGCCCGAGGACGTTCTCTTTGCACTAGCCGAGGGCCAGCGGGTACGGCTGCCGATGCGGCCCCACAACCGCAGCCTGAACCTGAGCAACGCGGTGGCGGTGGCCGTATTCGAGGCCTGGCGGCAGCTCGATTTCGCTGGAGGCTGCTGAAGGTCTGGTAGAGGCCGCAGCGGCCTGCCGGTTCTGGCAGAATGCGCGACGCTCGCGGGGGCATCCATGGGAAGGGGAGACAACAGGTGAATGACACACCGCAAGATCAGGGTGAGGCACCGCAGGCCTCAGATCATCGGGGCTATTGGCAGGCCAACCTGCGGCTCGTCCTGCGCTGCCTGACCATCTGGTTCTTCGTTTCCTACGGCTGCGGCATCCTGTTCGTAGACTTCCTCAACCAGTTCCGCATCGGTGGTTTCCCACTGGGGTTCTGGTTCGCCCAGCAGGGCTCCATCCTGGTCTTCATCCTGCTCATCGCCTACTACGCCCGCGCCATGACGCGGCTCGACCGGGCTTTCGACGTCGACGAGGAGTAGGCCCGTCATGGCACTGCAGACTCTGATCTACCTCGTTGTAGGCGCAAGCTTCCTGCTCTACATCGGCATTGCCGTGGTTTCCCGTGCCAGCAGCACGGGCGACTTCTACGTGGCCGGCAAGGGTGTCCACCCCGTGGCCAACGGCATGGCCACTGCGGCCGACTGGATGTCCGCCGCCTCGTTCATCTCCATGGCCGGTCTGATTGCCTACCTGGGCTACGACGGCGCGGTGTACCTGATGGGCTGGACCGGCGGCTACGTCCTGCTTGCCCTGCTGCTGGCCCCCTACCTGCGCAAGTTCGGCAAGTTCACGGTCCCGGAGTTCATCGGCGACCGCTACTACTCACAATCCGCCCGCATCGTGGCGGTCATCTGCCTGATCTTCATCTCCTTCACTTACGTCGCCGGCCAGATGCGTGGCGTCGGTATCGTCTTCTCCCGGTTTCTGGAAGTGGACGTCACCACCGGCCTGCTCATCGGCATGGCGGTGGTGTTCTTCTACGCCGTGCTCGGCGGCATGAAGGGCATCACCTATACCCAGGTCGCCCAGTATTGCGTCCTCATCTTCGCCTACACGGTCCCGGCCGTGTTCATCGCCCTGCAGATGACCGGAAACCCGATCCCGCAACTGGCCTTTGGCGGCACGCTGAACGATGGCAGCACCTACCTGCTCGACCATCTCGACACTCTGGTCACGGATCTCGGTTTCACGGCCTACACCGACGGCTCGAAGAGCACCATCGATGTGTTCTTCATCACCGCAGCCCTGATGGTCGGTACCGCCGGGTTGCCCCACGTCATCGTTCGCTTCTTCACGGTGCCGAAAGTCTCGGACGCCCGCCGCTCGGCGTTCTGGGCCCTGGCCTTCATCGCCATCCTCTACACCACGGCCCCGGCGGTGGGCGCGCTGGCCCGCATGAACCTCATCGAAACCGTGCAGACCGGCCCCGTGGGCGACCCGGCCGGGAACCTTCTGTTCAGTGAGCGCCCGGAGTGGTTCGACACCTGGGCCGCCACCGGCCTGATCGCCTTCGAGGACAAGAACGGCGACGGCCGCATCCAATACTACAACGACGCCAACGAAGCCTTCGCCGAACAGGCGGCCAGTTACGGCTGGGCCGGCAACGAGCTGACCGTGGATCGGGACATCCTGGTCCTCGCCAACCCGGAGATCGCCGGCCTGCCCAACTGGGTGATTGCCCTGGTAGCTGCAGGTGGCATCGCAGCGGCGCTGTCCACCGCTGCAGGCCTGCTGCTGGTGATCTCCGCCGCGTTCTCCCACGACCTGCTCAAGAGCGTGTTCTGGAAACGCATTTCGGAGCGTGGCGAACTGCTGGCGGGGCGCTGCGCGGCTGCGGTGGCCGTCTGCCTGGCAGGCTATCTGGGCTACAACCCCCCGGGTTTCGTGGCTCAGGTGGTGGCGTTTGCCTTCGGGCTGGCGGCCGCGTCCCTGTTTCCAGCCATCCTGATGGGGATCTTTTACAAGCGTATGAATCGGGAGGGCGCCATCGCAGGCATGCTCACGGGGCTGCTGTTCACCCTTGGCTACCTGATCTGGTTCAAGGGTGTGATCATCGAGCCGATGGCCGCGGACATCCCGGAAAACTGGTTGTTCGGCATATCACCGGAGGGCATCGGCGCCCTCGGCATGCTGCTCAACTTCGCCGTGGCGTTCAGCGTCAGCGCCTTCACCCGGCCACCTCCAGCCCCGGTTCAGGACATGGTGGACTCCATCCGCATTCCGCGTGGAGCCGGCAGCGCGCAGGCGCACTGAGCGGGATGGAGATGACCAGACGTTCGCCGCAAGCCTGACGCTCGCTGGTCAGTGGGCGACGCCGCCGCCACCCTCACCCTGCTGCTGGCGCTCCATCGCCTCGGCATAGAGCGCATCGAAATTGACCGGCGCCAGCATCAAAGGCGGGAAACTGCCCTTGAGGACCAGGGAATCCACCGTCTCCCGTGCATAGGGGAAGAGCAGATTCGGGCAGTAGCTCGCCAGGGTGTGCTGCAGCTGCGCCTCATCGAGGCCGCTGATATGGAACACTCCAGCCTGCTGCAGCTCGACGATGAAACCCGTCTGCTCGCCCTCTGCCGAAGCCTCGATGGACAGCGTCAGGATCACCTCGTAGAGATCGGTTTCGAGAATGCGCGAACGGGTATTGAGGTCGAGATTGATCCGCGGCTTCCAGTTGCCGCGAAAGATCTCAGGCGACCGCGGACTCTCGAAGGAGATGTCCTTCACGTAGATCCGCTGCATGGCAAAGCTCGGGCCGACCGCCCCTTCAGCGCCTGCAGCCGCATCATCCTGCGGCGTGTCCGTCATGGGTTCGGCTCCTTCAAGAGTGTGTCCAGCCGGCCCTCGCGGTCGAGCGCCAGCATATCTGTGTATCCACCCACGTGAGTGGCATTGATCCAGATCTGCGGTACCGTCCGGCCACCGCCACGAGCGCGCATTTCATCCCGGCGCGCAGGCTCCTCGTCGACACGAATGTCGTCGTAGGCGATGCCACGGCTGTCAAAAAACTTTCTCGCACCCACACAGTAGGGGCAGAAGCGCGTGCCATACATGACCACGTCAGCCATGACTCACTCCTTGCCCTTGACCACCGGCAGAGAACTGCTGCGCCACTCCGCGATGCCGCCAGACAGGCGCATCACATTGGCGAAACCGGCCTTGCGCAGCAGCGCTCCCGCGGCACCGGCATGCTGCCCCATCTTGCAGGTCACCACGATCGGTCGTTCACGGTGGTTGTTCAATTCCGACATGCGCTTTTCTAGGGTCGCAAAGGGGATATTCACCGCATCGACGATGTGCCCAGCAGCGAACTCCTTGCGATCACGCACGTCCAGCACCAGGGCCTTCTCCCGGTTGACCAGATTGACCAACTCCTGGGCCGTGACACTACGCCCTCCCCGCCGTGACTCGTTCATGACGAACAGCACCAGCAGGCCGACGAAGACACCGACCAGAAGCAAATGATTACTGACGAACTCGAAGAACCGCGCCATGTGCCCTCCAGTGAGGGCGCGATTATACACAGCCCGACAGCAACCGCAGTCCCTGCGTTGGCGCCGGGGCGAAGGCGCCGTTAGAATCCTCGCGCGACAGCCGACCGCCCCAACCGACCCGCCCCCTGCTGGAACCCACCATGGCCGAAGTGAACAACCGCCGTACCACGATGCTCCTCGTCCTCGATGGCTTCGGCCATGCTGACAGCGCCGAGGCCAACGCCATCGCGGCGGCCAATGCGCCGGTGTGGAACCGCCTGTGGCAACAACAACCCCATCGCCTCATTGCCACCTCCGGGATGGAAGTGGGCCTGCCCTCCGGCCAGATGGGCAACTCGGAGGTGGGGCACATGAATTTGGGTGCCGGCCGGGTGGTTTATCAGGAACTCACCCGCATCAACAAGGATGTGGAGGGGGGCACTTTCGCCGAGAACCCGGTGCTCGGCGATGCCATGGATCTGGCCATCGCTGGCGATCGCCCCATGCACATCCTTGGCCTGCTGTCCCCCGGCGGCGTCCATAGCCACGAGAGTCAGATGGCCGCGCTGGTGGAGAATGCCGCCAAGCGCGGCGTCCGCCGGATCTACGTCCATGCCTTCCTGGACGGCAGGGACACACCGCCGCGCAGCGCCAAGGCCTCCATCGACGCCATGGACAGGCTGCTCGAGAAACTCGGCTGCGGCCGAATCGTCTCCCTCGTCGGCCGCTACTACGCCATGGACCGGGATCAGCGCTGGGACCGCCTCGAGCGCGCCTACAACCTGCTCACCCGGGGCGAAGCGCCCTTCCATGCCAGCAGCGCCGCCGCCGGTCTCGATGCCGCCTACGCCCGGGATGAATCCGATGAGTTCGTGCAGCCCACAGCCATCCATGGCGCGGACGATCTGCCGGTCAGGATCGATGACGGCGACGTGGTGGTGTTCATGAACTTCCGCGCTGATCGCGCGCGGCAGCTCACCCATGCCTTCGTGGATCAGGAGTTCGGGCCATTCAAGCGCCGGACCCTGCCGAAGCTGGGGCGCTTCGTCATGCTCACCCAGTACGCCGAGGACATTGACGCCCCTTGCGCCTACCCGCCCACCAGCCTCGACAACACCCTGGGCGAGTTTCTGGCCAACCTCGGCCGAACCCAGCTGCGCATCGCCGAGACGGAGAAGTACGCCCACGTCACGTTTTTCTTCAACGGCGGCAGGGAAGAACCGTTCGAAGGGGAAGACCGCATCCTGGTGCCCTCCCCGAAAGTCGCCACCTACGACCTGCAGCCTGAAATGAGCGCGCCGGAGGTGACGGACGAGCTGGTGGAGGCCATCCGCTCCGGTCGCTATGACCTCATTGTCTGCAATTACGCCAACGGCGACATGGTCGGCCACACCGGAGACTTCAATGCAGCCGTCAAGGCCGTCGAGGTTCTGGACCAGTGTCTTGCCCGTATCGAGGAGGCGCTGAAGGAGACCGATGGCCAGTGCCTGTTGACTGCTGACCATGGGAATGTGGAGAAGATGCGCGACGAGGCCACCGGTCAGGCCCATACGGCGCACACTACGGACCCGGTACCGTTGGTCTACATCGGCCCTCATCAGGTGCAATTCGACGATAAACCCGGTTGTCTCGCCGATATCGCGCCGACGCTCCTGGAGTTGATGGAGATCGAGCGACCGCAGGAGATGACGGGCAGGTCGCTGCTCGCCAAGTGATCCTCAAGGGCTCGCCAAGCGCAAGCTTCCCTGCGGGCCTACTCTCCGCGTTGCTTTTGGCCTTCCTCCTGACGCCAGGGACGGATGTCTACGCCGACACCAACCCACAGCAACGCCTGGAAGCCATTCAGGCGGATCTCGGTCGACTGGAAAGCTGGCTGCAGTCCACCCGCCGCGATCGAGAGCAGCTGCAGGAAGAACTCCGCCGCGCCGACCTCGCCCTGGCCGCGCTCGCCACTCGGGCCCGCGACACTCAGCACGCTCTGGACACCCAGACGGAGCTCGCCGGGCAGCTCGAAACCGAGATCGTCGAGACGACCCAGCGGGAGGCCGAAGCGCGCGCAGCCGTGCAGGCCGTGGTCCGCCAGGCTTGGCTGCTGTCCCGGCGCGGCCCCCTGCAGTTGCTGCTCGAGGCCGAGAGCCCGGAGCGGGTGGCCCGGCTCCTGGCCTACCACGAACACTTGGCGCGCTCCCGATCCGAGGCCATCGAGACCTACCGCCAGAGCCGCCGGGAACTCGAGAACCGGCGCCACGAACTCGACACCCTCCTCGCCCAACTCGAGAGGGAAAAGGCCGCTCTGGACACCCAGACCCGGCAGCTCGACCAGGCCCGACGCGGGCAGCGCGACGTCCTGGCCCGTATCGATGCGGACATCGAGGACCGGGAGGCACAACGTACGGAACTCCTGCGCAACCAGGAGCGCCTGCAGGAACTGCTCGAGCGCCTAGCGCGTCAGGTCGTGGAACCAAGGGGCGAGACCTTTGTCGCCAGCCGCGGAAACCTGCCCTGGCCGGTGCAGGGCCGGATCCTGCAAGGGTTCCAAGCCAGCCGATCAGGAGGCTCCCGGCGCAGCGGCGGTGTCCTGCTCGCCGCCGCCCCCGGCAGCACGGTGCGCGCCATTCACCCGGGCCGTGTGGTCTTCGCCGACTGGATGCGGGGGCTCGGCCTGCTGGTCATCCTCGATCACGGCGGTGGCTACATGACGCTGTATGCACAGGCCGAATCCCTGCTGCGCAACGTGGGCGACATGGTCGAGGCCGGGGAGCCCCTGGCCACAGCCGGGCAATCCGGCGGCAGCAGCGACAGCGGCGTTTGGTTCGAGATCCGTCACAACGGACAACCAGCCGATCCAACACGCTGGTGCCGTCCCGCCCAGCGCACCTGAGGAGGCCCCGCACTGGGTGCGCCGCAGCTCTCTGGGGGCCTGTGCCGGTGGGAGGCTTGGCGCGCTGCGCAGGGAGGGTTGGTGGCCTCTTCAAGGGACGCAACGCGGCCAGCGCTCCGGCACCGGCCCACAATTCGGCGCCTTCAGAGCCTCCCCAAGCGAAGCTTGGCGTCATCGCGCTGCGATGCGATCATCCGTGGCTGTCCCGACGCTGGATCCTGCTGTCATGCCCTCCCGCCGTATACGCCTGCCGGCCTCAGTCGCTCTGCTTGCGGCATGCCTGTTCGCGCTCCCCGCAACCGCGGCTTCCGCACCGACCGCACCCGAGAGCCCTGCCCTGCCACTCGAAGAGCTGAGGGCCTTCGCAGAGGTGCTCGACCGGATTCGATCCGCCTACGTCGAGGAAGTGGATGACCGAACCCTGTTCGAGAACGCCATCGAGGGCATGCTCAGCCGTCTCGACCCCCATTCCAGCTACCTGAACGAAGAGGCTTACCGCAGCCTGCAGGAAGCGACCAGCGGCGAATTCGGAGGTGTTGGACTCGAAGTCGATCATGAAGACGGTCTCGTCCGCGTGGTGGCGCCCATGGACGGCACGCCTGCAGAGCGCGCGGGGCTGCTGCCCGGCGACCTCATTATCCGCATCGACGACCGGCCGGTCCGGGACATGACGCTCTCCGAAGCAGTCAATGCCATGCGTGGAGAAGTGGGGAGTGTGGTGGAACTGAGCGTACGGCGGCCGGGCACCGTGGAACTGATGGAGTTGTCCCTCGTCCGCAGCCGCATCGAGGTGCCCAGCGTGTCTGCCAGCATGCTCGAACCGGGCTTCGGCTACCTTCGGGTCGCCCAGTTTCAGAACCGCACCGGCAACGACCTCCGGCGCGAGCTTGCCCGGCTTCAGGATGAGGCAGAAGGCGGTTTGCGCGGACTCATTCTCGACCTGCGCAACAACCCCGGGGGCGTGCTGCAAGCCTCCGTTGCGGTGGCCGACACCTTCCTTGCAAGTGGTCGCATCGTGTACACGGAAGGTCGACTGCCCAGCGCTCAGGTTTCCTACTCGGCGAACGGCGAGGATCTCGGCGCAGGCGTGCCGCTCATCGTGCTGATCAACGAAGGTTCGGCCAGTGCCGCCGAAATCGTGGCGGGCGCCCTGCAGGACCACCGCCGCGCCGTGGTGCTCGGTACACCGAGTTTCGGCAAGGGGTCGGTCCAGACCATCCTGCCGCTGTCCGACGAGCGTGCGATCAAGCTGACCACGGCGCTCTACTTCACGCCGGGTGGGCGCTCCATACAGGCTCACGGCATCGTCCCGGACATCCGGGTCGAGAGGGAGACGAACCGCCCACGCGAGTCGCGCAGCGCGCCGCGCGAAGTTGATCTGCCGCGGCACCTGCGCGGCAACGGAGAGTCTGGGGACAGCCCAGCAACGTCGGTCGCCAGCGACGATCGTCAGATCATGGAGGCGCTCAACATCCTGCGCGGCATGCACCTGCTCGGGCGTTCCATTCCGTGAGGCGGAAGGGCACTATCCATGGCATCGCTCGGGCAGGCCTGCTGGCCGCGCTGCTGACGATGGTCCACAGCGCCTGGGCCGAACGCCCTAGACTGGCCGTGGTGATCGATGACATCGGCTGGGACCTCGGTACGGGCCGACGCGTGCTGAGTCTGCCAGGCGCGCTCACCCTGGCAGTGCTGCCCGGGACGCCCGCCGGCAGCCAACTTGCGCTCGAGGCCCACAACACAGGCCGTGAGGTGATCCTTCACCAACCCATGACAGCGGAGCTCGGCCTCGATGCCGGCCCCGGCAATCTGATTCCGGATATGGCACCGGACGCCATCGCAGCCCTGCTCGCCGCAAACTTGGCCCAGGTACCCCATCACAGCGGCGTCTCCAACCACATGGGGAGCCTGCTGACCCGGTGCGAAGCTTCCATGAGCGCCCTGATGACAGAGCTTTCTTGGCGCGGACTCTATTTTCTCGACAGCCGTACGACACCCCGGACCGTTGCCCTGCGCAAGGCGCTCGAGGCGAGCGTTCCGGCGACCCGGCGGGACGTCTTTCTGGACACCGTGCTGGATAGCGCGACCATTGAACACGCTCTCGAGAGCGCCGTTCGCCTTGCCGAACAACGTGGTCAGGCCGTCGCCATCGGCCACCCGCACTCCGTTACCCTCGACGTCCTCGAAGCTCAGCTCCCCCGGATCCTCAACCGGGTGGAACTGGTGCCCGTATCCGCCCTGGTCACCCTTGAGCCGCGGCCGGAACCGGGACAGAGCGCCGGCGAATAGCCTCGATCCACCGCGACCCGAGACACCGCTTCTCCACCGCAACTCGTTCTAAACTCTTTCTGGACACCCAGAAACTCGTTCACCGCACCCAGTGAACCCACTTTGGACACCCATGGGACTCCTCCAGAACCGCCCCTGGACACCCATAAGGATCTCGGGGCACAGGGAACTATCTGGGGGACCTTCAGGCCCCCAACAAGGAAGGAACAAAGGAAGGCGAGGGAAGGCGCTGCTCGCGCCGCGGGCAGCGCCTAGACTGAGCGTTTGAGTCAGGCAGCCCCGGCGAGCAGGTCGCTGGCCATCCGGTAATCCAGCGTACCTTCGTACAGGGCGCGCCCACTGATGCAGCCCGCGAGCCTTCCGCTGCAGCGGGCAATCGCTGCGCCGAGCCGCTCCACATCGGCCATGGTCGCCAAGCCGCCTGACGCGTAGACAGGAAGGTCAACCGCCTCGGCCAGGGTCACGGTCTCCTCGAGATTGATCCCGGCGAGCATCCCATCGCGGTCGATATCAGTGTATATGATGCCCGCCACGCCGCCATCCTCGAAACGGCGCGCCAAGTCCACCGCCGCCAGTTCGCTGGTCGCCGCCCAACCTTCCATAGCCACCAGCCCCTTGCGGGCATCGATGCCAACGATCACCTGACCTGGATGAGCCTGAGCCAGTTCTACTGCCCACTCCGGCTCCCTGGCGGCACGAGTACCGATGATTCCCCAACGCACACCCGCATCGAGGTAGCCTTGCAACGTCGCGGCATCGCGAATCCCACCTCCGATCTGCACCGGGATGTCGAGAGCCTCGCAGATTGCTGCTATCACCGCGCCATTCACCGGCCTACCGGCGAAGGCGCCATCGAGATCAACCACATGCAGGCGCCGGGCTCCGAGCTGCTGCCAGTGCAGAGCCATGGTCACGGGATCATCCGAGAACACCGTCGCATCTTCCATGCGACCCTGCCGCAGGCGGACGCAACGGCCACCCTTGAGGTCGATGGCAGGAATCAGCTCCGCAGCGGCATGCTCCGCGACCATCAAAGTGAGCCCTTGGTGGACGGCATCATCTTGGCAGCGCGTGGGTCCGGCTCCACAGCCACCCGCAGCGCTCGTCCAAACGCCTTGAATACGGTCTCCGCCTGATGGTGCGAATTGTCGCCGCACAAATTATCCACATGCAGCGTTACTCGGGCGTGATTGACGAATCCCTGGAAGAACTCGTGAAACAGATCGACGTCGAATTCACCAATCCACGCCCGCGAAAAAGGCACATTGAACACCAGTCCCGGCCGACCGGAGAGATCAACAACGACTCTCGACAGAGCTTCGTCGAGCGGGACGTAGGCATGGCCATACCGCCTCACCCCGACCTTGTCTCCCAGCGCCTGGGCAAAGGCCTGCCCGAGGGTGATGCCGATATCCTCCACCGTGTGGTGGGCGTCGATTTCGAGATCGCCCCGGGCTCGAACTTCAAGATCGATCAGACCATGCCGGACCACTTGGTCCAGCATGTGATCAAGGAAAGGCACGCCAGTTTCCAGGCGGCCGATACCGCTGCCGTCCAGATTGACAGTCACTTCGATCTGCGTTTCCAGCGTATCTCGCGCGATAGTGGCGACACGAGGTCCCATGGCGGAATCCGGCGATGACCTTGAGGGGCGGCGATTATAGCCGCCATGGACCCCATAACGACAACTTACCGCCGTCTGAACCGGTCAGGGGTTGCCGATCGGACGAATGGGTTGAGCCAGCGGATGCAGCAGGTCAGGGCAGCGCCTCGGCATGATCCATTCAACTGTCAGGACGGGTGGCGTGAGTACACCCTCCAGTCGTCCACCCTGGCTTTGCAGGAGCTCATGCGCCAACGGGAGGTCGATCGAAAGATCGCGCAAAGGGCCGTCAGGCATGCGCGCGAAGGGATCTTCGAGCAAAGCTTCGACATTCTCGATCTCGCGACGGACGGGCTCCACTCGGAGCTGAATCGTGGTGAAGGCGCCACTGGCGCGAAATCGGCCCCATCGAACCTTCGCTCCGACGCCCCCAGTTTCCAGCACGCCCCGCAGGAGACAGCGGGTCATGCGGTTCACCAGACATGGATCGAGCCAGACGCGCTGGTTGGAAGGAAGCGCTTTGGGGAACGACCAGCGCTGCAACTCTTGACGCTCCAGCGCCTTGGAAATGATGTCCACGAGCCTCAAGGGTTCAGGATCGATGGGGCAAAGACCGACGCGGTGCTGCAGCATCTCCCGGTATCCCTGCCACCACCAAAGCATGGCGTCGAGATGAGGCTTGTCCGTCAGCAAGGCACGCTCCACATTTCGCGCCAAACGGTCACGGGCCAGGCGGGCGTGGTAGTAACGGCCTTCGAGTTCCTCCAGCTCAGCAGTCTGGGCATCCAGACGCCTGTGAACCGCCCGGGTGCGCTCCAACAGCGGGCGGCGTTTCAGCAGCTTCGAAACCAGCCCTCTGCCAGTGATCGGCGGGCGCCAGGCATCATCCAGCGCCAGTTCTGCGAGGCGGGTCGGACTGTAGGGGAAGTCGGGTTCGTAAGTGAGCAGAACTCGAATGGCATGGGGAGCTTCGATCGCCAACTGGGAGATCAGTGTCAGACCAGTGGTGTCCTCGAGAACTTCATCGACGATCATCGCATCGAGGCGTTCGCACATGCCCTCCTTGGACAGCAGACGGCGAGCCTCGATGCCATTGGCCGCATGGACAAACTCCAATGGGCACCTGAGCCCTGGCCTGGGTACGCTTTCCCCGACCACCAGCACCACATTCCGCTCTGGCTCAGAGACCTCCTGGCCAGACGATCGGGGCTCGAAGAGCCAGCCTTCGAAGACCTGTCGCTTCCTTGGTTGCGAGTCAGCGCCACTTATCCCTGTCACGACTGTTCTCCATCACGGTTCGCTTCCCGCGATGGGGCAGTCTAGGAGAGAAACAGCGCAATGCGAAATGGTGGCAAACTGCCATCAGGAAGAGTGAACGGAACGGCGGCTTGTCAGGGCTTGTCCGGGTCCGCAGCGCCGCCATTTTCGCCGTCGCTCAGCGAAGTGGTCAATGACGCCAAAGCATCGAGCGGCGCGAGCTGAATGAACTCGATAAAATCCTTGAGGCCCTGCTTGGCTTCGCCTTCGGAGTCAAAGGGCCCCATGGGCTTGCCTTCCCGGGTGGTAAAAAACCAGCCCCCGTCCTCCTCGTAGACGCGATTCGACCGTCTCGATACCGGCGGTGTTTCATCCCCCAAGCGGTAGTCAGACATCCCCTTACCCTCTAGCCAGGGCCCGCCTTGCTTCCGGGAGCCAATATCCTGATGCAGCAACGGCTTGCCTTCAAATTCTAAACAGATCCGAAAGTTTCGTCATCCCGCCCCAAAACCAGGAAGCCGGGAAACCCACGCCCTGGATACCTACGCGTTACGTCACCGGTAGAACCCACGCCCTGGACACCCACGCGTTACGTCACCGGTAGAATCCCGGCCACCGTCAACGGAGCGGTGCAGAGCGGTGGATGGAGAGCGGTGGACACCCACCAGGGTCAATATGGGGTGACCTTGAGGATTCCCAGCACCGATGACATGGTGTCGACAGTCACCCAAGCACCAGGGAGCCCGCGCGTTGCGTGCCACGCCAGCAAGCCTTGCCAGTGAACCAGACCTCGCCGCGGCCGAGCCATTCTCCGAGCGCCTCCTCGCGTGGTACCAGCACGCAGGGCGCCACGCTCTCCCCTGGAAGGTCGACCCCACGCCCTACCGGGTCTGGCTGTCCGAAATCATGCTCCAGCAGACCCAAGTTTCCACCGTCCTCAAGTACTTCGACCGCTTCACGACCCGATTCCCGGACCTCCAGACCCTGGCCGAGTCCGAAGAAGATGCTGTGCTGGCTGCATGGACCGGACTCGGCTACTACCGGCGTGCCCGCAATCTATGGCGGGCAGCTCGACAGGTCGCTGACGAGCACGGCGGTCAGTTCCCGGATAGCATCGAGGCCCTCCAAGACCTGCCCGGCATCGGAAGATCGACAGCCGGGGCAATCCTGGCGCTGGCCTTCGACCAGCGCGCCACCATCCTCGATGGTAACGTCAAGCGCGTTCTATGCCGCATCCACGGCATCACCGAGTGGCCGGGCAAACGTGAGATTGAGCAGCGACTTTGGCGACTTGCCGAGTCTCATACGCCTGCCAGCGACGTCGCAGCCTATACCCAGGCCATCATGGATCTCGGCGCCAAGCTCTGTACGCGCCGGAACCCGGCCTGCGAAGAATGTCCGGTCCGCGATTTATGCGCCGCGCGAAGCTTGGGCCTCACGGGTCAGATCCCGGCACCTGCGCCCCGAGCGAGGCTTCCTGAGCGCGACGCATGCATGCTGGTCGTGGAAGACTCGAACGGCCATGTCCTGCTGGAGAGACGCCCGGAGCAGGGCGTCTGGGGCGGACTCTGGTGCTTTCCGGAGTACCCCGACTCGGAAGACCCGAAGGTTGCAGTTCAGCGCCTGGCCGACTGCCCGGAAACCGTCATGCTCATGCGTGAGCAGATGCGCCATCAGTTCACCCACTACCGACTGAATCTGACCCTTTGCCATGTTCGCATCCCAGACCGGGCACCACTGCAGGTGGGAGAACGGAGCTTGGACTGGTTTGCTCCGGAGGAGCTGAGCACCGTAGGATTGGCCGCCCCGGTAGTCCGATTCCTGAAACCGACCCGCCAGCATTGAGATCCTCCGCGATGCCTAGAACCGTGCACTGCAGCAAATACGGCAAGGAGCTTCCCGGGCTCGACGCTCCGCCATTCCCGGGCTCGAAAGGACAAGCCATCTTCGAGACGGTCTCCCGCCAAGCATGGGAAGACTGGACTCACCACCAGACCATGCTCATCAACGAGCGCCACCTGAACATGATGGATCCTGAATCGCGCCGCTACCTGGCCGAGCAGCGGGACCGCTTCCTTGCCGGCGAAGGTGTTGACGCTGCAGAAGGCTACGTTCCGCCGAATCGGGAAGGCTGAAGAAACGCCGCTTGACCGCTCTCGGCGCGACCGGTTAAATACGCGCCTCGCGGACGGGCCAGGTAGCTCAGTTGGTAGAGCAGGGGATTGAAAATCCCCGTGTCGGCGGTTCGATTCCGTCCCTGGCCACCATTACGCACTTCCCCTCGAGCACCAGCCTCCCCACATCGGCTTCCGCCGGCACAACGAGACTCTGACGAAGTACCTGCGGCGAGCACCCATCGCCTCCTGTCCGATTGGAAATCCCTGCCGCCCCTTCAGTCGCTCTTCCAGACCGGCGCGCCCAGCACCTTTGCTGTCGGGCAGAACGCCTACAGCCTTTCCCGCCATGGCGCACAGTACGCAAGCGCAATGTCGCCTCCCCTGGCCGGCCGGACCGAGCCAATCTGGCGGCATGACACATCCACGCCGCCAAACAGTGTTCGATGATCGCCCGGGACTCTACCACTGCGTCACGCGATGCGTGCGGCAGGCCTTCCTGTGCGACAAGTCCCCTCCGTGCGGCCGAGACGGCGAGTCACGTCGCGCCTGGGTCGAGCGCCGCATTCTGGACTTGGCGGAGAGTTTTGCCGTGGGCATCTACGCCTGGGCAGCCATGGCCAACCACTGCCACATCGCCTTGCTGCTTGACCCATTAAAGCCCCGGGAGTGGAGCGACGAAGAAGTCGCGCGCCGCTGGTGCCGCATCAACCAGTATCCGGGGCGACCGGTGCCTGCCAAGACCCGGGCCCAGCGCGAGACTGCGCTGCTCGCGAATCCCGAGCGGCTACTCGATATCCGGGGTCGACTCGGTTCCTTGAGCTGGTTCATGCGATTCGTGAACGAGGGCGTGGCAAGGCGTGCAAACGCGGAGGATGGTTGCAAAGGGCGGTTCTGGGATGGGCGCTTCAAGTCCCAGAACCTGCTTGACGATCGCGCTGCCCTCGCTGCCATGGCCTATGTGGACCTCAATCCGGTCCGCGCCGGCATCGCCGAACATCTGGATGAGTGTGAGTTCACTTCCATAACCTGGCGCCTGGCCCAACTTCGAAGCCAGCCCGAGCTCGCCGCAAGCCAGCTTCAGCCCCTGGCCGGTATCGCCAGTTCGATCCTGCCCGCAATCACTCTGCAGTCCTACGTCCGGCTGGTGACTTGGACCGGACTCGAGCAACGCCCGGGCAAACGCGGCCGCCTGAAGCCATCATCCCTGGACTCGAATGGCGCCGGGGCAACCCATGACCCTTGGTGGCTGCTCGCCGCGGGCGGCCTCGAGTCGCGCTTCGCGGCCTTCGTCGGCCTGCCTGGCACGCTCGAACGCGCCGCCAGCAGGATCGGTCGACGATGGTTGCGCGGCAGCCACCTGGACTCCGGATCCCGCTCATCCCACGACCCACCCGGCGAAGACGCAGGCACCTGACCAGAAGCCGGTTCAGCAGGCGCAGACAGTCAAAGTCGATCCATGGCGTCGAGATCGATCGCCATCGCCGCACTCCGGCGGGCCATGGCCATGAACATTTCATCACCTCGGGGAGTCTGGCCGACGATCATCGACGCGATCACGGCCATGACCAGGCCGGCGAAACTCGCGCGGCAGTAATCCGACCAGCAGGATTCGAACGAATAGTTCGAAATTCCGTAGCGCTCGAGCTCTGCATGATAGGCACCGAGCAGGTTGCGCTCGCAGTCACGCCGCTTCTCTGGGTCCAGCGCCGTACCCATGAAGTAAGCCGCATCCGCAGTGCCCAGCCCGATCCCAGGCGACTGCCAATCCACGACTGCGAGGGGGTAGGGCCCTCCGAACATCATGTTGTCCAGCCGATAGTCGCCGTGGGTTACCGTTCGCGGCCCAGGACGAGAGTCCAGGTACCGCGCAAGCCGATCGTTCAACCCCACGACCAGCGTGACGTGGTCTGCCGCAAGGCGGTCGCGATAGCGCGCCATGAATCCAGGGAACACCGTATCCCAAAGCCCCTGCACCATGACCCTGCTTTCGTCGCTCTGGACACCCAACCAGTCGTAATCAAAAAGCGTCGGATCATCCCAGCGTGGCCCGTGAAGCTTGGCCAACTCCAACAGGGCGATCCGAGCCTCGGCCTCCTCACAACCTGCCAGCTGATCGCCCTGCACCGCCGGCGCCAGATCCTGCATCATGAGGACGAACTCATGGCTGTCCGGATTGATGTCCGTAAAGAGAACTGCAGGCGTCTGGATGTCCAGGGTAGGTTCAAGCTCCTGGTAAAAGCGGACTTCACGCAGGTAATTGGATAGCGCGACGCCAGTCTGCCGGCTCTCCGGATCATCGGATGCGAACTTGCCAACGATGGTCCCCGGCCCGACACCTCTGGCATAGCGGAGTGTGAACCTGATGTTCTGTCCGACCTGGCCCGTGCCAACACGATCAGCCGTGAAGTCACGCAACGTCGCGTCAACCCCGGCATGGTTCAGGACGGCCTGCAGCCACTGCAGGGTCACATCCCCCGGCGCGGCGCAGATTCCCGGATTAGCGCAATGTTCACTCATCAATAGATCCTCCCGGAGCGGAAGGATACCTGCCGCCACTCGGCGACGGGATGTCGACAACGCCTCCGACTCCGTGTACAGACCCACTTCGCGCCGCTGCTACCGTCAGGGACGCTTTCGGCCACACAACACACCAGGGAGGAACGACCTTGTTCTCGTTGACCGCACTGATCCGTCGAGCTGCCCAGATCAACCCCAACGTCATCGCCACTTCGGACGGCGACCGCGAGACGCTCTGGCGTGACTTCCCCGACCGCATCGCCCATCTCGCGGGCGGCCTGCAGGAAATCGGTGTCAGCAAGGGCGAGCGTGCGGCCATTCTCGCGCTCAATTCGGATCGCTACTACGAGTTCTACTTCGCCGTGGCCTGGGCCGGGGGCGTCTTCGTGCCGGTGAACACGCGATTGGCTGCACCCGAAGTCGTCCATTGGCTGACAGACAGTGGAACGCGCGTGCTCTGTGTCGACGACGCCTTCCTGCCCATGGTTCCCCAGCTGCGTTCACAGGTGCCGACCCTGGAGCACATCGTCTATCTGGGGCATGACGCTGGAGTTGACGCCAAGCCCTGGGATGGCCTCGCAGAGACCACGGCCGTCGCCGACGCTGGCCGCTGCAATGATGATCTTGCAGGTCTGTTCTACACCGGCGGAACCACTGGCCGGTCCAAAGGCGTGATGCTCTCCCAATCGAATCTGGTCGTGAACGCTCTTCAAGCCGCCCCGGTTCTCCAGATGCAACCGGGCGATCGGATTCTCCATACCGCACCGATGTTCCACATCGCCGACTGGTGCATGTGTGTCGGCGCGGCCATTGTCGCCGGATCGAACTACTTTCTGCCGGGCTTCGAACCGGTACAGGTCATGCAGAGCATTGCCCGACAACGCATCCAGAAGATGCTCATGGTGCCGACCATGATCAATATGGTCGTGCATCATCCCGACCTGCCGAACCACGACCTCAGCTCCCTCGAAACGGTCATGTACGGCGCATCACCGATGCCCGAGGCCGTCATCAGGCGCGCACTCGAGGTGATGCCACACACCCGCCTCTGCCAAGCCTACGGTCAGACCGAGGCGGCACCGATCCTGACGATGCTCCGGCCCGAGTATCACACTGTGGACACCCAATCGCCCTATCACGGCAAGCTCAAGTCGGCCGGTCAGGCGGTCCCTGGCGTCGAGCTGGCCATTCTCGACGGCAATGACGAACCCGTCGCCGCTGGCGAAGTTGGGGAAGTATGCGCACGCGGCCCCAACGTGATGCTCGGATATCGCAATCTCGACGAACAGACCGAAGCCACACTGAAACAAGGCTGGCTGCACACTGGAGATGGCGGCCGTATGGACGAGGACGGCTTCCTGTACATCGTCGATCGCGTCAAGGACATGATCATCTCCGGCGGTGAGAACGTGTACTCTGCCGAGGTCGAAAACGTCCTGTTCCAGCACCCGGCAGTCGGGCAGTGCGCGGTGATCGGCGTTCCCGACGACAAGTGGGGCGAGCGGGTCCACGCCATCGTCGTCCTCAAACAGGGTGCTTATGCAGATGAAAGCGAACTCATCGCGCACTGCAAGTCCGCCATTGCCGGCTACAAGTGCCCGCGGAGCGTCACCTTCCGGGAGGAGCCGCTACCGCTTTCCGGTGCAGGAAAGATCCTCAAGACGGAGCTGCGCAAGCCGTATTGGGAAGGCCAGGAGCGCAACGTCGGGTAACGGCGGCGTGGACTGTGAGCCGCTGACGAGTATCCTTCGCGACCGAAGCGGCCCACGGCCTGACAGATGCATGCGAGAGTAATCAGCTGATGTTTACCTACATCGACCCCACCATTCGGACCCGCCTGATCGAGCAGGAAAAACTCCGGCGCATCAACGCCGACGGCGCGCTGATGGACGTGAGATCCGCCGACGTACCGCCGGAGCCGGCGCTGGAGATCCTGGGACCGATCCCGATGCCCATCGCCGTGACCGGCACGCCCATGACGGTCCAGTGGTACGCCTTCGTCCGGCGAACGGAACTCGCACGTGTCGACGGCCTCGCCGCGGAGTTGCGCGAGAAGGGCGGACAGCATCTCTTCGCTTCGCTGACATCATCCATGGCGGTCAACAGCCTGCTGGTGATCGGCAACCCTGAACAACATGCCAACCCCCTGGTGCGAGTGCATTCCAATTGCCTGACCGGCGATGTCTTCGGATCCCGGCGCTGCGACTGCGGCCCCCAGCTCGCGGCCGCCGTGAGCCAGATTCACGATGATCCCACTGGCGGCTATCTCGTCTACATGGCGGGGCACGAGGGGCGCGGTATCGGCTTATGGGCCAAGGCAGCGACGTACCTGCTTCAGGACGCAGGCGAGGACACTTACCAGGCCAATGAGAGCCTGGGGCTTCCTGCCGACTCCCGCGACTTCGCCGACGCGGCCTCGATCATCAAGTGGCGGATCGGAACGCGGCCCTTCCGCCTGCTGACGAACAACCCAAAGAAAATCAGTGATCTGGAGTCGCATGGGCTGACCCACATAACACGCATCAAACACCTCGCCGGGGTGGACGAGTGGAACAAGCGCTACCTCAACGCCAAGCGCTCCTGGGGCCACGGCATCAATCCCGAAGATCTGGACACCCCGTTGCCCTGACGCCCCCACTTGTCAGCTGCTCACTTGCGCGAGCTGCTGACGCGATTGCAGCCGTTCCGCCGCGGACGATCTGGGTGTCCAGAGCCAGGACCTCAAGATCTTGGCCCGCTGGGAAAAGGGTAACTTGGGTGTCCAGATTCTCCAGATTCTCCCAGGGCGCCATTGAAGAACTCTCTGGGTGTCCAGAGTCGAGGAGGTAGCTGCTCATGGACCTGATGACCCACGCCCTGATCGGCGCTGGAGCCGGTGCGGCCACCCAGGATCCCGACCGCATGCGCCTCGGCGCCCTCGCAGGTGCCGCCGCCGCGCTGCTGGTCGACCTGGACTACTTCATTGGCAGCGCTCATGACCCCCTCCTGCAGATCGAGTTTCACCGCCACTTCAGCCATTCGATCATCTTCATCCCCATCGGGGCCGCTTTGGCCGCATTACTGCTGTGGCCACTGCTGGGCCGTCGACTCAGAGCGTCCTCACTGTATCTGGCCACCCTGGCCGGCTATGCCACCCATTCGGTCGTCGACGTCTGCACCAGCTACGGCGTGCACCTGTTCTGGCCCTTCTCCGATCAGCGCATCGCACTGGACCTGATCTCTGTCATCGATCCGATCTTCACCCTCGGGATCGGCATCCCGGTCGCCGTCGCCCTCTGGCGCCGAAAGCGCAGCGCCCTGGCATGGATGCTGGCCGCCGCCGTCGCCTACCTCGGATTCTCTGCCTGGCAGCAACAGCAGGCCGGCGCCCTCGCCAAGCACCTGGCTGCGGAGCGGGGCCACGAGCCCCAGGGTCTGCTCCTTCGCCCCTCCTTCGGCAACACGCTGCTATGGCGATCCACCTACCGCTACCAGGGCCACTGGCACATCGACGCGATTCGGCCGGGGGTACTGGCGAAGTCGATGACCTTCCCTGGGGCATCAGTACCCGTCTTTGACCAGGACCGGGATTTGCCCGGCGTTTCTGCCGACAGCCGGATCGGCCGCGACATCGAGCGTCTGAACCGCTTGTCCGAGGGTTACCTGGTCTGGGTGTCCAGAACAGGGGAAAGCAGGGGCCGGCTCGGCGACATTCGCTTCAGCGCCGTGCCGACCGGTGACTTGCCCATGTGGGGCCTCGAGTTCGATCCGACTCGCCCGGAAGCAGCACCGGAGTGGTTCGTGGAGCGCAATCTGACCCCGGCGATGCGCCAGCGCTTTCTGGACCAGCTTCTGGCACGGGAGTGACGCCGCGCCCCAGCGCGTACTTCAAGGTGAGCTCTGGACACCCAGGAATGACTGCAGGAACGGCTGGTCGGCGCAAGTAGGCCAGGCTTCTGACCGCGCAGCGGTTCTGCGCGGAGCCATACGGACGATTCCGCTTGAAGTTCGTGGCCCCGCCCCTAAAATGGCGGCCTCCGAGACAGCGACAGAGCTCAACCGCATGCCATGTTTTCGTGCTTTTGTGCTAGCCGGCCTCGCCCTGCTCCCCTATGCGGCCTCTGCTGGCGATAGTGAGCGCGGCCGGGACCTCGCCTGGCAGTACCGCTGTATGACCTGCCATGGCGTCGACGGTCGGTCCAACGACCCCCGCTATCCGCGCCTGGCGGGCCAGAAACCGGCCTACATCATCGAGCGTCTCGCGTACTTTCAGGCTGAAATCGAGCCCTTCAACGAGATGAACGGCCACGCACGCCCCCTGACGGAAGACATGAAGCGCGATCTGGCTGCCTATTTCTCCGGACAGCGCCTGTGAGGACGCCGGCTATGACTCCAAGCTATCGACTCACGGTCGTTGGACTGCTGCTCGCTGCGCTCGCCCTGACGGGCTGCACCCGCGGCAGTGATATCAGCGGCGGCGCCGCCCTGGCCGAGGAAGCAGGCTGCGTCGCCTGCCATGGTCTCAATGGCCGCGGCACAGCACCCACCTTTCCCAACATCAATGGCCAGCACGCCAGCTACATGTTCGATCAGCTCAAGCGCTACCGCTCCGGAGAGCGTGTGAACGTCATCATGAACGAGCAGGTCAAGCTGCTGAGCAACGCCGAACTCGATCTGCTCGCCCGCTACTACGCCGCCCAGTGATCGCCTGAGTCCGTCAGCGCCGCGCAGACAGCGGCACAAGGGGCCTCCAACTTCAGGGTGAGCAGGTCATCCGCCCGGGTGACCCCGAGATTCACCGCCGCAACCGGCAATGCGCGCTGTGCCGCTTCGCGGCAGAAGCGGAACCCGGAGTAGAGTTTGAGCGACGACCCGAGCACGAGCAGGGCATCTGCCGATCGGATGGCAGCGAACACCTGATCGACGCGAGGCCGTGGGACGTTCTCTCCGAAGAACACCACGTCCGGTTTAAGGATCCCGCCGCAGCTGTCGCAGCTCGGCAACCGGAACCCATCCAGCTCCACATCGTTGAGGTCGGCGTCTCCATCTGCCCCGATCGTAGCGCTCAGACGCTGCACCTCCGGATTCAAGGACTCCAGCCGCTCTTGCAGCAGGCGGCGCTCCAGACGCATGCCGCAGGACATGCAAAGCACCTGATGGATGCGCCCATGCAGATCCACCACCTGCCTGCTGCCCGCACGCTGATGCAGTCCGTCCACGTTCTGGGTGACCAGCAGCTGCACGCGCCCGGCCTGCTGCAAGCTGGCAACCCAGCCGTGCGCCGCATTGGGCCGCGCCGCATCCATCAACGGAAATCCGAGCATGCTCCGCGACCAATAGCGCCTGCGCGCCTGCTCGCTGCTCATGAAGTCCTGGAACTGCACCGGCGGCGACCGCTTCCAGGCACCCAGAGCGTCCCGGTAGTCAGGAATACCGGACTCGGTGCTGCATCCGGCGCCGGTCAGGATGACCAGCCGCGGGTGTGCGTCGACGAATGCACGCAGACGCAGAATGTCCTGGGCGCTGCAGGGATACTCGTTCATCGGCCTACCTCATCCAGCATGCGCCCGCGTGCAGTCATGCTTTCACATTCTAGCCTCCGGGCGACGGTTTCGGGCGATGCGGGTGCGCTACCGGGGCCAGCGCCTTGGTTGTCCCACCCTGCAGCAGCGATCCCACCCATTCGAGGATGTCACGGCAGTTCGCTCCGGCTTTCGGGTGTCCAGATGCGCTGGGCGAGGCGCGCAGAGGCGGAATCCCCCCTTCCTGGGTGTCCAGCGGGACACAGCGGGACACAGCGGGACAGCGGGAGAACTGCGCCCTGCCGCGTACCGATTCCGGACCTCCGGAAGGTCTTTGGGTGTCCAGAACGGGCAGAACGGGGGATGGGGGCGGCGCCCGGGGGTTCTTGGGTGTCCAGAATGGGGGTTCTTGGGTGTCCAGAGCGGGGGTTGGGGGCTCCGGCGGGAGGCGCGGAGTTTTGTCAGGGTCGGCAATGGCATGAGAAACTGACAGATCATTTCAAGGAGAGCCAAGCATGGCAGAGGCAAAACAGGGCGATACCGTCCGCGTCCACTACACCGGTCAGCTCGATGACGGTACGGAATTCGATTCGTCCCGCGACCGCGATCCGCTGGAGTTCCAGGTCGGCTCCGGACAGGTCATTGCCGGCTTCGAGAGCGCCGTCGCCGGCATGGCCGTCGGCGACTCCTGCACGACCACCATCGTTGCCGCTGAGGCCTACGGCCCACGCCGCGACGAACTCGTGGTCGACATCGAACGCTCGCAGCTGCCGGCGGACATGGACCTGGAAGTGGGCCAGGCCCTGCAGGTGAAAGACCAGAACGACCAGCCCTTCGTGGTCCACGTCGCTGCCGTCGCCGAAGAGTCGGTGAAGCTCGACGCCAACCACCCGCTGGCGGGGAAGGACCTCACCTTCGAAATCGAGCTGGTCGAGATCGTCTAGCCTGCTACGACGCCCGGCCCATGGCGCCGGGCGCCGTATCGATAGCCGCGGCTCAGGGCTGCAGACTGCGCAATGCCTCCGCCAAAGCACCATCCGGGTCGCCCACGGCCCAGAAATCGGGATTCAGCAGCGAATCGGGCTTGTTGTAGCGCAGTCTTGACCCGCTGAAGGCCCGCAGGTCACCCCCCGCCGCCAGCAGCACTGCTTCACCGGCGGCAATGTCCCACTCCATGCAGGGGCCCCGCCGCGGATAGCCGTCGGCACGCCCGGCAGCCAGTTCCACCAGCTTCAGCGCACTGCCAGCCAGATGCTCCTGCAGCCCGGGAAACTGCTGTCGCAGCTGGCTCACCAGCGCCTCCTGCTCCGGGCCACGATGACTGCGTGACACCACGATCACCGGCGCGTTCTCGTCGCAGGGACGCGGCGACAGCACCGTCCGGCTGCCGTCGTCCACGTGCAGGGTATCGGCCCGCCCGGTGGGCACCACGCCCACATGCACCTCCCCCCGGGCCGGTACGCCCACGACCCCGAGCAGGGGCTGCCCGGCCTCGATCAGGGCGATGTTGACCGTGAACTCGCCGTTGCCGGCCAGAAACTCCTTGGTGCCATCCAGCGGATCCACCAGCCAGCAGCGCTGCCAGCGCGCACGCTCCTCGGCCGGCGCATGGCGCCCCTCCTCGGACAGCACGGGAATGTCGGGCGTCGCCGACTCCAGTCCGCGCCGAATCAGGGCATGAGCAGCCAGATCCGCCTCGGTGATGGGCGAGGCATCCGCCTTCGACCGCATGCCCGGGTCATCCGCCGCATACCACTTCATGATGACGACGCCAGCTTCGGCCGCCAGCCGCTCCGCCAACTCGGCGAGGGTGTCGAGTTCCGCCACCGTCACGCGGCAGGTCCGTCGGGTGCCCGTTGGTCAGGACGCGCCTCTTTCACTGCGACTTCATCCAGACGCATGCGGGCAAGATGCAATGCCGCAATGGCCCGGGCCTCGCAGAAATCCTCGCGGGCAAACAGGCCGTCGATGTCCGCAAGCGGCCAGCGGGACACTTCCAGGGGCTCCGGCTCGTCCCCGGGCATACTCGACGGATACAGCCCCGTCGCCAGGGCCACAGTCTGGGTGAAGCCCATGTGCCCCGGCGCCACCGACAGCTCCTTGAGCAGCTCGATGCGCCGGGCGCCGAATCCGGCTTCCTCCTGCAATTCCCGATTGGCGGCGTCTTCGAGACTCTCGCCGGGATCAGCGGCACCCTTGGGCAGGGTCAGCTGATAGGCATGAAAGCCCGCCATGTACTCCCTGATTAGCAGGACTTCCCCGGTGTCGTCCACGGCCACCACCATCACCGCCCGGTGCCCCGTCGCCGGCAGCCGCTCATAGGTGCGTTCGACCCCGTTGCTGAAGCGCAGATCGAGTTCTTCGATGCGAAACAGGCGGCTTCGCGCCACCTCTCGCCGCGCCAGAACCTGCGGCCTCGGGTCAGGCGTTTCATCACCGCTCATCGAACTCACCTTGAAGCCTCGCTGTCGCACCATTATAAGGGCAGCTCACCCAAGGCAACGTCCGGATGGTTGCATGCTGGACTGGACCCGGATCGAGACCGTCCTGCTGGACATGGATGGCACGCTGCTCGATCTGCGCTTCGACTCGGAATTCTGGCTCAATCACCTGCCTGCCCGGTTCGCGGATCATCACGGCCTCGATGATGAAACCGCCCAGACCCGGCTGCAGGTGCTGTTCGACCAGAGTCGCCGCTCACTGCAGTTCTATTGCCTCGACTGGTGGAGCGAGCGCACCGGGCTGGACATCGTGGGCTTGAAACAGGACCTCATCCACCTCATTCAGTACCGGCCCAGCGCCAGGGAGTTCCTGGCCGCCGTGCGTGGATCCGGCCGCCACACGGTGATCGTGACCAATGCTCACCGCGCCGGGCTGGACCTCAAGCACCGCCACACCGGCATCATCGATCTGGTGGACGCCGTGGAAAGCGCCCACGACCATCGGCTGCCGAAGGAGGATGCCGGTTTCTGGTCCACGGTTCAGGGCCGGCTGGGTTTCGATCCAGCCACCACCCTGCTGGTAGACGACAACATGGACGCCCTGGCGGCGGCCGAACGCTACGGCATCGGTCATTTGCTGGCGGTGGCGCAGCCGGATTCCGGCGCAGCCCGCCTCGAGGGTCTGCCCTATCCGGCCCTGGAGGATTTCGCTCTGCTGCAGCCCATTGCACCGCTCCTGAACAGGCTCCGCGGGCGGCCCGAGTGAGCGCCGACGAGCGCCTACGACTGGACAAATGGCTGTGGGCTGCGCGCCTCTTCAAGACCCGGGCGAAGGCCAAGGAAGCCATCACGGGCGGCAAGGTCCATACCGACGGGCAGCGCGCAAAACCGGCCAAGGAGATCAGCGTCGGCACCATGCTGCGCGTCAGACGCGGTGACGACGAAGTGCTGCTGGAAGTGACCATGCTTTCAGAGCAGCGCCGCGGCGCCGCAGAGGCCGCCGAGCTGTATCGGGAAACGCCGGCCAGCATCGAAGCGAGAACAGAGGCCCAGGCCCGCCGCAAGGCTGCGCGAGAGGCCATCGAGTTGCCCGCATCGCGCCCGGACCGGCGCGACCGCAGGGCATTGGAGCGCATCAAGCGCGGCACCAGCGAATGAGTATCCCTATGTCCGACAGCCCAAACCCGACCCAGGAGAACGATCGCCTGCAGCGCTTCATGTTCGAGCAGCTCGACATCCGCGGGGCGCTGGCACGGCTGGACGATGCCTGGGCCGGCGTTCGCGATGCCCAGAGCTACCCTGAGCCGGTACAGCGCCTGCTTGGCGAGATGCTCACGGCCACCGCCCTGCTGGCCAGTATCGTCAAGGTGAAGGGTACGCTTACCGTCCAGGCCACCGGCGACGGCCCCCTTGCCGCAGTCATGGCCGAGTGCCGTGACCGGACCCGGCTGCGCGGCATCGCCCGCATCCGGGACGAGGATGCCTTCGCAGAGGGCGACATCGCCGACGGCACCTCCGCCCTCGGCACGGGCCTGATCACCATCACCATCCGGCCCGAACTCGGCGACCGGGCCGGCGAGGCCTATCAGGGCATCGTGCCCATGGACGGCAGCAGTCTCGCGGAAGCCCTGGAAGGCTACTTCGTCCAGAGCGAACAGATCCCCACCCGGATGTGGCTGGCGGCCGACTCCGGCCGCGCTGCGGGCATGCTGATCCAGGCCTTGCCGCCGGAGCTGGCCCGCTTCGATCACGCCGAAGGGCAGCGGGAAGAGGACTTCGGCCGCATCAGCCTCCTGGCAGGCACGGTCAGCGCCAGCGAACTGAAGGACCTGCCGGGGCAGCAGCTGCTGTCCAGGCTCTTCTTCGAGGAGACGTTGTCCCTGCAACCGGCGGAATCCCTGGAGTTTTCCTGCAGCTGCAGCCACGAGCGCACCCGCGAGGCGCTACGTGCCATGCCCCTCGAAGAACTGCAGCAGATCATCAAAGAGGACGGCGACATCCGCATGACCTGCCAGTTCTGCCATGCCGAATACCGGTTCGACGGCATCGATGTGGCGGCCGTGCATGCCCAGGCCAGCGCCCAGGCGCCACCCAGCGGCGATCAGTTGCACTGACAGCCCGCGGCCGGTCTCCGGGCCCGCCCACAGCTGTCGCGTGATGGGTGGCGGTCTGGCATAATCCGCGGCCTTTTCACAGGAGCGCTCGGGCCTTGCGGATCAGCCGCGGTCCGGCCGGCGCCCTGCACCGCACCATCTGTCCTCCCGCCCATGATCGGCGGTTCCGAGGAGGGCAGGTGCGACGGCCCGTTTTAGCTTGCCAGTCCCCAGCGACAATGCATCATGGGGACACTGAAGGGACGGACATCGAGCATGGCTTTGGACATCGACAACACCACGCGCCGCACGGTCTACAAGGATCTGGCCCTCGCCCATCTGGCGGAACTCGCCATCCTGCGCGGCGAAGGTGAATTCGCCAGCAACGGCGCCCTGGTGGTCCGCACCGGCAAGCGCACGGGCCGCTCGCCCATGGACCGTTTCGTGGTCGACGAACCGGGTTCGTCTGCCGCCATCGACTGGGGCGCGGTGAACCGCCCGGTGGCACCCGAAGTGTTCAGCGCCCTGTGGCAGCGGGTGGAGCACTACATGTCCGAGCGCGACAGCTTCGTGTCGTCCCTGCACGTGGGCGCTGACCCGGCGCACTACCTGCCGATCACCGTGACCACCGAAACGGCATGGCACAACCTCTTCGCACGCCTCCTGTTCATCCGCCCCGACAGCTTCAACCCCTCGGCCAAGCCCACCTGGCAGATCCTCAACGCCCCGGGCTTCGTCTGCGACCCGGAGCGGGACGGCACCAACAGTGACGGCACGGTCATGCTCAACTTCGCCGAGCGCAAGGTGCTGCTGGCAGGCATGCGCTACGCCGGCGAGATGAAGAAATCCATGTTCGCAGTGCAGAACTTCCTGCTCCCCGAGAAAGACGTTCTGCCCATGCACTGCGCCGCCAACGTCAGCCACGAGGGCGACGTCTGCCTGTTCTTCGGCCTCTCCGGAACCGGCAAGACCACCCTCTCCGCCGATCCCGAACGTCTCCTGATCGGCGACGACGAGCACGGTTGGGGACCGGGCAGCGTGTTCAACATCGAAGGCGGCTGCTATGCCAAGTGCATCGACTTAAGCCGCGAGAACGAACCGGTGATCTTCGATGCCATCCGCTTCGGCAGCATCGTCGAGAACGTGGTGATCGACCCCGACACCCGCGAGCCCGACTACTCCGACAGTTCGTTGACCGAGAACACCCGGGCCTGCTACCCGCGGGAGCACATCGAACTGCGGGCCGAGGAGAACCGGGCCGGCGAGCCCCGTTCCATCATCTTCCTCACCTGCGACGTCTCCGGCGTACTGCCCCCCGTTTCCATCCTGTCCAAGGAAGCGGCGGCCTATCACTTCCTGTCCGGTTACACCGCAGCCGTAGGATCCACCGAAGTCGGATCGACGGAGCCCTATCGGGCCACCTTCTCCACCTGCTTCGGCGCGCCGTTCTTCCCGCGCCCGGCCGGTGTCTACGCCGATCTGCTGATCAAGCGCATGGAGGCCTTCGGCTCCCGGGTCTATCTGGTCAACACCGGCTGGACCGGTGGCGGCTATGGCGTCGGCAAGCGTTTCCCCATCCCGGTCACCCGGGCGGTGGTCAGCGCCATTCAGTCCGGCGCCCTCGAGAACGTCGAGACCCGCAACCTGGAGCGCTTCGGCCTGATGATCCCCACCGAGGTGCCGGGCGTGGCTGCGTCCTATCTCGATCCCCGGGAAGCCTGGTCGGACAAGAGCGCCTACGAAGAAGCGGCCCGCAAGCTGGCCGAGAAGTTCGTGAAGAACTTCCAGCGCTTCGACGTCGCCCCGGAAATCGCTGCAGCGGGACCGCGCATCGACTGAGTCCAACGCCCGTTCGGAAGGAGAGTCTGCGCTCGTGAAACCAGCAACGGCGCTGTATGAGGCGCTCGCCACCGAATCGGGTGCAGCGGCGATTCGCGGAATCAACCGGGGAATCGAGAAGGAAAGCCTGCGCGTGGCCAGCGACGGCCTGCTCGCGCGGAGCGAACACCCCAGAGACTTGGGGTCAGCCCTCACTCATCCCCATATCACCACCGACTTCAGCGAAGCCCAGCTGGAGCTGATCACCGACGTCTTCGACAACGCCGAAGACTGTCTGGAGCAGCTCGACAGCATTCATCGCTTCGTCTACAGCGTTCTCGACGACGAGATTCTCTGGGGTGCCAGCATGCCCTGCGTGCTGCGCAGCGATGATGCCATTCCCATCGCCAGCTTCGGGTCCTCCAACGTCGGCATGGCCAAGACCGTCTATCGCCGCGGCTTAGGCCACCGCTACGGCCGCCTGATGCAGACCATTTCCGGCATCCACTACAACTTCTCCCTGCCGGCCAGCTTCTGGCCCTGGTATGCAGCCCAGACCGGCCACAGCGGCGACCCGCAGACGCTGGCCACCGAGGGCTACTTCGGCCTGATCCGCAATTTCCGCCGCCACTCCTGGCTGCTGCTCTATCTCTTCGGCGCCTCCCCTGCAGTGTGCAAGTCCTTCTTGAGCGGTCGCGACCACGATCTCGAATCCTTCGATGAAGGCAGCCTCTACCTGCCCCATGCCACCAGCCTGCGCATGGGGGGTCTCGGCTATCAGAGCGACGCCCAGGCCCGCCTGCAGGTCAGCTACAACAGTCTCGAAGACTACGCCCTGACTCTGCGCGAGGCCCTGACCCGACCCTATCCCGAGTATCAGGCCATCGGCTTGGAGCAGGACGGCGAGTTCAAGCAGCTGTCCACCAGCCTGCTGCAGATCGAGAACGAGTTCTACGGCACCATCCGGCCCAAGCGCAGCATCCATCCGGGTGAGCGTCCCCTGCACGCCCTCGGTGAGCGCGGCGTGGAATACGTCGAAGTCCGCTGCATGGATCTCAACCCCTTCCTGCCGCTGGGCATCGACGCCGAAACCATCCGCTTCCTCGATGCCTTCCTGCTGCACTGCCTGCTCAGCGACTCTGCCGAGGACAGCCCGGAGGAAAACGAAGCCCTGCGCCGCAACCAGACCCGCATCGTCAACCGCGGCCGCGAGGAAGGGCTCACCCTCGAAGATCAGGGCGTCATGCGCGACCGGACTCAATGGGCCGAAGAAATCATCCATGCCTGCATCCGCACCGCAGCTGCCCTCGACGAGGCCCGGGGCGGCGATGAACATGCCCGCGCCGTTGCCGCCCAGCTGTCACGGATCCGTGACCCGGAACAGACCCCCAGCGCACGCATCCTGGCCGCCATGCGCGACGACACCATACCCTTCTTCCGGTTCGCCATGGATGCTTCCGAGCGCCACGCTGCACACTTCCGCGCCCGCCCGCTGGACCCGGCCAGCCGGACCCGCTTTCTGCAGCAGAGCGCGGACTCCATGCGACGGCAGAGCGAGATCGAGGCGGCCGACAGCATGGATTTCGCCACCTACCGCCGGCAGTACATCGAACAGGAACTGCTGCCCGGCCGGGCACCTGCCGCCGCCGAAACCGGCTGATGAATTTCCTCGCCCACCTGCTGTTGTCGGGTTCCGACCCGGACTGGCGCACAGGTGGATATCTCGGTGACTTCATCCGCGGCCCGCTGACGGGCGAGCGTCCAGCGGCCATCGAGCGCGGCATTGCCCTGCACCGCCACGTAGACGCCACCAGCGACCGCCACGCCGCGGTCCGAGAGGCAGCCCGACTGTTCGAAGGTCCCTGCAGGCGCTGGGCGCCGGTGGCCCTCGACGTGCTGTTCGATCACTTCCTGGCCCGAGACTTCCCCCAGTGGAGCCAGCAGCCGCTCACGACCTTCAGCGGTGAGTGCTACCAGCAGCTCGACGCCCGCCGCGCCCACCTCACCGATCCCGCCCGTCGCTTCCTCGATCGCATGGCAGACGTGGACCTGCTGGCCGCCTACGCGAACCGCAGCAGCGTGCCCCGCGCCCTGACCCATATCGCGAGCCGCGCCCGGCGCAGCAATCCGCTGGCACAGATGGATGCCATCCTGACCGACCTCGAGCCGGAACTGCATGCCGCCTTCGAGCGCCTGATGCCCGCCCTGTTGGCCAGCACCCGGGCGCGGATCGCGGCCGCCATTGATGAGTCCTATCGCCCCTCGGGATAGACTGGCCCATCGAAGGATCGGCGCCGCCACCATTGGAACAGCGACAGGAGCTCGAGCAACCATCATGAAAGCCGTACTGTGCAAGGCCTATGGCCCACCGGAATCCCTGGTCATCGACGACATCCCTGAGCCCGAATGCGGCCCGGGACAGGCGCGCATCAAAGTCGAGGCCGTGGGCATCAACTTCCCCGACTGCCTGATGATCGAGGGCAAGTACCAGTTCAAGCCCGACTTCCCCTTCTCTCCCGGCGGCGAACTGTCCGGCACCGTGATCGAGGTGGGTGAGGGCGTGGGCAACG
>JAFIFJ010000087.1 GCA_020832085.1 Gammaproteobacteria bacterium | reverse complement strand
GGAGGCAAGTGCGTCACCGCAAGACCAGTCCTGCCCCGGATCACCCCTGGCGCAAACCAGCTATCACTCCCAAGTCCAAAGTGGCCTGAGGGGACATTTTAGCTTTGCAGAAAAGGGGACACTTTAGCTTTGCGTTGACAGCGGGATTTCCCTCCTTTCGAGCTGTAGGACCAGTGCATCGCGAGGATCGACCGGCGCCAAGGTGCTTCGATGACAGGGTGGGGGATGTCACGGAAACAGCATGTCCTCGAGCTTTGCCCAGCAGGAAGCGCGGCGGATGACAGACAGCTTGTCGGCACGCTGCAGCCTTCGCAGGCGGTATTCCGCCCTTTGTGCGAGGGCCCGGTCGCCGACCGGCAGATGCCACAGCAGGTCCAGCTTCCTGGCACCACGCGTGAAACGCGCGCTCCGTCTGCCTCCGCTGCGGTGCTCGTGCAATCGACGGATGGGGTCGGTGCTGATGCCGGTGTAGAGGCGACCATCGCAGTCGATAACGTAGAGATGCCAGAGTGGGCTGACGGCAGCCATGATGGGCTCCAGGTATTGCTTGCACTTCGCGTGTGCTGTCGGTGAGTAAGTGTGGCGTCTGTCGCCGTTATGCTACCGCTTCTCGGGCGTGCCGTTTACGATTGGTTGACACTATCGTAGCTTGCAGGGTACACCGCAGCAGCCCAAATCATTTCAGGTGCCATGGTCAAAAGGGAAGGGTTTGCCAGTGCTTGAGAGTTCAGCAGTCATTGGTTGCGGGAGGCCCGAGAGCCTCCCGTGGGGCTGACGTCTTTGGCTTGCGCGCATGGTTTAAGCCGGGCGCTGGGTGCATTCTGCGCACTGCTTCTCTTCGCTGCGGCGCCCGTCTACGGCATCTGGTTCGACACGGATTGGGAGTTTCGCAAGCGGGTCGAACTCCAGGCCAGCGAAGTCGTCGCCGATCTGACCGGATTCCCGGTCCTGATCAGCATCATCGACGCGGACCTTGCGGCAGCAGCGCAGAACGGGGGCGAGGACATTGTCTTCGCACTCGGCGACGGCACCCAGCTCGATCACGAGATCGAACGCTACCAGTCCGGCAACGGTGAGCTGATCGCCTGGGTCCGCATGCCCTCGGTGTCCGCGAGCAGCGATACCGAGCTGTTCATGTACTACGGCAATCCGACAGCAGCCAATCAGCAGAATCCTGCTGCGGTGTGGGATGCCGATTATCGCATGGTGCACCACCTGCAGGAGCCGGGAGGACCGGCCACGACGCTGTTCGACTCGACGTCTCTCGGGAACGACGGCAGTGTGGAGGGTGGAAGCGCCAGTCATCCCTTCTATGCGCCAAACGAAATCATCAATGGAGCCCGCGAGCACCCGGGTGTCGTGGGTGGTGGCTGTACCAACTGTACGACCACGGAAGTCGGTGGCGAGGTGGTGCACATCTGGACGGCGGGCAGCGGCACCTTCACGCCACCCTCGGGTGTGACCTCTGTGCGCTACCTTGTTGTGGGTGGTGGTGGTGGCGGCGGTGGCATCACCAACGTCAATGCCGCTGGCGCTGGCGGTGGGGGTGCCGGTGGCTATCGTGCCGGAAACAGTCTCGCCGTGACGCCAGGAGATACGCTCAATGTGGTCGTGGGCGCCGGGGGAGTTCCGGGTGTGGGTGGCGTTTCCAATGGCGGCAGCGGCGGCAATTCTCAGCTCGGCACGCTGATCGCCGCTGGGGGCGGTGGCGGCGCGACGCTGGGCCTCAACCAGGGTGTTCCTGGCGGGTCTGGAGGTGGCGGGCGACTGGGTCAAGCGGGGGGCAGCGGCAACGTTCCCCCGGTGACCCCGTCACAGGGGAATGCTGGCGGAGCCGGGGACGGTGCCACGGTCAACACGGCCGGGGCTGGTGGTGGCGGCGGCTCCGGAGCTGCAGGCATGGACGGTGCGGCCAACACCGGCGGTAACGGTGGTTCCGGTACGAGCAATGACATCACCGGCACGGCAGTGACCCGGGCGGGCGGTGGAGGTGGTGGCGGCTACTTCGGCAATACGCCGGCTGGCGTTGCGGGCAGCGGAGCGGCGGGTGGTGGTTCGGCGCCCAGCGGACGTGGCGCAGGCAGCAACGCGACCGCAAACTCCGGCAGTGGAGGCGGCGGTGCCAGTGGGTCAGGAAGTGGTGCTGCCTTCGATGGCGGCGCCGGCGGTTCGGGTATCGTGGTCGTGCGCTATAGCACCCCGCCTCGACCAAGCCTGACCATTGCGCACAGCAGCTCTCTGGCCATTACCGGCGCGCTGACCGCAGAAGCCTGGGCGCTGGTGGAACCCGGCCAGAGCCCGCCCGACCACAATCCCGTCCTGTACAAAGGTACGCAGATCGGCTGGGGAGCCAACTATCTGTTCCGCATTGCGGTCGTCGAGGGCGCCAATTCCATGACGTGGGGTGTCACCTGCGGCAGCGAGGGCTGGTTCCGCGCTGGTGTACCGGTCTATGGCCAGTGGGCGCACTATGCTCTGACCTTCGATGGCTCGACCACGCGAGCCTATATCAACGGTATCGAGCAGCCCCCGACGCAAAACCCCGGCGGCGCCACGGCCTGCTCCGGTCAAGCGCTGAATTTCACGACGGCGCCGGTGCGCTCAGGCTACGCGCCGAACCGCCAGTTCATCGGCGAAGAGACGTTTCTGCGCGGCTTCACGGATGAGTTGAGACTGTCGTCGACGGCGCGCTCCCAAGCCTGGCTGCGGACCCAGTTCAACAATCAGAGTTCGCCCCCCACGTTTCATCTTTTCGGGCCGGAGCAGCGTCGCCCCCCGGAGCTGAGCATTGCCAAATACTCCATGGTGCTCAGCGATCCGGTGAATGGCAGCAGCAACCCCAAGCGCATTCCGGGGGCGATCATCCAGTACGAAATCCTGGTGACGAACTCGGGCAAGGGCTACCCGGACGAAGGCAGCGTGGTGATCCGTGACGCTCTCCCCGCGACGGTCAACTTCGTTCTGCCGAGCTCAGGTGATCCCATTACGTTCATTGATGGAGCGCCCACAAGCGGTTTGAGCTTTGATTTCGCGACCGGCGCAGGGTTCTCGGAGCAGCCGGGCGGAGGCCCGCCCTTCGACTACGACCCGGTGGATTCTGGTGACGGTACTGATCCCAACGTCACCGGCATCGAGGTCGTGCCCAATGGGGAGATGAACGCCGAGGATGGCAACGGCAACCCTGCGTTCAGACTGCGCTTCCAGGTCCGGATGAATTGATCGGAAGTTCGTGGTGTCAGATTCGGTCGGATCTACCCTGACGAGCATGCGCGGTCGCTGAACGCACGGACACCCTTCACCGCGGGCGCGATGAAGGGGCTGCTGTCGCGGGGCGCCCTGGGCGCTACTTGATGATCAGTGCGGCAGCGGTTCAGCCCCGGATGACACGGCCGGGTCGGGCGCCTGTGTCCGCGTCGTTTTCGCGGGTTTTGACACCAGCCACGAAGGTGTTCACGTAGCCACTGGCGGACTGCAGGATCCGGCTGCCTCCGGCGGGGAGGTCGCGGTGGACTTTGAGCCGGCCGAGCTGCAGACGGTCGAGATCGAAGAGGTTGAGGTCCGCGCGCTTGCCCACTTCGATGCTGCCCCGATCCTGCAGGCCGAACAGCTGCGCGTTGCTTGCGGTCTGCTTGTGGACGAGGAGCTCGATGGGAAGGCGTCGGCCGCGGCGGCGGTCACGGACCCAGTGAATCAGCTGATAGGTGGGACCGACGGCATCGAAGATGAGGTTGACGTGGGCGCCGGCGTCGGAGAGGCCGATGATGGTGTCCGGGTGCTCGATCATCTCCTCCATGATGTCGAAGTTGCCGTCGAAGAAGTTCGCTCCCAGCAGAATGGCGAACTGCTCGCCGTCGCCGGCAGTGAGGAAGTCGTACATGAAATCCGCCACCTCCTGGCCGGCAGAGGCCGCCCTGGCGCCCATGTTGGTGGAGGCCTCCGGTTCGTAGTCGATGGGGAGTTCGATGGGAAACATGGCCGCCGCAGCCATGCCGAGCAGGCTGTAGACGTTGGCCATGGTGCCGGGCTGATCGGGACGGATGTCGCGATCGCTGAGGATGGCAGCCTTGATCTCCGGCTTGCGCATCTCGGCGGCGCGGGCGGCCAGGGGCAGATCGGCCAGTTTGAGATAGGTCTCGCGGCGCTGGAACATGTGATAGGAGCCGAGGCTGCTAACGAGCCCGATGGGGCGCGTGGCGATCTGAGGGCGAATGGTCATGCCACTGGCGTTGGCGCGCTCGACGATGGCCAGGCAGTTGCGCCACTGATCCGGTCGATTGCCGTTCTGCACCAGGGTGAAGGTGCAGTGCCGGCCGCTGGCGCGAGCCAGCTCCGCGAACAGTTCCACTTCCTGCTCCGTGGTCCAGTGCTCCGGGCCGGCGACATCACCTACCACGCCGGCCGGTACGGCCTGAAAGACCCCTTTGCCGGCCGCTTTCATGGCCGCGGCGATGGCCAGCAATTCGGCCTTTTCGGCGAAGGTTCCGGGAATGGGCTCGCCGGAGACCGAGCGGTGGCCGATGGTTCTGGAGGTCGAAAAGCCCAGCGCGCCGGCGCGCAGACCGGCTTCGACGATCTGCCTGATGGCGGCCAGATCGTCGGCGGTGGCGTCCTCGTGGCGCAGCGCGCGATCGCCCATGACGTAGTTGCGCACTGCGGAGTGGGGAATCTGTGTACCCACGTCCATGGTGTAGGAACGGCTGCCGAGATAGTCGATGTATTCCGGGAAGGTTTCCCAGCGGCCCCACTCGATGCCTTCGTAGAGGGCCGTGCCCGGGATGTCCTCGACGCCCTCCATGAGCTCGATCATGCGCCGCTCGCCGCCGGGCGGGCAGGGCGCAAAACCGACACCGCAGTTGCCCATGACGATGGACGTCACGCCGTGGCTGAAGGAAGGATCTAGGGTGTCGTCCCAGCTCACCTGACCGTCGTAGTGGGTATGGACGTCCACCCATCCCGGGGTGGCATGGGCACCGTCGGCTTGGATGACTTCCTTGGCCTTGCCCGATACGTCTCCGACAGCGGCAATCCGGCCGGCTTCGATGGCGATGGAGCCGGTGTAGGCCGGCGCACCGGTGCCGTCGACGATGATGGCGTTGCGGATGAGGTAGTCGTACACGGGTGGGTGCCTTTTCTGATTATCGTTGCATGACTGTACCTGCAGTTCTGGGCCAGCGGAACTGCTGTTGGTGTGAAAAGGCCGGTGGGCGCCGCGGGATCGCCCGTAGGGCGGGGTCAGCCGAGATCCCGAACGTAGGCTGCCGCCTGCTCACCGGCCAGTTTGCCGAAGACGATGCAGGGGCCGTAGGAACCGCCGCCGCCGATGTAACGGTCGCCATGCAGGGAGCCTACCGTTTCTCCGGCTGCAAACAGGCCAGGGACGGGTTGCTCGTTCTTGCGCAGCACTCGCGCATGGGCGTCGATGCGCAGGCCGGTTCCCGTCCAGCAGACGATGGCCGGTCGCAGTTCCGTGGCGTAGAAGGGAGGCGTGGTGACCGGACGCATTCCCGATGCGGGGTCCTTGAAGAAGACTGAATCCACGCCCCGTTCGCAGTCTGCGTTGTATCGCGCGATGGTGCCTTCGAGAACGTCTGCTTCGGCGCCGATCTTCGCTGCCAGCTCGGCTAAGGTGTCGGCGCTGGCGATACGGCCTTCTTTGGCGCGGGCTTCCAGGGGCTCATGGACCCAGTTGGCCTGGGAGATGGGGCTGGGCTTGGCGTCCCGGCGCGCGGCCTCGTCGAAGATGGCGAAGGCGTGGCCACCTTCCTTCTGAATCAGGCCGCCGAGCACCGTGTAGGGCGCAGTCTCGTTGGCGAAGCGGCGCCCCTGGGCGTTCACCATCACCAGCCATCCCGGCAGCAGGACTTCCAGGTCGCGGCCGAAGCCGGGGGTGACCAGGAGCAGTCCCCGGTTGAAGCCGGCCAGGTCTGCGCCGATCTCCTCACCCAGGGTCAGGCCGTCGCCCTGGGCCATGGGCGTGCCGATGTACCAAGTCCAGTTGTCGGCCTTGGCCGCCTCCGGATAGTAGCGCCGCAGCAGCTCCTTGTTGGCGCCGAAACCACCGGTGGCCATGATGACGGCGCCGCAGGTGGCCACATCGTTGCCGATCTGAATGCCGCAGATGGCACCCTGGTCGTCCGTGGCGAGTTTGCTGACGCGGGAATTGAGAACGAAATCCACCGAGCGCTGCCCGAGCTGGCCGTGCAGCACCTCGATGACGCGCTCGCCACCGCCTTCAGGTGGATGGCCGCGGGCGACGGTGCCGACGCCGGACTGATAGACCTTCTCGGGCAGGAACTCGACACCGAGGCCCTTGAGCCACTCGAAGGTGGGCGCTGAGAGATCGCAGTAGCGGCGCACCACGGAGGGCTCCACCAGCCACTGGTTCAAGGTCATGTAGTGTTCGAACATGGCGTCGGCGTTGTCGCCGTCGATGCCTGCGGCCTGCTGCACGCTGGTGCCGGCCGCGTAGAAGTGGCCGCCGCTCAAGCGTGACGATCCCCCGACCTGTTTGTCCGCCTCCACCACCAGGACGCTGGCGCCTGCATCGCAGGCCCCCAGTGCGGCAGCCAGACCGGCGGCGCCGGAGCCCACGACGATGACGTCATAATCACGTGCCATGTTGATCTCTCCCCTCATTGCATTGAGAGGGGACTGTACAGTGCCGGCAGCGGCCGCCGCAGCTCTCGGTGGGAACAGGTTGGCAGAGGTGAGCCGTGATCGATGCAAGGTGCTGCATCGATCA
>JAFIFJ010000077.1 GCA_020832085.1 Gammaproteobacteria bacterium | reverse complement strand
GGGGGCGCGTGGGCGGGGGTTCTGGGCCAAACCCGGGGGGAGCCCTAATGGGGGGCTATCCGCGCGGTCGGGGGCTGCCTCCATTCATCGCCCGCATTGCGGGCTCCCACGGGGTTGCGCCAAGACGCCCGGCGCTCGCGCCCCCTCTCCTCCGCTGGCCTTGTCTGTGAGCGAGCCGCACAGGATCTCAAGCCGCCGACGTCGGCACCTTCTCGTCCTCGTTGTCGATGGACGCGTTCATGTCATAGAAGCGTTCGAGATCGAGCTTGTCCTCGCTGCGCCCCACCACGGTGGCCACCATGCCGTCGCCGGAGACGTTCACCGCGGTTCGCATCATGTCGAGCAGACGATCCACGCCGATGATGAGCATGATGCCCTCCACGGGCAGGCCCACCTGCTGCAGCACCATGGTCAGCATGATCAGGCCGACTCCCGGGACCCCGGCCGTCCCCACCGACGCCAGGGTCGCTGTCAGAATGACCATGAGGTATTGGGACAGGCTCAGATCGATGCCGTAGTACTGGGCGATGAACACGGTCGCCACGCCCTGCATGATGGCGGTGCCGTCCATGTTGATGGTCGCGCCGAGGGGCACCGTGAAGGAACCGACCTCATTGCGCACGCCGAGCCGGGCCCGCACGGTCTCCAGGGTCACCGGCAGCGTAGCCCCGCTGGAGGAGGTGGAGAACGCCACCAGCATGGGCTCGCGCATCTTCAGAAAGAAGACGCGCGGCGAGACCCGACCGAGCACCACCAGCAGCAGCGGGTAGACCACGGTGAGATGCAGCAGGAGCACACCCACCACGGTGAAGAAGTAGGCCGCCAGAGAGCCGATCTCGCCCCATCCCATGGTGGCGAACAGCGTGGCCATGAGACAGAACACGCCATAGGGCGCGAGCCAGATCAGGATGGTGACCAGCCGCATGATCACCGAGTTCAGGTCTTCGAACATGGACTTGATGCGCACGCCTGCAGCACCGGCCCGTGCCACCGCAAATCCGAACAGCAGCGCGAAGATGATGATCTGCAGCATGGACCCTTCGGCCATGGCCTCCACCGGATTGGTGGGGAAGATGTCCAGGATCACCTGCTTGAAGCTCGGTGCGGGCCGCGGCTCGAAGGTCACGTCTGTTTCAGCGTCCACACCGGCACCGGGCTGGACGATCAGCGCCACCAACAGGGCCAGACTGATGGCGCTGGCCGTGGTGAACAGATACAGCGCCATGGTCTTGCCACCAAGACGGCCCAGTGCCGCACCGTCACTGAGATTGCTGGCCCCGCAGACCAGGGAGACCAGCACCAGGGGCACGACCAGCAGCTGCAGTGAGGCAATGAAGATACGGCCGCCAACATCGAGGACGCCATCGACGACAAAGGCCCGCAGGAATCCGTCGGGGTCCAGCCCCATGGCATGGATCAGGGAACCCAATACGAACCCGGCAGCCATGCCGATGAGGATGCGAGCGGTGAGGCTCATGAGATGTCCGCGTCAGGAAAAGGAGTAAACCTAACGGGCGCAGGTGCCAAGCGCAATTGGACGGGACGGATCATTCAGCCCTGAGCTCGAGATCGACCTCGCTGGCGCATGGCCCCGAGGCCATCCGCTCTGACGAGACTCGAAAGGCGTTGCCGGACCGCTGCCGGAGCTTGGCCGAGGGATCCTGGCTCAACCGACCTCGATCATCTCGAAGTCGTCCTTGCCCACACCGCACTCCGGACACACGAAGTCATCGGGAACATCTTCCCACGCCGTGCCGGGCGCAATACCCTCGTCCTCATAGCCTTCAGCTTCGTCATAGATCCAGCCACAGACGATGCATTGCCACTTCTTCATGCCGAACTCCGGGAGCGGTTGCGAAGGGCGTGTAAACTACTGATCCATCGGGCGGAAATCAATCCGAAGGGCGGTCGCCGGACGACATCCCGAAAGCTTCCCCGGCCTGCGGGGAGAATGCAGCAGGTATTGCCAGCCATGACCGCTTCCAGCACAGTGCCGCCGCCATGAACGCGAGCACGCCCCTGCCCACCACACCCGAGTCCCTGTTCGCCCTGCTGCACGGTCAGCGCGGCCGTGAAGAGGACGTGGCCCTGCTCTGTGCGGACGGGTCCATGACCCAGGCCCTCGCCGCACGTTTCGGTACGGTTCGGGTCCTGCGTACAGCGGAAGGCTGGCAGTTGCTTGGCGCCGGGGAGGCCCGACTGCTGGCCAGACCCTGCCGAGGTGGCTCCTGGTGCCGGGAGATTCTGCTGCTTGCGGCCGGGCGCGTCCGGCTCCGCGCTCGGACGGTCATTCCGGCGGATGCGCAATGCCTCCAGCGCGCCGTTCGGCGCCTGGGTGATCGCCCGCTGATGGACCTGCTCTTTCTGGGGCGTCGGCTCAGACCGGGTGTGGCCAGGACGCAGCGCTGTTTCGGCCGCGACCGTGATGGCAACCTCGCGCGGGTCACGCTGTTCACGGTGGCTGGGGAACCTCTGCTGCTCAGGGAGACCCTGGCTGACGAAAGAGCGCCGGCCAACGTCGCCCCAGGAGTCTGAGCGCTGAAGCAGTGGCCGAAGCAGGCCCATTGCAGCCATCATCGCGCAGCAGGGTTTGGGAGTCAGTGATGGTGCACGGAGAATCCTTGCTCGAGCAGATGCGCGACCGGCTGCCAGCATGGCTCGAAATCACCCGCCTGAACCGCCCGGTGGGAATCGGCCTGTTGCTCTGGCCAACCCTCTGGGCGCTGTGGGTGGCTGCGGATGGTGTCCCGAGCACCGCCAACCTGATCATCTTCGTCCTCGGCGTCGTCCTGACCCGCTCCGCCGGATGCGTCATCAACGACTGGGCCGATCGGGACTTCGACGGCCACGTCGAGCGCACCCGGGGCAGGCCCCTGCCGCAAGGCCGGGTCCGTCCCCGTGAAGCCCTGATCCTGGCCGCGGTGCTGGTGGCGCTGGCCTTCGTCCTGGTGCTGTTCACCAACCTGCTGACCATCATGCTGGCGCCCGTGGCCGTCGCGCTGGCCGCGCTCTACCCCTTCACCAAGCGCATGACCCATCTGCCGCAGCTGTTCCTGGGCGCCGCCTTCTCCTGGGCCATCATCATGGCCTTCGCCGCCGAAACCGGTGCGGTTCCGGAAGTGGCATGGCTGCTGTTCGTGGCCAATCTGCTGTGGACCGTGGCCTACGACACCGAGTACGCCATGGTGGATCGGCCCTGGGATCTGAAGGTGGGCATCAAGTCCACCGCCATTCTGTTCGGAGACCTCGACCGTTTGATGATCGGCATCCTGCAAGGCGCCTTCCTGCTGTCCCTGCTGCTGCTCGGAGACCGGCTCGACTACGGGCTGCTCTACTTCATCGGCGTGGCGGCCGCCGCAGGCATCTGCCTCTGGCAGCAATGGCTGATCCGCGGCCGGGATCTCGACGCCTGCTTCCGCGCCTTCCGCAGCAACAACGTCCTGGGCATCGCCATTCTCGTCGGGATCATCGCCGATCGCGCCCTGGCGGGCTGAACCTCAGTCGAGGACTTCGAGGCTGGCCATGCCGAGGATCAACCATTTGGCGCCGACGGCGTCGAAGTTGACGTGAACCCGGGCGCGCTGGCCTTCGCCCTCGCTCTCGATGACCACGCCTTCGCCAAAGGTGGGATGCAGAACGCGCCGGCCCAGACCAATACCGCCGTCGTCGGCCTGGCTGGCCGGACTCCCGACGGGCCGGGTGACGCCGGAGCGCAGCCGCACCTCCTCCAGCAGCTTCGACGGCAGCTCCCGCAGGAAACGGGAGGGACGATTGTAGCTGTCGCTGCCGTGCAGGCGGCGGCTCTCGGCGAAGGTCACGTACAGCTCGCGCATGGCGCGGGTGATGCCCACGTAGCACAGCCGCCGCTCCTCCTCGAGGCCGCCCGGCGTCTCCAGGGCCATGCGGTGGGGGAACAGTCCCTCTTCGACGCCGGCCAGAAACACCAGCGGAAATTCCAGGCCCTTGGCTGAATGCAGGGTCATGAGCTGCACCGCCTGACCGGCGTGGGCAGACTGACCCTCTCCGGCCTCCAGCGCCGCGAGATCCAGGAACTCTTCCAGGAGCCGGCGCTCCGACAGGGTCTCATCACCCTCCTCGTCCACGGGCAGGACAGTTTCGCCGGTGAACTGCCGGGCGGCCGTGATCAGTTCGTCGAGATTCTCCCGCCGGGCCAGACCCCGCTCGCCCTTCTCCTTGCCGTGATACTCATACAGACCCGATACCGTGATGACATGCTCGGTGAGCTCGTGCAGGGACATGCCTGCGGTGCCCTCTTCGAGTTCGTCGATGAGGTCGAGGAAGGACTGCATGGCCCGGCCACCCCGCCCCCCTTCCTGAGCCGCCGCCACGGCTGCGGTCCACAAGGGAATGCCGGCTTCCCTGGCGTGGCCACGGATGACGTCCAGGGTCTTCTCACCAATACCCCGCGGCGGCGTGTTCACCACCCGCTCGAAGGCGGCGTCCGCGTTGCGGTTGGCAATCAGGCGCATGTAGCCCAGCGCATTGCGGATCTCAGCACGCTCGAAGAAGCGCAGGCCGCCATAGATCCGATAGGGCAGATCGAGACGCAACAGCGCCTCTTCGAGGTTGCGGGACTGGGCGTTGGAGCGATACAGGATGGCCACGTCCCCGGGCTCGCCACCGCCCTCAATGTGATCCGCAATGCGCTCGGCAATGAAGCGCGCCTCATCGAGCTCGTTGTGGGCGGCATAGAGGCGGATGGGGTCCCCGGTATCGCCGCTGGTCCAGAGCTCCTTGCCGAGCCGGTCGGCATTGTGGCCGATGAGGGCGTTGGCAGCCGCGAGGATGGTCGCCGTGGAACGGTAGTTCTGCTCCAGACGAACGAGCTGCACGTCGGGGAAGTCCTGCTGGAAGCGGTGCAGGTTTTCGATCTTGGCACCGCGCCAGCCGTAGATGGACTGATCATCGTCACCCACCACCATGACCCGGGCGCTGTCTCCAGCCAGCACCCGAAGCCAGGCGTACTGAAGGGTGTTGGTGTCCTGGAACTCGTCCACCAGCAGATGCTTGAAGCGGCGCTGGTAATGCTCCAGCAGATCCCGGTTGTCCAGCCAGAGTTCATGGCTGCGCAGCAGCAGCTCAGCGAAATCGACCATGCCACCGCGCTCGGTGGCCTCCTCATAGGCTGCGTAGACCTTGTGCATGGTGGTCTCGAAGAGATCCCCATCCGTGCTCAGATGACGCGAGCGCCGGCCCTCCTCCTTCTGGCTGTTGATGAACCAGACCGCCTGCCGCGGTGGCCAGCGTTTCTCGTCGAGGTCGAGGCTGCGCATGATCCGCCGCAACAGCCGCAGCTGATCGTCGGCATCGAGGATCTGGAAACTCTGCGGCAGCCCCGCCTCCTGCCAGTGATAGCGCAGCAGGCGATGGGCAATGCCGTGAAACGTGCCGACCCAGAGCTGCCCCACGGGCAGCTGCAGCAGTGCTTCGGTGCGGTGACGCATCTCGGCCGCCGCCTTGTTGGTGAAGGTCAGCGCCATCAGACCATGGGGCGACACCCCCTCGGCCTCGATGAGCCAGGCAATGCGATGGACGAGGACGCGGGTCTTGCCCGAGCCGGCGCCGGCCAGCACCAGCAGGTGCCCGGGAGGTGCGGCAACGGCTTCCCGCTGGGCCGGATTCAGACCATCGAGGATGTGGGTCAGATCCACCTGCCGCTCCCGGGATGACGCGCGCGCATCATCTTCACTCCACCGTCACCGACTTGGCGAGGTTGCGGGGCTGATCCACATCGGTGCCGCGCTGCACCGCCACGTGATAGGCCAGCAGCTGCAGCGCCACGGTGTGCACGATGGGCGCCACGAAGGCATTCACCGCAGGCATCTGGATCACGGTCACGCCCGGTTCCTCACGGAAGCTCACGGCGGCGTCGGCAAAGACATAGAGCTCGGCACCGCGGGCCCGCACCTCGTGCAGGTTGGACTGCAGCTTTTCCAGCAGGTCATCGTTGGGCGCCACGGCGATGACGGGCATTTCCGCATCCACCAGCGCCAGCGGGCCGTGCTTGAGCTCGCCTGCCGGGTAGCCTTCGGCGTGGATGTAGGAGATCTCCTTGAGCTTCAGCGCCCCTTCCAAAGCGATGGGATACAGCTCGCCGCGGCCTAAGAACAGCGCATGCTGGCGGTCGATGAAGTGCTCGGCCAGATCCTCGATGTCCTCCTCCAGCGCCAGCACCCCATCAATGCTGCGGGGCAGCTCGTGCAGCGCCTCGACGATCTCGTGCTCCTGCTCCGGCGTCATGAGGCCCCGACGGCCCAGCAGCACCGCCAGCAGCAGAAGATCGGTGAGCTGGGCGGTGAAGGCCTTGGTGGAGGCGACGCCGATCTCGGGTCCGGCTTCGGTCATCAGGGCCAGATCGGACTCCCGGACGATGGTGCTGGTGGGCACATTGCACAGGGTGAGGCTGGCCAGATAGCCGCTGGCCTGGGCCAGCCGCAGGGCCGCCAGGGTGTCCGCGGTTTCGCCGGACTGGGAGATGGTGACGAACAGGGAGTTGGGGACCACCGCAACGTCCCGGTAGCGGTATTCGCTGGCGATCTCGACGTTGCAGGGAATACGTGCCAGCGTTTCGATCCAGTAGCGCGCCACGGATGCCGCGTAGAAGCTCGAGCCACAGGCGACGATGGTGACGGCCTTGGCCGCATCGAAGATCTCCGTGGCCCGGAAGCCGAAGGCCGGCTCGAGCACCTGCTGGCTGGAGAGCCGGCCTTCGAGGGTGGCCCGAACGACTTCCGGCTGCTGGTGGATCTCCTTGGCCATGTAGTGCTTGTAGTTGCCGCGGCCGGTGTCCTCGGCGCCCATCCTGACCCGTTCGACATCGCGCTCCACCAGCTGATCGTTGGCATCGAAGAGGCGGTAGCCATCGCTGGTGATCTCGGCCAGGTCACCTTCTTCCAGGAACACGAAGCGGTCTGTCACTGGCCGCAGGGCCAGTACGTCCGAGGCGATGTAGTGCTCTCCGATACCCACGCCCAGGACCAGCGGGCTGCCGCGGCGGGCAGCCACGAGGCGGTCGGGGTGATCCTTGTGCACCACGCCGATGGCGTAGGCACCGGTCAGTTCCTTCAGGGTCAGACGCACCGCTTCGAGCAGATCCCCGCAGGCGCGATGATGATGATCGACCAGGTGTACCACCGTTTCGGTGTCGGTCTGGGAGGTGAAGTTGTAGCCCATGCCCTGCAGGCGCTCGCGCAGGACATCGTGGTTCTCGATGATGCCGTTGTGCACCAGAGCCACTGCATCGCCGGACATCTGCGGGTGGGCGTTGGCCTCACTGGGCACGCCGTGGGTGGCCCAGCGCGTGTGGGCAATGCCGGTGGTGCCGGTGGCGGGCGCCGCGAGCAGCGCCTCCTTCAGTTCGGCCACCTTGCCGACGGCCCGGCGCCGGTCGATGCCGTGGTCCTGAGCGCGGATGATCGCCACCCCGGCGGAGTCATAGCCTCGATACTCCAGTCGATCGAGGCCTTCGAGCAGAATGCCCGAGACCTGCCGGCGCGCGACGGCGCCCACGATGCCACACATGGTGCTTCTCCCTCAGTCTGCTGCAGAGTCTTTCTTCGGCCGCTTCCAGCCGTCGATGTTGCGCTGCCGTGCCCTTCCGACGCCGAGACTGTCCACGGGAACAGCGCTGGTGATGGTGGACCCGGCGGCCACGTAGGAGCGATCTGCCAGAGTCACGGGCGCCACCAGGGTGGAGTTGGATCCGACGAAGACACCGTCGCCCATGACCGTCGGGTGCTTGGCGACGCCATCGTAATTGCAAGTGATGGTGCCTGCGCCCACGTTGCAGCCTGCTCCGAGAGTCGCGTCGCCGAGATAGGCGAGGTGGTTGGCCTTGCTGCCGGCACCGAGCCGGGCCTTCTTGGTCTCGACGAAGTTGCCGATCCGGCAATGCTCGCCCAGATCCGTGCCCTCACGCAGGCGGGCAAAGGGTCCGACCCGGGCCGCAGCCCCCACATGGGCACCGTGGATGTGGGTGAAGGGAGCGATGACCGCGCCATCGTCGATGATCGCTTCCTCGATGACGCAATGGGCGCCGATCTGCACGTCCCGGCCGATCACCACCTTGCCGGCAAACACGCAGTTGACGTCAATCAGCGTGTCCTGGCCCACATCGATGTCGCCGCGGACATCGAAGCGGGCCGGATCCATGATCGTGACCCCGGCTTGGAGCAGCCGATCCGCCACTCGACGGCAGAACTCCCGTTCCAGCCGGACCAGCTGAGCGCGGTCATTGACGCCGGTGACTTCGGCAAGATCGTCGCTGCTGATGCTGGCCACCGGCAGGTCGGCCTCGACGGCGAAGCGGATGACGTCGGTGAGATAGTACTCGCCCTGGGCATTGCCGACGTCGAGGCGTCCGAGCCAGTCGTCGAGCCTGCCGCGTGGCAGGAGATAAATGCCCGTATTGATTTCGTCGATACGCCGCTCGGCCGCGGAGGCATCACGCTCTTCGACGATACCGCGGATGCAGCCATCCCCGTCGCGCAGGATGCGGCCGAGACCGGTGGGGTCTGGGAAGCGCGCGGTGACGAGGCTGACACCCTCCTTCGCGGTGGCCGCGCACAGGCGCTGGAGCGTGGCCACGGAAAGCAGGGGTACATCGCCGCAGAGCACCAGCACCTGATCCACGTCGGCGGGGATGGCCGGCAACGCGGCGGCCAATGCATCGCCGGTGCCTCGCTGCTGGGCCTGGGTCGCAAACCGGACCTGCGCGTCTGCCAGCGCCGAGCGTACGGCTTCTGCATCCGGCGACGTGACGACGACGATGTCGTCGCTGAGCTCGCGGGCCGTGTTGACCACCCGCTGCAGCATAGTCACCCCGGCCAGGGGGTGCAGAACCTTCGGCAGGTTCGAGCGCATGCGGGTGCCCTTGCCGGCGGCAAGGATGACCACCGCGACGGACGGTGCGGACATGAGGTCTATCTCCCGAAGACATGACGAAAAAGGCAGCCCGGAGGCTGCCTTTTCTTTGTACCGTCCTCTGGGGGCGGTGTCACCTGACCGGGCAACCCGGCCGTTGGTCAGGGCTGATCAGCCGGTGCCCCGGCCCTTGCGCTTACGGAGGATGCGAAGCTGGGCAGAGGCCTCGGCCAGCTGCGCTGCCACCGCTGAGTACTCGAAGTCGGAGGTCTGGTCCGCGAGCGCCTTCTCAGCCGCCTCCATGGCGGCAATGGCAGCCGCTTCATCGAGATCATCGGCGCGAGCTGCCGTATCCGCCAGCACGGTGACAATACCCGGTTGGACTTCCAGATAGCCTCCGGAGGCGAAAATCGTCTCCTCGGTGCCGTTGTCGAACAGCAATCGCACCGGGCCGGGCATGATGCCGGTGAGCAGCGGCGCGTGGCCGGGAAGGATACCCAGCTCACCGATCGTGCCGGTGGCAATCACCATCGTCACCCGGCCCGAGAACAGCTCCTTCTCGGCGCTGACGACGTCACAATGCATGGTCATGGCCATTTTAGGCCTCCTCGCTCACGCGAACGATCAGAGCTTGGCCGCCTTTTCGCGGGCTTCTTCGATGGTGCCGACCATGTAGAAGGCCTGCTCCGGAAGATCATCCCCCTCACCGTCGAGGATGGCCTTGAAGCTGCGCACCGTATCAGCCAGGGAGACGTAGATCCCCGGGTTACCGGTAAAGGTTTCCGCGACGAAGAACGGCTGGGAGAAGAACTGCTGAATCTTCCGCGCCCGGAAGACGGTGAGCTTGTCGTCCTCGGAAAGCTCATCCATACCCAGGATCGCGATGATGTCGCGCAGCTCCTTGTACTTCTGCAGTACCTGCTGACAGCCGCGGGCCACTTCGTAGTGTTCCTGACCGACGATCTGCGGGTCGAGCTGCCGGCTGGTGGAATCCAGCGGGTCCACAGCCGGGTAGATGCCGAGTTCCGCAATGGAGCGCGACAGGGTGACGGTGGCGTCCAGGTGGGCAAAGGTGGTCGCCGGGGACGGGTCCGTGAGGTCATCCGCAGGAACGTAGACCGCCTGAATGGAGGTGATCGAACCGGTCTTGGTGGTGGTGATCCGCTCCTGCAGCACGCCCATTTCTTCAGCCAGGGTGGGCTGGTAACCCACGGCGGAGGGCATCCGACCGAGCAGTGCGGACACCTCGGTTCCCGCCAGGGTGTAGCGGTAGATGTTGTCGATGAACAGCAGGACGTCACGGCCTTCGTCACGGAACTTCTCCGCCATGGTCAGGCCGGTGAGGGCCACACGCAGGCGGTTGCCCGGGGGTTCGTTCATTTGACCGAAGACCAGCGCGATCTTGTCGAGGACGTTGGAGTCCTGCATCTCGTGGTAGAAGTCGTTCCCTTCCCGGGTACGCTCACCCACGCCGGCGAACACGGACAGGCCCGAGTGCTCGATGGCGATGTTGCGGATCAGCTCGAGCATGGTCACGGTCTTGCCCACACCCGCACCGCCGAACAGGCCGACCTTGCCGCCCCGCTGGAAGGGGCAGACCAGATCGATGACCTTGATGCCGGTCTCGAGGATCTCAGTACCGCCGCTCTGGTCCTCGTAGGTCGGGGCCTTGCGGTGGATGGGGGCCTTTTCGGCGGTGTCCACCGGACCTTTGTCGTCGATGGGCTCACCGAGCACGTCCATGATGCGGCCGAGGGTCTCAGGACCCACCGGAACGCTGATCGGTGCGCCGGTGTTCTCCACGTCGAGACCGCGGGAAACCCCTTCCGACGAGCCCATGGCAATGGTCCGCACCACACCGTCGCCGAGCTGCTGCTGGACTTCGAGCGTCAAGCCGGTGGAGCCTACCTTCAGGGCGTCATAAATCTTGGGCACGCTCTCGCGCGGGAACTCCACGTCGATGACGGCGCCGATGACCTGCACGATGCGTCCGCTACTCATGTTCCTCGTTTCCTCTTTGCCGATGGGCACCGCTAGCCGCGGTGTCCCGTTCCGTCAGACCGCGGACGCGCCGCCCACGATCTCCGAAATCTCCTGGGTGATGGCCGCCTGGCGGGCATTGTTGTAAAGCAGCTGCAGCTCTTCGATGAGCTCGCCCGCATTGTCGGTGGCGTTCTTCATCGCGATCATCTTCGCGGCCTGCTCACAGGCCGAATTCTCGATCACCGACTGATACACCTGACTCTCGATGTAGCGGGTTATCAGCGGGTTGAGCAGGCTCTCCGCATTGGGCTCGTAGATGTAATCCCAGGAGTGCTTGTAGTCCGCTTCCCCGGAGGCCGGCAGCGGCAGCAGCTGATGCACCGTCGGCTCCTGGGTCATGGTGTTCACGAACGTGTTGTAGGCCACGTCCAGACGCTGGATGCGCCCCTCGACGAAGGCATCGAGCATGACCCGGATGCCGCCGATGAGATCCGACAGTTCGGGGTACTCGCCAAGGCTGTCCAGCGTCGCCACGACGTTGCCGCCGTGGGCGCGGAAGAAGGCCTGGGCCTTGCGGCCGATCAGGGCCAGATCCACCTTGATCGACTGGGCCTGCTGCTGCTGAATGCGCTGGGCCAAGGACCGGAAAAGGTTGACGTTCAGGCCACCGCAGAGGCCCTTGTCGGTGGACACCACGATGTAGCCCACGCGAGTCACCGGCCGCTCGAGCATGAACACCGAGCGGTACTCAGGATTGGCGCTGGCGAGATGCCCCACCACCTGGCGAATGCGTGTGGCATAGGGACGCCCCTGCGCCATACGCTCCTGGGTGCGCCGCATCTTCGACGCGGCCACCATCTCCATCGCCTTGGTGATCTTCTGCGTGTTGCGCACGCTGCCGATCTTGGTGCGAATTTCCTTACCGACTGCCATGGATGATCCCTGCTCGGTGACTGACGCGCCTCAGACTCTTCAGTAGCTGCGCGTCGCCTTGAAGGTTTCGATGGCCTTCTTCAGTTTGTCGACGATGTCGTCGTTGTAGGCACCAGACTTGTCGATCTCTGCCATGAAGTCCGCGTGCTCTTCTTCCATGTACGACAGCAGCGCCGCCTCGAAGTCGAGCACCTTCTCCACGTCCACGTCCGTGAGGAAGCCCTGGGTTGCCGCGAACAGCGACACACCCATCTGGGAAATGCTCATGGGCGCGTACTGGCGCTGCTTCATCAGTTCGGTGACGCGCTTGCCGTGCTCGAGCTGGCCGCGGGTGGCGGCATCGAGATCGGAGGCGAACTGGGAAAACGCCGCCAGTTCCCGGTACTGGGCCAGGGCCAGACGAATACCGCCGGAGATCTTCTTGATGAAGGAGGTCTGGGCCGAACCACCCACCCGCGACACCGAGATCCCCGGGCTCATGGCCGGACGAACACCGGAGTTGAACAGGTCGGGCTCCAAGTAGATCTGGCCGTCCGTAATCGAAATCACGTTGGTCGGTACAAAGGCGGAGACGTCACCGGCCTGGGTTTCGATGATCGGCAGCGCAGTGAGCGAACCGGTCTTGCCCTTGACTTCGCCGTTGGTGAACTTCTCGACGTAGTCGACGTTCACCCGCGCGGCGCGCTCCAGCAGACGGGAGTGCAGGTAGAAGACGTCACCGGGGTAGGCTTCGCGGCCCGGCGGACGCCGCAGCAGCAGGGAGATCTGCCGATAGGCCCAGGCCTGCTTGGTGAGGTCGTCGTAAATGATCAGGGCGTCTTCACCGCGATCGCGGAAGTACTCGCCCATGGTGCAACCGGAGTAGGGAGCAATGAACTGCATGGCGGCCGGGGCAGCCGCACCTGCTGCGACGACGATGGTGTGCTCCATGGCGCCGTGCTCTTCGAGCTTGCGCACCACGTTGGCCACCGTCGACATCTTCTGGCCGATGGCCACGTAGATGCAGGTCAGGTTCTTGCCTTTCTGGTTGATGATGGTGTCGATGGCAATGGCGGTCTTGCCGATCTGGCGGTCGCCGATGATCAGCTCCCGCTGGCCCCGGCCCACCGGAACCATGGCGTCGATGGCCTTCAGACCGGTCTGCACCGGCTGATCCACCGACTGGCGGGCGATGACGCCGGGCGCGACCTTCTCGATGGCGTCCGTCTCGGTGGTGTTGAGCGGACCCTTGCCATCGATGGGATTGCCCAGCGGATCGAGCACGCGGCCCACCAGTTCCCGGCCCACCGGCACTTCCAGGATGCGGCCGGTGCAGCGTGCGGTCTGGCCTTCGGCCAACGCTTCGTAGTCACCGAGCACCACCGCGCCGATGGAGTCGCGCTCCAGATTCAGGGCAAGGCCGAAAACGTTGTTGGGAAACTCGATCATTTCACCGTAGCGAGCGTCGGCGAGCCCGTGGATCCGAACGATGCCGTCAGACACGCTGACAATCGTCCCCTCGTTGCTCGGTTGCGCCGACAGCTCGAGAGACGAGATGCGCTGCTTGATGACTTCGCTGATCTCGGAGGGGTTCAGTTGCTGCATCGGTCCATCCTCGAAAATTCGTGGTGCCGCCGATTCACTCAGGCGGCGGTTGAGCGCGCGTGCTTGTCGCGGCTGGCGCGGGTGACGCCGAGAGCATCCGCGAGCCGCTCGAGGCGTCCGCGCACGGAACCATCGATCACCGTGTCACCCGCACGGATCACCGCGCCACCGAGCAGAGTCGGATCGATTCGGCTCGTGATCGACACCTCGCGCTCGAAACGCTTCGCGAGGCCCGCAGTCAGATTGTTCAAGGCTTCGGCCGAAAGCTCCTGAGCCGATACCACCTCGACCTTCAATACACGCTCGTGGTCGGCGCGCATCAGCTCATACTGACGCTGGATCTCCGGCAGCAGCACCAGACGGCCCTGTTCCGCCAGCAGCGCCACGAAATGCCGGCCTCGTTGACTGAGATCGTCACCGAGCACGTCGCCAAACAGAGCGGCTTTCTGCAGCGCAACCCTTCTCGGAGACAGCAGCTCGGCCCGCAGCTCAGCCACTTCCATGCACCCGGTCAGGAGTGCGAGGTCGTAGGAGAACCGCGGCAATCCTTCGTCGCCGTCGGACCGGGCCGCTTCGAAAGCCGCCCGGGCGTAGGGTCGTGCAAGCGTTGCCAGTTCTGCCATGAGACTTCCCAGCCAGCGTCAGAGATCGGCCACGAGGCGATCGAGCATCTCGGCGTGGGCTTGCGGGTCCACGCTGCGCTCGAGAATTCGCTCCGCACCCACCACGGCCAGCGCGGAAACCTCCGCCCGCAGCGTTTCGCGCGCCCGGCGCAGTTCCTGCTCGACATCGGCGGTTGCCGCCTGCTTCAGGCGTTCACCTTCGGCCCGGGCATCACGCTGGGCCTCCTCTACCATCTGAGCGGAGCGCTTGCGTGCCTGCTCGATGATCTCGGCGGCTTCGGCCCGAGCCTTCTTGAGCTCGTCCATCGCCCGCTTCTGGGCGAGATCGAGATCCTTCTTCGCCCGATCAGCCGTCTCGAGCCCTTCTGCTATCTGTTCCTGCCGGGCCACCATGGCCGCAACGATCGGCGGCCACACCAGACGCATGCAGAACCAGACAAAGAAGAAGAACGCGATCATCTGGCCGAACAGCGTCAGATTGATGTTCATGCGTCAAGCCCCTCGTCTGTCTCGACTTTTCGCGCAGCAGTCAGCGTGACCGCTGCCCGCCATCACGCCAGGACGAACAGGATGTACAGCGAGATACCCACGCCGATCATCGGGATGGCGTCCACCAGGCCCAGGATGATGAAGAGCTGGGTACGCAGCACCGGCAGCTGCTCCGGCTGACGCGCCACGCTCTCGATGAATTTGCTGCCCAGGATGCTGACCCCGAACGCGCCCGCAATGGCCGCGATACCGAGGAGAAGGGCCGCTGCAAAAATGATGTCCATGACTGCTCCCGCTCAAAAAGTTCTGCTATGAATGGATCGGTTGGTTCGCCGTCAATGTTCTTCCCCCTCTTCATAGGCCTGTGCCAGGTAGACCACGGACAGGACCATGAAGATGAACGCCTGAAGCGGCACGACCAGAATATGGAAGACGGCCCAGGCGAATTGGAGGAGACCTCCGAACAGGCCGAGGAGAAGGCCCGTGTACATGGTGGCGATGAGGATGAAGATCATCTCCGCCGAAAACAGGTTGCCGAACAGCCGCAGGCCGAGCGACAGGGGCTTGGCCAGCAGGCCCACCACCTCGAGGATCAGGTTGAAGGGCAGCAGCCACTTGCCGAAAGGATGGAAGGAAATTTCGGCGAGGAACCCTCCCAGACCTTTCTGCTTGATGCTGAAGAAGATAATCAGCGAGAAGACCGACAGCGCCAGACCCATGGTGATGTTGGGATCCGTGCTCGGAACGATCTTCATGTACTCGACACCCAGACCGTACTGGAAGATGTACGGAATGAGGTCCACAGGAACCAGATCCATCAGGTTCATGAAGAACACCCAGACAAAGATCGTCAGCGCCATGGGCGCCACGTAGCTGGTGTCAGGATGCTTGAAGACACTCTTGACCATGCCGTCGACGAATTCCACCAGCGTCTCGATGAAATTGCGCAGACCTGTGGGAATCGCGGCCGGATCCTGGGCCGCCGTCACCGCCACCCGGCGGAAGAACCACATGAAGAAGATCGCCAGTCCGATGGACCAACCCAAGGAGTCCACATGGAGTGCCCAGAACCCCATGGACTCGGCCTCGGAACCCGAGCCGGCAAAACCCCACTGGCCGGCACGTTCGTGACCATCGGGGAACCGCCCGAAAGTCGCGTTGACCAGGTGGTGGGAAATGTACTCTTCTGCGGTGGTTTCGAATCCACTGGCCATGGGTAGCTCTCAGGCCTCTCGTCCTTCCCTCGTTACGATCACGAGGGCCGCGTGATGCGCCGCCAGGGCGACAATGAAACCGGCGAAGAACGCCGGCGCACTCAAGTCATTCAGGCGCAGCAGCGCCCACGCCAGCAATCCGCCGGTCAGTAGCAGCTTCTCGAACGCTCCGAGAAGCGTCCGCCAGGCTTCCCCCGCCGGGTCCCGGCCGGGTCGGTTTCGCACCCGCCAGGCCATCCAGGCGTTCGGTAGCACCGCGCAGGCGCCGCCGGTGAGAGCGGGCTGAAACGAGCCCGTGAGCAACCCCAGGATCAAAGCCGTCGCCAGGGCCGCCGCCGTCTGCAATCCGACGATGCGGACCGCAATCGGCAGTACTCGCCAGCGCGATCGGAACCATCCGCTCACGATGTGCAGCAGACCCTGGGATGCACCTTGGCCGCGCCTCTTCAAAGGCGCGCGGATTATAGGCAAGGCATCCGCCCACCGCAAGGAAACCCTGGCCCCTGACCCATCAGAATCGATGGGGCCATCACTTGATGTGCGCCAGGATGCCTTCGAGTTCGTCAAGACTCGAGTATCGGATCACCAGCTGCCCACTGCCCCGCGCCGAATGACGGATACTCACGGGCGCACCCACCTGATCCGACAGCCGCCTTTCGAGCGCCACCGTATCGGCATCGGTTCCGGGTTTCGCCGCCTTGCCCGGGCTGGCCGGATCGCTGCGGCGCCGGGCCAGCGCCTCGGTCTGGCGCACCGACAGGCCCTTTTCCACCACTTCCCGGCCAATGGCCAGCTGATCCGCTGCCGGCAGCGTGAGCAAGGCTCTGGCGTGACCCATTTCGAGGTCACCACGGTCGAGCAGCTCTCGGACTTCGCCCCCGAGCTTCAGGAGCCGCAGCATGTTGGTGACCGTGGTGCGCGACTTGCCGATGGTGTCCGCCAGCACCTGCTGGGTCATGCCGAACTCCTCGATGAGGCGCTGCAGGGCAACGGCTTCCTCGATGGGTGTGAGTTCCTCACGCTGGATGTTCTCGATCAGGCCGAGGGCCATGGCGGCTTCGTCGGCGAGATCACGGACGATGACCGGTACCCGTTCCAGACCGGCGAGCTGGGCGGCGCGCCAACGGCGTTCGCCGGCAATGATCTCGTAACCGTCCTTGCCGGGCAGTGGCCGGGCGAGAATGGGCTGCATCACACCCTGGGAGCGGATGGAGGCCGCCAGCTCTTCGAGGCGCTCGGGATCCATTTCCCGCCGCGGCTGAAAGCGTCCTCGCCGCAGCACTTCCACCGGCAGCCGCATGAGCCGTTCGCCATCGGTGGCCACGTCCTCCACGGACGGGTCCGGCGTCACGGGTGCCGGCGTGTCCGTCGCCGGCCGGCTGCCACCGAGCAGGGCGTCGAGACCGCGACCGAGTCCTCGTTTCCGCACCACCATGCTGTCATCCCCGTCTGGTCAGCGCTGACAGATCAGCGTCATCGGAAGGCTTGCCGAACCCGTTCAGGGCACGCTATTCGCGTGGCGGCGACTGAGTTCGCCTGCCAGCGCCTGATAGGCCACCGCCCCCCGTGACAGACGATCATAGGCCAGCACCGGCAAGCCATGGCTCGGCGACTCCGCGAGCCGAACATTGCGCGGAATGACCGTCCTGTAGACCCGCTCCCCGAAGTGCTGAATCAGCTGGCGGGAAACGTCACGGGTCAGGCTGTTGCGGGGATCGTACATGGTCCGCAGCAGACCCTCGATCTCGAGGGCGGGATTGGTCCGTTCCCGCACCGCTGCCACCGTGTCGAGCAGGGCGCTCAGGCCTTCGAGGGCATAGTACTCGCACTGCATGGGGATGATGACCCCGTCCGCCGCCGTGAGGGCATTGACGGTAAGAATGGACAGGCTCGGCGGGCAATCGATGAGGATCCAGTCGTAGCGATCCCGGATGCCGTTGAGTACCGACCGCAGGCGGTACTCCCGCTGGGCCATCGCAAGCAGCTCCACCTCCGCCGCCGTCAGATCCGCGTTGGCCGGCAGCAGATCGAATCCGGGCGCTGGTTCCGGCGCCCGCTTCAGCACTTCATCGGCTGCCACGCCGTCATCGAGCAGGAGGTCGCAGACCGTGCCGTGAAGCGCCTTCTTGTCGATCCCGCAGCCCATGGTGGCATTGCCCTGCGGATCGAGGTCCACCAGCAGCACGCGCCGGCCCAGGGCCGCCAGCGAGGCGGCCAGATTGACGCTACTGGTGGTCTTGCCGACACCACCTTTCTGGTTGGTGATGGCCAGGATACGGCCCATCAGCCCCCCTCCTCATGACAGCTGTCGTCGTCGACCTGCTGCTCCAGGCGCAGCAGGACGTGATCGTGATCGCGGCCGGGCAGACGATAGTGCTCCTGCCCGGTCAGGCGAATGTGGGCCGGCAGATCAGCGACTTCATCGCGCCAGCCCGGTCCCTTCATGGCGAACAGGGGCGTGCCGTCGGCCATCAGCGGTGCCGTCATGGCCAGCAGCTTCGGCAACGGCGCCACTGCCCGTGCCAGCACTCCGGCCAGCTTCACCGGTGGCCGCCAATCCTCGCAGCGGGCACGGACCACGCTTACGTTGTCCAGACCCAGGGTCAGCGCGGCCTGCTCCAGAAAAGCGCAGCGCCGCTCCAGAATCTCGAGCAGGAACATGCTGCGCGACGGCTCCATAATGGCCACCACCAGTCCTGGCAGTCCGGCACCGCTGCCCACGTCCACCAGCGGACCTCGCGGCAGCATGGGCAGTACTCTGGCACAGTCCAGCAAGTGGCGGTCGATCAGTTCGTCGGCATCGGCCGGGCCCGTGAGATTGATCCGCCGCGACCAGCGCTGATGCAGGGCAAGCCAGCCGGCAAGTTGCTCGAGGGCCCTGCCGTCAGCGATCACCCCCGTGGCGGCCAGCCCCTGGGCGAGGCGATCAGCTTGGGTCACGCGCTGCGCGCCAGCGCACCCTGCTTCTTCAGATGGATCAGCAGTTGCGAGAGCGCCGCCGGCGTCACCCCGGGGATACGGCTCGCCCGCGCCAGATTGTCCGGCCTTGCTGCAGAGAGCTTCTGCCGCACCTCGTTGGACAACCCGTCCACCTCGGTGTAATCGAGGTCCGGCGGCAGCACCGTATCCTCGTGGCGGCGCACCCGTTCCACTTCGGTCTGCTGGCGGTTGATGTAGCCCAGATACTTGACCTGAACCTCAACCTGCTCCGCCACGTCCGCCGCCATGGTCGGCAGCTCGACCACTTCCTTGAGCCGTTCGAGGGTAATGGCCGGACGCCGCAGCAGCGCCTCCAGGGTCTTCTCCCGCTCCAGGTTCTCTCCACAGAGCGAGGCCAGCCTTCCGGCGGCCGGCGATTCCGGCGCGATCCGCGTCGTCTTCAGATGCGTCAGTGCCGACGCCACCGCATCGCGCCGGGTAGCAAAGGCTTGCCAGCGCTCATCATCCACCAGTCCGAGTTCCCGGCCGGCAGGCGTCAGGCGGAAGTCGGCGTTGTCTTGCCGCAGCAGCAGCCGGAACTCGGCCCGGCTGGTGAACATGCGATAGGGCTCGCTGGTTCCGAGCCGGATCAAGTCGTCGATGAGCACACCGATGTAGGCCTCATCCCGCCGCGGCGTCCAGCCCGGCTGGCCCGCCACCTGCCGCGCTGCATTCAACCCGGCCATCAGCCCCTGGGCCGCCGCCTCTTCGTAGCCCGTGGTGCCGTTGATCTGCCCCGCGAAGAACAATCCCCCGATGACTTTGGTCTCCAGGGTCGGGGAAAGATCCCGGGGATCGAAGTAGTCGTACTCGATGGCATAGCCCGGGCGGGTGATGTGGGCCTGCTCGAAACCACGGATGGACCGGACCAGCGCCATCTGCACGTCGAAGGGCAGGCTGGTGGAAATGCCATTGGGATACAGCTCGAAGGTGTCGAGGCCTTCCGGCTCGACGAAGATCTGGTGGGAATCCTTGTCCGCGAAGCGGACCACCTTGTCCTCCACCGAGGGGCAATAGCGCGGCCCCACCCCTTCGATGACGCCGGAGTACATGGGCGAACGATCGAGACCGGCGCGAATGATGTCGTGGGTGGAGGCATTGGTGCGGGTGATCCAGCACGGTACCTGCCGCGGGTGCTCGGCCACGGAACCGAGATAGGACATCACCGGCTCCGGCGTATCACCAGGCTGGGGTTCCATCACCGAGAAATCGACGCTGCGGCCATCGATACGGGGCGGCGTGCCGGTCTTCAGTCGGCCCACACGAAACGGCAGCGCCCGCAGGCGCTTCGCTAGAGCATTGGAGGGCGCATCGCCGGCGCGACCACCCTCGTGCTGCTCGAGCCCGATATGAATGCGCCCGCCGAGGAAGGTACCCGTAGTCAGGACCACCGCGCGTGCGGCGAACACCAGCCCCATCTGGGTCACGACTCCGGTGACGCGGTCCCCTTCCACCCGCAGGTCGGTCACCGACTGCTGGAAAATGGACAAGCCCGGCTGGGCCTCGACGATGCGGCGGATGGCGTTGCGATAGAGCACCCGGTCGGCCTGGGCGCGGGTGGCCCGCACCGCAGGACCCTTGCGGGCGTTGAGAACGCGAAACTGGATGCCGGCCTGATCGGTGGCCCGGGCCATGGCACCGCCCAAGGCATCGATTTCCTTGACCAGATGGGTCTTGCCAATACCGCCGATGGCGGGGTTGCAGGACATCTGGCCGATGGTCTCGATACTCTGGGTCAGCAGCAGGGTGCGGGCACCGCTGCGCGCAGCCGCCAGCGCGGCCTCGGTACCGGCGTGACCGCCGCCGATGACGATGACGTCGAAGCTGTCCGGGTGTTCCATGGCCTTCTGGTCTGCAGTCGCTTGGCGAACCGCGCATCATACAGCCGCATCAGGGCACGATGCGATAGACACGCTCCGCCGTCTCCCGGAACAGCGCCGCCTTCTCGGCCGACGAGTAGCCCGAGGCCAGGCGCTTGAAGCTGTTCCACAGTACCGCATAGGAGCAGCTGGCCTTGTCCACCGGGAAGTTGCTCTCGAACATGCAGCGGTCTACCCCGAAACACTCCAGCGCATGCCGGTACCAATTGCCGGTGGCCGCGGCCAGTTCCTCGGACGTGGCAGGCTCACTGCGCTTGTGGAAGCCGAAGCCGTTGATGGGCATCACCAGTCCGCCAAGCTTCGCCACCACGTTGGGACAGCGCGCCAGCTCGGCGAGATCCTCGCGCCACTGGCTGAAGATCGCTTCCGCGTGGCCCTCGTAGGGCCCGATTCCCAGGGGCCCGCTGAAGTGATTGAGAATGATGGTGGTTTCCGGAAACGCCCGGGCCAGATCTGTCAGTTGCGGCAGCTGATGGTGGTACTGCCAGGCTTCGAAGCTCAGCCCGAGGGGGGCGAGCCGGGCGAAACCGCGGCGGAAGTCCTCGAGACCATAGAGGCCCGCGGGGGGGTTGGTGTGGGAATTGCGCACGTCGGGGCTCGGATCGAAACCCGCCGCGTGGCGAATGCCCCGGAACCGGGAGCTGGCTGCCAGGTGGGCTTCGAGCACCTCCACGACCGCGTCCCCGAGCAGCAGGTCCGCAAAACCGACGATGCCGGCACAGGCCCGGACCGGTCCATAGCCGCCGCTGGCACTCATGGCCGCCACGCCATTGACAAACTCGGTCTCCCCCACCGGACGCAAAGCTTCCGGTCCGTCGGCCCGGTACATGGCCGAGCATTCGATGAACACGGTGGACACCACGTTGTGACCACTGTCGAGGTCTGCCAGCAGCTCGTGCAGCAGGTAGCGGGAGCCATCCCGGTCCCAGAGGTGGTGATGGGGATCGCAGATCGGCAAGGCCGGCTCCAGGATCGCTTCTTCGACCCGGGCCAGCCAGGCCAGATGTTCGGCGTCAGTAACCAGTGGCATCAGGGACCCTCGACTTGGCCAGGAAAGAACAGCACTTCATCTTCGAGCATGGCGGCAAAAATGTCCCGCGCAGCGATCTCGGGCGGCTCCCAGTCATCGGCACGATCCCGCCGGGCCTCCGCCAGGGGTCCGACGGCATTGCGGCCGATGTTGGTGCGCATGCCGCCCGGCGAAGCCAGAAACACCCTGATGCCATAGGGCTCGAGTTCCGCAGCTGCCGCCTGGAACATTCCCACCAGCGCTGCCTTGCTGGCGGCATAGTGCCCGGTCCCCGGTGGCGCCCGGCGATGGGCCAGAATCGAGACCACGTTCAGGATGCTGCCGCTGCCCTGGGCTTTCATGATCGGGATCACCTGATTGGCCAGATCCACGTAGGCCCAGTAGTTGACCTCGAACAGATGCTGCGCCATGTCGACGTCCATCTGCTCCAGGGTGGCGAGGTAGGAGTAGCCGGCGTTGTTGAAGAGGTAGTCGACGGTGCCGTACTCGGCAAGCGCCGTCTCGATGACCCGCGAGCGCTGCTCGCGCTCGGCCAGATCCACTTCGATGGCCACCGCCTCGCCGCCCTCTGCCAGGATCCGGCTCACCAGCGCCGCCGACGGGCCGAGATTGATGTCCGCCAGGACCAGTTTCATGTCCTTGCCGGCTGCGAGCCTGGCCAGCTCGTAACCGAGGCCGCTGGACGAACCGGTGATGATCGCCACCTTGCCACGCCAGGGGTCCTCCGCCACGGCGAGACCGGGCAGCAGCAGGGCAAGCAGCAGCGGTAACAGCACGACCCGAACGGTTCCCATGGCCTCTCCTCCTCTCTTCGCTCAAAGAATACCAAGGCGCCGCTGCAGCCGGGACCCGGTCGCGCCTGCCGAGGCCGTCGCAAACCGTCCGTGGGAGCGGCCCGCGGGATCGACAACTTGCAAGCGATTCGCGGACTTTCACGACCCCCCTGTAGCGCCGCCTTGATCCTTTACAACGGCCACACCAGCAGCAGCAGGGGCAGGCTGACCGCGATCACCAGCAGCTCCATGGGCAGACCCAGTTTCCAGTAGTCCCCGAAGCGGAAGCCACCGGGGCCCAGAATCAGGGTGTTGTTCTGGTGCCCGATGGGCGTGAGGAAGGCGCAGGAGGCGCCGATGGCCACGGCCATCAGAAACGAATCCGGACTCACCGACAGGGTCGCAGCGGTACTGATGGCAATGGGACACATGACCGCGGCGGTGGCCGCATTGTTCATGAAGTCCGACAGGGTCATGGTCACCACCAGAATCAGGGCCAGGGCGAACACGGCATTGCCCTGAGCGACTCCCTGAACCAGCAAGCTGGCGAGCAGATCTGCCGCCCCGGTGGTGGCCATGGCCCCGGCCACCGGAATCAGCGCCCCGAGCAGAATGATCACCGGCCAGTCGATGGCGTCGTAGAGACTGCGGGGCGGCACCACCCGCAGCAGCATGTAGGCCAGCACACCGGCCACGAATGACATGGCCGCCGGAACCAGTCCCAGTGCGGCGCCACCGACAGCCCCCGCCATGATCACCGCGGCAATGGTGGTGACCCGCTTGTCGGCAATACCGAGGACCCGTTCGGCCAGAGGCACGCAGGCGTAGTCACCGGAGAAGGACGCAATGGCCTCGGGGGATCCCTGCATGAGCAGGACGTCTCCCGCCTCGATGGCCGTGGAGCGCAGACGTTTGATGCTGTGGTGCCCCTGCCGGGACACCGCCAGCAGATTGAGGCTGTAGCGCGTGCGCAGCTCGATGTCGCTGGCGCTCCTGCCGATCAGCGCCGATCCCGGCCGCGCCACCAGTTCCCGCATGACCACCTCGTCGGAATCCGGTTTGCTGTCCTTCACCTCCTCGGCGTCAGCCTCCTCCGCGGCGGTCTCCGCGTCGTCCTCGGGTTGCGCTGCGACCGCTTCGGAGTCGTCGCGGCGCTCCTCCTCTGCGGTCCCTTTGCCCTGCTCCTCGTCCTCCTCGGTCTCCGCCTCGGTCTCGACCTGCTCTTCCAGACGCAGGCCGAGGGTGCTGAGTACGGAGGCCAGGGCTTCCGGCTCGGCTTCGATGACCAGGATGTCACCACGACGCAGCACCCGTCCCGGTCTCGGCGCACTCAGCCAGTGCTGATCCCGGACCAGACGGATGATCTGCGCATCAGCGTCCTCCAGCATGGCCTCTGCTTCGCGGACGGTCTTGCCCCGGACTTTGCTGATCTCCGTGACCCGGGCCTCCGTGAGGTACTTGCCCGTCTCGAAGCTCTCCACATCGGTGGCCTTACGAGGCGGCACCAGCCGCCAGCCGAACAGCGCCACGAAGATGATACCGATGACCGCCACCCCGGCACCCACAGGGGTGAAGTCGAACATCCCGAACCCGCTTCCCCCTAGTTCGGCACGAAAGGCCGAGACCACGAGATTCGGCGGTGTCCCGATCAGGGTGGCCATGCCCCCGAGAATGGTGCCGAAAGCCAGCGGCATCAGGACCTGCCCGGGGGTGAGGCCATGCCGGCCCGCCACGCTGATGGCCACCGGCATGAGCAACGCCATGGCACCCACATTGTTCATGAAGGCAGACAGCAAACCGCCGAGCGCCATGAGCGCGGCGATGGTCACCGTCCGCCCGGCGTTGCGCGGCAGCAGCCGCGCAGCCATGAGATCCACCACACCGGCATTCTGCAGTCCGCGACTGAGGACGAGCACCGCCGCCACGGTGATCACCGCTGGGTGACCGAAGCCGGCGAAAGCGTCTCCACTGGGAATGAGGCCGAAAGCCACGCAGGCCAGCAGCGCGGCAATGGCCACGGCGTCATGGCGCCAGCGACCCCAGAGAAACAGCCCCACGGTCAGGACGAGGACGGCGAAGATCAGGCCCTGGTCCATGGTCATGGGTGGTTCTCCTGGCCAGCCGGCCGGCTTCGGATCGTTACTGGACGACGAGAACGTCGCAGTGGGAGTCGTCCAGAACCCTGAGCGTGACACTGCCGAGCAGGAACTGCTCGGTGGTGGGGCGGGCGTGTTTGCAGATCACCAAAAGGTCCGCTTCCAGCGCCGCTGCCTGTTCCAGCAGCAGCGTGGCCGGATCTCCTTCGACGATGCGGGAATCGAAGGGCTGGCCGATCCCCTGCAGTTCAGCCACCAGTTCTTCCATGCGTTTTTCCGCCTTCATCCTCATCCGGCGGCGGAACTTCGCCAGTCCATCATGGCTGACCCGCACGTAGGAGGCGGATCGCGGCGAAGGATTATCGAAGACGTGCACCAGATTCAACGACGCACCCGGTGCCAGGGTCCGCGCCCACTCCAATGCCGTTTCCGAATACTCCGAGAAGTCCACGGCCACCAGCACCCTGCGGTAGGGACCCTCCGGAGCCTCCCTGACGACCAGCACCGGTTCGGGATGGGCCCTGAGCAGAGAGCGGCTCGTGGTCCCCAGTGCCAGCTTATGGCGCTTGGTCTGACCACGAGCACCCACCACCAGCATGTCGAAGTCTTCTGCGGCAGCCAGGACGGCCGCCAGCGGGCGGCCGTCCCGCAGCATGGCCTCGACCTGGACGCCTGCCGGCGCATCGAGTTCGCGCAGCAGCCGGTCGAGGGTCTGGCGGGCCCCCACATCGAAGGAATCGGGTAGGTCGCTGGCACCGCCGAAGAGTTGCCGCAAACTGTTCACCAGGCCGCGTTCGAGTACATGCAGCACGCCCACGCGCGACAGCCCGAGCTCGTCAGCCAGACGGATGCTGCGCTCCACTGCGTGCCGGGCACCGAGGGAAAAATCGGTGATGGCGAGAATGGACTGCACAGTGGGCATCAAGCGGAGCTCCGTGACGGGTCGGGTAGCAGACTGGAGGCAAAAGGTAGCCGACCCGAGAGTTCTTTGCAGTGATTTCCGTGCAGAAGGCCACCGGGTCAGCCCAACCGCCCGCTGACCTCAAGCAGAATCCAGCCACCGACCAGGGTGAACAGCGCCGCGCTCAGCAGGCGTATCCGGGCCACGGGCAGGCGTGCCGCAAATCGGTGGCCCAGCCATATGGCCGGTGCGTTGGCGGCGACCAGTCCCAACACGGCACCTGCCAACACCGGCAGGAAGACGTCGAAACGCGCCGCCAGAGCCAGCGTCGCGAGCTGGGTCTTGTCACCCATTTCCAGCATGAAGTAGGTCACGGCAGCGGTGAGAAAGAGACCGCCGCGGGAGATCGGCTGTACGCCGTCGTCGCTCTCGGTGGACTCGGGAATCAGCGACCAGACCGCCATGCCGATGAAGGCCAGCCCCAGAATCCAGCGCAGCAGGTCGCCGTCGAAGGCGTCAGCCAGCCAGGCCCCAAACCCGGCAGCCAGGGCCAGATTGCAGGCGATGCCTGCGATCAATCCGAAGAATATCGGCCAGGGTCGCTGGTAGCGAACGGTGAGCAGGATGGTCACGAACAGGCTTTTGTCGCCGATCTCCGCCATGCCCACCAGCAGCGCTGAGACCCAGAAGGCTTCCATCAGCAACTCATCCCATCACCCCGATTCCCCTACTTGCCGATGCAGAAGCTCGAAAAGATACGTCCGAGCAGCGCATCTGAGGAGACAGCTCCGACAATTTCACCAAGGTGCTCATGGACAAGGCGCAGATCCTCGGCGACGAGGTCACCTGCGCCCGTGGCCCGCAAGGTCTCCAGCGCCGCGGCCAAGCCATCTGCCGCCTGATCGAGGGCATGCAGGTGTCGGGCACGTGCCGTGAACGTGGACTGCTCATCGCCGGCAAACCCCACCTGTCGCCGGATGGCCTGCTTGAGGTCCTCCATTCCCTCGCCCGTCAGGGCGCTGATGGCGACAGCCGGCAGCTCCCCGTTCCGGGGCACCTCCATTGCCGGGGTCAGCAGATCGATCTTGCTCTGGACCAGAACCACTCGCGCGGGCAGCTTTGCGCCCACCCGCAGTTCCACCTCCTCTCGGGTCCGGGGCCAGCCCGTCGTCGCCATGGCATCCACCAGAAACAGCAGGCAATCGGCCCGTTCCACCTCTGCACGCGCCCGCCTCACGCCCTCCGCCTCCACAGGATCACTGCTGTCACGCAGGCCTGCGGTGTCGATCAACTGTACCGGAAGGCCATCGAGATCGATGGGTTCCCGGAGCACGTCGCGGGTGGTGCCCGGAATCGCCGTGACGATGGCGGTGTCGCGTCGGGCCAATGCGTTCATGAGGCTGGACTTGCCCGCATTCGGCGCGCCGGCGAGAACCAGGGTGATACCGGAACCAAGCAGGACCCCCTGTCCGGCCGCACGCCGAACAGCATCGAGGTCATCACCGAGTTCGGCAAGACGGATTTCCACATCACCGTCTGCGAGGAAGTCCACATCCTCGTCCGGGAAATCCATGGCTGCCTCGACGTAGACACGCAGCATCGTGACCGCTTCCATCAAGTCGTGGATCTGCCGGGAGAACTCACCTTGCAGACTGCGCAAGGCGCCACGGGCCGCAGCCTCTGTCCCCGCGGCGATGAGATCGGCAATGGCCTCCGCCTGCGCCAGATCGATGCGGTCGTTGAGGTAGGCGCGTTCAGAAAACTCGCCGGGCCGTGCCAGCCGGACGCCTTGCGAAACTGCTGCCCTCAGGATCTGCTGCAGCACCACCGGGCTGCCATGGCCCTGAATCTCGACCACGTCTTCGCCGGTGAAAGACCGTGGACCGGGAAACGCTATGACGATGGCATCGTCGAGGATGTTGCCAGCGGGATCGCGAATGCGGCAGTGGTGGGCGTGGCGGGGCTCGAGGCTGCGCCCCGCCAGACCTTCGCCGATGGACAGGGCTTCGGGTCCGGAGAGGCGGACGATGCCGATGCCCCCACGACCGTCAGCGGTCGCAACGGCGGCAATGGTATCGGTATCCCTCATGGCCGCCACAGGTCAGCCACCCTCATGGGCGCTACTTGCTGCCCTTGCTCGCCGGTGCCGCCATCTCGATCTGCCGCATGACCCACCACTGCTGGGCAATGGACAGCACGTTGTTGACCAGCCAGTACAGCACCAGTCCCGCAGGGAAGAACAGGAACAGCACGGTGAACATGATGGGCATGAGCTTCATGATCTTCGCCTGCATCGGGTCCAGCGGTGCCGGGTTGAGCTGCATCTGCAGGAACATAGTGGCGCCCATCAACAGCGGCAGCACGAAGTAGGGATCGATGGCCGAGAGATCATGAATCCAGAGAATGAAAGGCGCGTGTCGCAGTTCGACGGATTCATAGAGCACCCAGTAGAGCGCCAGAAACACCGGCATCTGGGCCAGCATGGGCAGACAACCACCCAAGGGATTGATCTTCTCCTTGCGGTAGAGATCCATCATTTCCTTCGACAGCTTCTGGCGGTCGTCGCTGTAGCGTTCCTGCAGGCGCTTCATTTCAGGGGCCATGCGCCGCATGTTGGCCATGGACCGGTAGGCCGCCGCACTCAGGGGATAGAGCGCGAGCTTTACCAGCAGGGTGAGCAGGATGATGGCAAAACCCCAGTTCCCGACCAGGCCGTGGAGGAAGTCCAGCACCTTGAACAGGGGCACGGAGATCCACCACAGGAAGCCGTAGTCCACGGTCAGATTGAGGTTCTCGGAAATCTCGGCCAGACGGCTCTGAATCTTCGGCCCGGCATAGAACGATGCGGCAATCACTTCCGAGGCGCCCGGCGCAACGTTGACCACCGGCCCGATGAACTCGATGAGGTAGGTGCCGTCCGGTCGCTGCCGACCCCGGTAGAGATGCTCCGCATCGCTGTCGGGAATCCAGGCCGAGAGGAAGTAATGCTGCAGCATGGCCACCCAGCCCCGCTGCACCCGCGCCTCCCAGCCCGACGCCAGATCGGAGAAGCTCACCTTCTCGTACCGGGAATCCGAGGTCGTGAATGCTGCACCCACGTAAGGCCGCATGCCCATGCCGGGAGGCGAAAAGTCCGGCGGCTGGCCCCCGCTGCGACGGATCTGCCCGTACATCGCCGCCCGCAACGGCCGTTCCCGAGGGTTGGTCAGGTGGTACTCCAGGCGGACCTCGTGGTCTCCGCGGGTGAAAATGAAGCGCTTTTCCACCTCGAAACCATCGGGGTCCTCGAAGCGCAGCGGCACGATCAGCTGATCCTGGCCGGGCTGCATTTCGAAGAGGTCGCTGTCGGTATGGTAAGTCGGCCTTCCTTCCGGCCGGGCATCGACACCATCCGGCCCCGCAAGGCCACTTTGGGCCACGTAGAGAAAGGATGGCGTCCGGTCGAGCAGGGTCAGGGGCACATCAGGGGTTTCGAGACTCACCGGATGCTTCGGCAGCGTCAGCTTCACCAGGTCACCGCGGCGATCGATCCAAACGTTCAGGGAATCAGTGCGAACCCGAATGAGTCCCTCCATCTGACTGATGGTGGGCGCATCTTCGGTGGTCGCGGTGGGGACCTCCCCTGCCACGACCTCCGGGACGGTATCGTCGATCTCGGGCGACTCGGAGGCGGACGGCACCGGTGTCGCGCCGCTGGGAACTTCCCCGGTGGGGACGTCGTTGTCCTGCAGCGGATCGGCAGTGGCTGCCGCTCGATCAGCCGGGCGGGAAGCGCTGCCATAGTCGCTGTTCCACGCCAGGATGAGCAGATAGGCGGTAATCAGCAGACCGGCGAGAAGGGCGTAGCGAATGACTTCGGTCTGCTGCATCAGTGCTTGGCCTCGTGGGGGCAGGGGACGGGATCATATCCACCCGGGTGAAAGGGATGGCAACGTCCAATGCGACGTATGGCCAGCCAGCTGCCCCGCAGGGGGCCATGCTGTTCGATTGCCTCGAGGGCATAGGCAGAGCAGGTAGGATGGAAACGACAGTGAGGACCGATCAGCGGACTGATCAGGTATCGATAGACATGGATGCAACCGATCAAGAGCCGTTTCACGGTCATCTCCCGGGACTGTCCTGCCCCGCTTCGGGAAGTTTCTCGAGTTTGCGCGCCAGTCTCGACCAGAGTTCAGCAAGACTGTCTGCCAGCTGCCGACCATTGCAAGCGCCTGCACCTGGGCGCGCAAGGATCACCACATCCACGCTGCATGGCAAGTCGAGCACTCGGAAGGATTCGCGGATGCTGCGGCGAATCCGGTTGCGGTCGACCGCTCGCCGCGCGTGGCGCTTGCCCACGACCATGCCCACGCGGCTTTCCGTGGTACAGCCACGGGTGGCCAGAAGCAGGAAGGGGTGACAGTTCAGACGGATGGTGGCCTGGGAGAAAACGCGATCGAAGTCTGCCTTTGCGAGCAGCCTACGTTGACGTGTGAATGCGTTTGAACGGCTGCCCATGCCCCCATCAAGGCCGTCCGGAGGGGACGGCCACTCGATTGGGTCTGGCGTCAGGCGCAGAGGCGCTTGCGGCCTTTCGCGCGCCGGCGAGCGAGCACTGCGCGACCATTTTTGGTGGCCATGCGCGCCCGAAAGCCGTGGGTACGCTTGCGCTTGAGGTTGCTGGGCTGAAAGGTGCGCTTCATGGTTGCTACTCACCGTACTGAAAGCCTGCCAACGTGGCAGCGAACCGGAAAAGGGGCCGATGTGGAGGCCTGCCCCCGGCAAAAGAGCCGCGATTCTAATGACGGCCCTCCGGGGTGTCAATTTGTACTTCGGTCCGTAGATCCAGGTGCCCTTGCCCATGTGGTTTCTGATCGAGGCGGGGGGTTCAAGTAATAGAGTAGAAGAAAGAAAAACATTGTTATGGTTGATAATTGGGGCTGGGGGATCTGTGGACAGTTGGCGCTGAGGTCTGGTGCTGCTGGGGTCTGGGAGTGTGACAGGCTGTGGGTGATCGGCCCTGAGGTCTGTAGGTAATTGCGGGAACGATTGTGGGTAAAAGTCTATTGCACCACGATGGTGCGGCAGGCGTGAAGTTATCCACAGGACATCCCCTGCTCCCGCACAGCATTACACAGAACAGGATTCTTGCGGTTCCGGCGCAGCCGCAACGTAGTTGATCTTATCCTATTGAAAATTAAGTATTTTTTTTAACTACAGCCAGGAGTGCAGGTGATCTTCGGCATGGCTTCCCAAGGCCTGCTGCAGGTAGAATGACCGGCTCACGGGGATATTCCTGTTCACGCAACATTGACTGCAGGAGGGTCGAAGCAGGATGGACTCAGCCGTCTGGCGTAAGTGTCTCGATCATCTGCAGGATGAGCTGAGCGCCCAGCAATTCAACACCTGGATTCGGCCGCTGCAGGCGGTGGAAGGCGAAGCGGAAATCCGACTGCTGGCCCCGAATGTCTACGTGCGCGATCAGGTGTCCAATCGCTTCATGGCGCGGATCAGTGAACTGGTGGGCAGCTTCGCAGCTCACAATGGGCAGACACGGGTGGAGCTTCAAGTGGGAAGCTCGGACCGGGTCGAGGCGCCCCGGGCGGAGGTTCGGACGCGGGCGGCGGCTCCACCTCCCTTGCCGGAGTCCCCTGGTGGTGCGCGATCTGAACTCAACGCCGGGTTCACTTTCGCTTCCTTCGTGGAAGGGAAATCCAACGAGTTAGCCAAGGCAGCGGCCATTCAGGTGGCCGAGAATGCCGGGCGTTCCTACAACCCCTTGCTGCTCTATGGGGGCGTGGGCCTCGGCAAGACCCACCTGATGCAGGCCGTGGGCAATTTGATTCTGGCCAAGGACCGTTCCGCTCGGGTGGTGTATCTGCATTCTCAGCGCTTTGTCCAGGACATGGTCAAGGCACTGCAGCAGGGGACGATGCAGGAGTTCATGAACTACTACCGCTCCGTCAGCGCCCTGCTCATCGACGACATTCAGTTCTTTGCCAACAAACTTCGATCCCAGGAAGAATTCTTCCATGTTTTCAATGGGTTGCTCGAAGGTGGACGACAGATGGTGCTGACCTGTGATCGCTATCCGCGGGAGATCGATGGCCTTGAGGAGCGCCTTAAGTCGCGCTTCGTGTGGGGATTGACGGTAGCCGTGGAGCCACCCGAGCTCGAGCATCGGGTGGCAATCCTCATGAAGAAGGCCGAGCAGGAAGGTGTGGAGCTGCATCAGGACGTGGCGTTCTTCATTGCCGAGCGCATCCGCTCCAATGTGCGGGAACTCGAAGGTGCGCTGAAGCGGGTGATAGCCAATGCCCAGTTCACGGGCCGGGGGATCAGCATCGATCAGGTGCGGATGGCCCTGCGGGATCTGCTGGCCATTCAGGAACGTCAGGTTGGCGTGGACAACATCCAGCGAACAGTGGCCGAATACTACAAGATCAAGATTTCCGATCTGTTGTCGAAGCGGCGCAATCGAGCGGTGGCCCGGCCGCGGCAGATGGCCATGTGTCTGGCGAAGGAATTGACGAGCCACAGTCTGCCGGAGATCGGCGATGCCTTTGGCGGTCGGGATCACACCACGGTCCTGCATGCCTGCAGAAAGGTGGCCGAGTTGCGGGGCAGCAGCATGGATCTGGCGGAAGACTACAAGAACCTGGTGCGACTGCTGACGACCTGAAGGCGACGCACTGACAACAACCGGGTCAGGTAGAAGAAGAGAGACCACCATGAAGTTCTCGGTATCGCGCGACCTGCTATTGCGCCCCCTGCAACTTGTGACCGGCGTGGTCGAACGTCGGCAGACGCTGCCGGTGCTGTCGAATCTGCTGCTCAGCGTCGATGGTCAGCACCTGACCATGACCGGCACCGATCTCGAAGTGCAGCTGGTGGCCCGGGTCGAGCTGCCGGAGGCAGCGGCGGAAAACGGGGAGATCACCCTGCCCGCCCGCAAGCTGATCGATATCTGGCGAGCGCTGCCGGAGGGCTCAAAGGTGGACTTCGTTCTGGATGATCAGCGCGCGGTGCTGCGATCGGGGGCGAGCAAGTTCCAGTTGGCGACGCTGCCAGCCTCGGAGTTTCCGGGTATCGACGAAGGTGCGGGAGAACTGGAGATCGACCTTGCCCAGGTTCAGCTGCGGCAGTTGATTGATCGAACTTCCTTTTCCATGGCCCAGCAGGACGTGCGCTATTTTCTCAACGGCATGCTGCTCGAAGTGACTCCGGATCACCTGCGCTCAGTGGCAACTGATGGGCATCGTCTGGCCATGTGCACCCTTACGCCGGGTGCGGGCGACGGTAAGCAGCAGGTGATAGTTCCCCGCAAGGGCGTCAACGAACTGGCGCGGCTGGTGGCTGAGGGCGACGACCACTTGCGACTGAGTCTGGGCAGCAATCATCTGAAGGCGGAACTCGGTGGCTATACCTTCATCACCAAACTCGTGGACGGCCGCTTCCCGGACTACGAGAAGGTGATTCCCCGCGGCGGCACCCGGGAGAGCATCGGTGATCGCCAGCAGCTGAGGGAGGCATTCTCCCGGGCGGCCATCCTCTCCAATGAGAAGTACCGGGGAGTCCGCATTACCCTTTCCGAGGGCTTGTTGACCGTGCAGGCCAACAACCCGGAGCAGGAAGAGGCCGAGGAAGCCGTACCGGTTCAGTTCACCGGAGACAGTCTGGAAATGGGCTTCAATGTGTCCTACCTGCAGGATGTGCTGTCGGTGCTGGGCTCAGAGCAGGTCCGCATCACCGTATCCGATGCCAACAGCTCGGCCGTGATCGAGGAGCCAGGCGGTGGCGATGCCCTGTATGTGGTCATGCCCATGCGCCTCTGATGTCCTGATCCACGGGCGCGGTTGATGCATCTGGCCCGCCTCGACATTCATTCGGTTCGCAACATTGCCTCGGCTCGGCTGCTGCTGCCGCCGGGCACCACCCTGATCACCGGTGACAACGGCAGCGGCAAGACCAGCCTGCTGGAAGCCGTGTGGTTGCTGGGTACTGGCAGTTCCTTCCGCAGCAATCGCATGGTGCCAGTGATAAGATATGGGGAAGATTCCGCCACTGTGCATGGCGAAGTCATCCATGACGATGGCTACAGAACAACCCTGGGAGTCACCCGGGAGCGTTCCGGCGGTGTTCAGATCAAGGTTGGTGGCGAAGCGGTGAGGACGACTTCCGCGTTGGCGGAGGTGCTGCCGGTTCAGCTCATCAATCCGGATTCCGTCGAGTTGGTGACAGGTCCGCCGGTGCGCCGCCGCAGGTTTCTGGATTGGGGAACGTTCCACGTGGAACGTTCCTTCCTGGAACACTGGAAGTCGTATCGGCGCGGCCTGGAGCAGCGTAATGCGCTGCTGCGACAGAGATCGCTTGCAAGCGGTGCTGAACTGGACGCCTGGGAAGCCCGACTCAGCAGGGATGCCCACCTGATTGACGTTCAGCGCCGAGCCTCGGTGGCGGCTCTGCAGCCTCTGGTGGATGAGGCTCTGGATGAACTTGGTGGTCCGGAGCAGATCGTGCTGCGCTATCTGCCGGGCTGGGATGCGGACGCCCCGTCTCTGTCAGAGGTGCTGGCGACCCAGCGGGACTCGGACAGATTGCAAGGTTTTACCCGCTCGGGACCGCAACGGGCGGAACTGAGATTGACGGCAGGTGGCCGGGCAGCGGCAGAGGCGCTGTCCCGTGGCCAGCAGAAGATTCTGGCCTGTGCCCTGCTCGTCGCCCAAGGTCGATGGTTATCGGCGGTGACGTCCAAGCAGGGCGTCTACCTGGTGGACGACCTGCCGGCCGAGTTGGATCGCGACCATCGCGAACGACTGGGAAATATCCTCGCCACGCTGCCGGCCCAGGTTTTGGTGACGGCGGTGCAGCGGGATCTCGTCATGGCAGGACTCGAGTCCGCCACGGCATTGGCAATGTTCCACGTGGAACACGGTCGGATCAGCGCAGGCTGAAGAGAGACCGATCAGGAGAACAGCATGACAGAAGAGCGGGCTTACGACTCCGGCAGCATCAAGGTCCTCAAGGGCCTGGATGCCGTCCGCAAACGTCCGGGCATGTACATCGGCGACACGGAAGATGGCACGGGTCTGCACCACATGGTGCAGGAACTGGTGGACAACTCCATCGACGAGGCCCTGGCCGGCCACTGTACCCTGATCGATGTCATCATCCATCCCGGCGAAGCGGTGAGCGTCCGTGACAATGGCCGCGGCATTCCGGTGGACATGCACCCGGAAGAAAAGGTTTCGGCCGCCGAAGTCATCATGACCATGCTCCATGCCGGCGGTAAGTTCGACGACAACAGCTACAAGGTCTCCGGCGGTCTGCACGGAGTCGGCGTCTCGGTGGTGAATGCCCTGTCAGAGGAACTGCGTCTGACCATCCGCCGGGAAGGCAAGGTCTACCAGCAGATCTACCGCCACGGCGTACCGGAAACGCCCCTGAAGGAAGTGGGCACCACGGATCGCCGCGGCACTGAAATGTGGTTCCGCCCTTCCCCGGCCACCTTCGCGAACATCGAGTTCCACTACGATCTGCTGGCCAAGCGCCTGCGGGAACTGGCGTTTCTGAACTCCGGGGTGCGGATCCATCTGGTGGACGAGCGGGTCGGCAAGGAGCAGACCTTCCACTACGAAGGGGGCTTGATCGAGTTCGTCACCTATCTGAACGACACCAAGACCACGTTGAACAAGATGTTCCACTTCAACACTCAGCGCGACGACGGCATCGGTGTGGAAGTCGCCATGCAGTGGAACGATGGTTTTCAGGAGTCCATCTACCCTTACACCAACAACATTCCCCAGCGGGATGGCGGCACCCACATGGCAGGCTTCCGGGCCGCCCTGACCCGAACCCTGAACAATTACATCGAGACCGAAGGTCTGGCCAAGAAGGCCCAGGTCAACATGACCGGAGACGATGCGCGGGAAGGCCTCACTGCCGTGGTGTCCGTTAAGGTTCCTGACCCCAAGTTCTCGTCCCAGACCAAGGACAAGCTGGTCTCCAGTGAGGTGAAGACGGCCGTCGAGCAGGAGCTGGGCCGCCACTTTGCGGACTACCTGCTCGAGAACCCGTCGGAAGCCAAGTCCATTGCCAGCAAGATCATCGATGCAGCCCGGGCACGGGAAGCGGCACGCAAGGCGCGGGACATGACCCGTCGCAAGGGTGCCCTGGACATCGCCGGCCTGCCCGGCAAATTGGCGGATTGTCAGGAGAAGGATCCGGCGCTGTCAGAGATCTTCCTGGTCGAGGGTGATTCGGCCGGCGGCTCGGCCAAGCAGGGCCGTGACCGGCGCCATCAGGCCATCCTGCCGCTGAAAGGCAAGATCCTGAACGTGGAGAAGGCCCGCTTCGACAAGATGCTCTCCTCCGCCGAGGTGGGTACCTTGATCACGGCCTTGGGCTGCGGCATCGGCCGCGACGAGTTCAACCCGGACAAGCTCCGGTATCACAGCATCATCATCATGACGGACGCTGACGTGGACGGTTCCCACATTCGGACCCTGCTGCTGACGTTCTTCTTCCGCCAGATGCACGAACTCATCGACCGTGGTCACGTCTTCATTGCCCAGCCACCGCTGTACAAGGTCCGCAAAGGCAAGCAAGAGCATTATGTAAAAGACGATGATGAGCTCATCGCCTACCTCACCGCCCAGGCCCTCGATGGGGCCGAGCTCTACGTCAACCCTGACGCACCTCCGGTGGCGGGCGAAGCGCTGGAGGACCTCGTCAGCCGATACCAGCTGGTGGAGAAGCGGCTGCAGAAGCTGCGGCGCGTCTATCCGGAGCGCCTCACCCGGCCGATGATCTACCTGCCGACGCTCACCGCCGATTCCCTGGCGGATCAGGCTGCCGTCGAGGCCTGGACGGAGCTGCTGCGGGAACAGGTGGGAGATACCGATACCGGAACAGCCCAGCACTCCCTCGTCGTCGAACACGACGCGGAGCACGGCGTGTATCTGCCTGTGGTCGATACCTTGGAGCACGGTGTCCGCACCCGCCTGCGATTCAGCCAGGATTTCTTCATGTCCGCAGAGTACCGGGAGATCTGCGATCTCGGTGAGCGCCTGCACCAGCTCATCGAAACCGGCGCTTACGTCCGTCGAGGCGAGAAGAGTCAGCCCGTGACCAGCTTCGAAGCGGCCCTCGAGTGGCTGATGAAGGAATCCCGGCGCGGTCAGGACATCCAGCGCTACAAGGGCCTGGGGGAAATGAACCCGGATCAGCTGTGGGAAACCACCATGAATCCGGAAACCCGGCGCCTGCTGCGGGTGGCGGTGGAGGACGGCATGGCTGCGGATCGGGTCTTCACGACCCTCATGGGGGATGCGGTGGAACCCCGGCGGCTGTTCATCGAGACCAACGCCCTGTCAGTGGCCAACCTCGACGTGTAGATCATCGCCCGCGCTGCGGGCTCCAACATGGGGCCCGTAGGTCGACGCGGCGCACTTGACCACCCGCGCGTATGAGCAAGGTCCCTTGACGGCAGCGCACTTGGCTGTCCGTGCCGTCGAAGTCGGCGGGAGTCCGCATTGCGGGCGATCGACTGCGTCAGCCGCCAGCCTCTGCCGCAGGAGGCACTCCTGCCCGTCAGGTCGCCGGCTTGGCATAGAGCCGCGCCATGGCGTCGGCCAGCCAGGCTTCCGCTTCCCGGTTGACCTCTGCCGTGGTCCGTCCGGCGGTGGCAATGGGCGGTGAAATCTCCACCTGAATCGTTCCGGGGTTCTTGATCCACTTCCGGGCCGGCCAGTAGCGCCCGGCATCGTGGGCAATCACGACAATGGGGCGCCCGGCGGCACTGGCGAGTGCGGCGCCGCCGCGCTGAAACCGCCCCGCTTCACCGGGTGCCATGCGTGTCCCTTCCGGAAACAGGATGACCCAGGCGCCATCGTCGAGGCGCTCCTTGCCCACCCGGATCAGGCTGCGCAGCGCGCCTCGCCCGTCGCTGCGGTCAATGGCGATGGGGCGCAGCGTACTGTAGGCCCAGCCGAAAAAGGGAATGCGCAGCAGTTCGCGCTTGATGACCGTTGCCTGGGGCACCAGCAGCGATTGCAGAAACAGCGTTTCCCAGGTGCTTTCGTGCCGCGCCAGGACCACGCAGGGATCCTTGGGCAGGTGCTCTCGACCCTTGATTTCGTGGCGGATGCCGCAGGTCAGCCGCAGCCAGCCCAGCACCATTTGCGTCCAGATCACGATGATGTAGACGAAGCGCGCCCGGTACGGCAGCAGCCAACCCGTCAGCACACCCAGGGTTCCCCAGACCACGGTGGTCACCACATACCCTGCCAGGAACAGCAGGCTGCGGACCATCGCCACCCATTTCATCACTGTGTCGCTCTCCCTGAGCCGGCAATTCGGGATCCTGCGCGACCCGGACGCCGGCGCGGGGGGCATTCTGCGGCATTCATGGCCGGCGGGAAAGCCATGGCCACGGCAACGTTCGGCCTCCTGGCGGCGTATGCTTGCCTCATGGGAACGAGGGCGCATGATGGAGAGAGACCTGACGCCATGACGGAGCGCTGCGACTGGTGCGGTGACGACCCACTTTACGTGGCCTATCACGATGAGGAGTGGGGTGTGCCCTGCCGGGACGAACGGGCACTGTTCGAGCTGATGATTCTCGAGGGCATGCAGGCGGGCCTGTCCTGGCTCACCATTCTGCGCAAGCGACAAGGCTTTCGCCTTGCTTTCCGTGGCTTTGATCCAGAAGTAATCGCTCACTTCGAAGAGCGGGACCGGCAGCGATTGCTGGCTGACGCCGGCATCGTCCGCAACCGCGCGAAGATCGACGCCACCATCGGCAACGCCCAGGCCCTGCTGGACCTGCGGGCCCGGGGCATCGATTTCGTCGACTGGATCTGGGACTCCGTGGATGGTCGGCCCGAGCAGAACAGCTGGCGCAACCTCGGGCAAGTGCCCGCCTCCACCCCACGTTCCACGGCCCTGTCCAAGCGTCTTCGCAAGGCGGGCTTCAGATTCGTCGGACCCACGATCTGCTATGCCTGGATGCAGGCTGCGGGGTTAGTGAACGATCACATCGTCAGCTGCCACCGGCACGCCGCCTGCGCGGCGTTGGCGGAAGCGTGAACGTGGTTTCGCTGCCTCACCCCCGCCAGAACGCAGGCGTGATCAGTACTAGCAGCGTGAAAATCTCGAGCCGGCCTAGCAGCATGGCGACGCAGAGAATCCACTTCGCCACGTCAGAGATCTCGCCGTAGTGAGCGGCCACTTCGCCCAGGCCAGGCCCCAGATTGGTGAGGCAGGCGCCGATGGCGGAGAAGGCGGTGAGGAAGTCGAGGCCGGTGGCCAGCAGTGCCACCAGCATGAGCATGAAGGAAACCACCCAGGCCGAGAAGAAGCCCCAGATCGCGTCCACCACCCGGTTCGGCACCACCGCTGATCCGAGTTTCACCGGAATCACCGAGTGGGGATGAATCAGTCGTCGCACCTCCCGCAGACCCTGCAGGATGATCAGCAGCACGCGTACCACCTTCAGCCCGCCCCCGGTGGAGCCGGCACAGGCGCCCGTGAAGGCAGCGAAGAACACCAGGAAGGGCAGGACCCCTGGCCAGGCGCTGAACTCGGTGGTGGTAAAGCCGGTGGTGGTGGCGATGGCTACCGTTTGAAAGACCCCATCGCGAAGCGCTTCGGGCCAGTCGAGGACACCATTCATGCCGAGCATCAGGACGGTGAAAACGCCCACCCCCAACAACATGGCGAGATAGCCTTTCACCTCGATGTCCCGCAGGTAGAGCCAAGGCGCCCGCCGATTCCACACGGCGAAATGCAGCCCGAAATTGATGCCGCAAAGAATCATGAACACCACGGCCACCGCCTCCACGCCAACGGAGTCGAAGTGGCCCAAGGAGTCGTCGTGGGTGGAGAAGCCACCAATGCTCACCGTGGAAAAGCTGTGCGCCAGCGCATCGAAGGCGCCCATGCCGGCCAGCCAGTAGGCCAGTGCACAGGCCACGGTGAGGGTGAGGTAGATGTACCACAACGCCTTGGCGGTTTCGGCGATCCGTGGGGTGAGCTTGGTGTCCTTGACCGGGCCGGGCATCTCGGTGCGATAGAGCTGCATTCCGCCCACACCGAGCATGGGCAGGATGGCCACCGCCAGAATGATGATGCCCATGCCGCCCAGCCACTGCAGCTGCTGCCGATAGATCAGGACCGAGCGCGGCAGGCCGTCGAGGCCCGTGGCCACGGTGGCACCGGTGGTGGTGAGACCGGAGAAGGATTCGAAGGCGGCATCGGTGAAGCTGAACCAGGCCCCGCCTTCCAGCCACAGTGGTAGCGCCCCGAACAATCCCAGCGAGATGTAGAACACCGCAGTGACCAGGAAGCCTTCGCGAATGCGCAGTTCCTGACTGCTGCGGGCCACCGGCAGCCAGGCGAGCATCCCGGCGGACAAGGTCAGCCCGAAGGCCAGAAAGAAGGCGGCGATGTTGTCTTCACCGTAGTACCAGGCGAAGGGTAGCGGCGTCAGCATGGTCAGGCTGAACAGCATCAGCAGCAGGCCGGATATGCGCAGAACAGCGCTGAAATGCATATCAGAAAAAATGCACGCTGACCTGGAACAAGCGCTCCACCTCGGGAATGCGGCGCTTGTCGGTCACGAACAGGATCAGGTGGTCGTTGGGCTCCACCACAAGGTGGTCATGGGCGATGAGCACCTCCTCGCCGCGGACGATGCCACCGATGGTGGTGCCCTTGGGCAGCGCGATCTCGTCCAGGGTCCGGCCGACCATCTGTGAGGATCGCGCGTCGCCGTGGGCGACGGCCTCGATGGCCTCCGCCGCACCCCGACGCAGGGAGTGGATGCGGGCAATGTCTGCCTTGCGCACGTGCACCAGCAGCTCGGAAATCGTCGCCTGCTGGGGTGAGATGGCGACGTCGATCAGGCCGCCCTGGACCAGATCCACGTAGGCAGGCTTGCCGATCAGGGTCAGCACCTTGCGCGCGCCCAGGCGCTTGGCCAGCATCGACGACATGATGTTGGCCTCGTCGTCGTTGGTCAGGGCGCAGAAGATATCCGTGTTCTCGATGTTCTCCTCGAGCAGCAGGTCGCTGTCGGTGGCGTCGCCGTGGAGGACGACGGTGCGGTCCAGGGTTCCCGACAGCACCTGACAGCGCGCCGCATGGAACTCGATGAGCTTGACGTTCAGCCGCCGCTCCAGCGTCCGGGCCAGCCGCTCGCCAATGTTACCGCCGCCGGCGATCATGATGCGCTTGTAGGGCTTCTCGTGACCACGCAGCTCGCTCATCACCGCGCCGATGTCCCGGCGGCCGGCGAGAAAGAACACCTCGTCGTCCACCTCCAGGACCGTATCACCCTGAGGCATGATGGGCCGGTCGCGACGGAAGATCGCGGCCACCCGGGTGTCCACCTTGGGCAGCTGCTCGCGCAGGGCGCTGATGGCCTTGCCCGCCAGCGGTCCGTTGGGATAGACCTTCACCGCCACCAGCTGCATGCGACCCTGGGCGAAGTCCAGCACCTGCAGCGCCCCGGGGTGCTGCAGCAGCCGCTCGATGTGATCGGTGACCACCTGTTCCGGGTGGATCAGGACATCGATGGGCATGTGCTCCCGGGAGAAGAATCCGGCCCGGGTGGAGTAGGCGCTGGCGCGAATCCGCGCGATCTTCGTGGGCGTCCGGAACATGGAGAAGCTGACCTGGCAGGCCACCATGTTGACTTCGTCGGAGCTGGTCACCGCCACCAGGATGTCCGCGTCCTCGGCGCCGGCCCGGCGCAGCACGTCCGGGTGGGAGGCATGACCTTCCACGGTCTGAATATCGAGACGCTCGCGCAGGCCGTGTAGACGATCCGGATCCGAGTCCACCAGGGTGATGTCGAACTTCTCGCTGGAAAGTTCCTCGGCGAGCGTCCCCCCCACCTTGCCGCCGCCGAGAATGATGATCTTCATCGGCTGCCGCGCCGCCGTTCGAGCAGGGCGAAGTAGAATCCGTCGTGGGCATCCGCGGTGGGCAGCAGCTGCCGACCGAAGCGGGTGGCCTGTCCCCAGTCCGCAGCGATCTCGATGCCCCCGGCATCGCCATGGGCCGCCAGAAAGGCGCCGATCACGTCGTCGTTCTCCTGTGCCAGCACCGAGCAGGTGCAGTACAGCAGCCTGCCACCATTGCGCAGCAGCGGCCAGAGGGCTTCGAGGAGATCCTGCTGCAGGCGGGCCAGAACCGGCAGGTCTTCGGCATGGCGCAGCAGTCGCACATCGGGTTGCCGGCGCAGTATGCCGGTGGCGCTGCAGGGCGCATCGACGAGGATGCGATCGAAGGGTACGCCGTCCCACCACGCGTCCGGCCGCCGCCCGTCACCAGCCTTCACCTCGATGGCCGCCTGGGCGCGGGTCACGTTTTCCCGGATCCGTGCGCAGCGTTTCGGATCCACATCCAAGGCCAGGATTCTGGCGCCGGGTTCCATCTGCGCCAGATGCAGGGCTTTGCCACCGGGTGCAGCACAGGCATCGAGGATGCGGTCACCGGGCTTGGCGCCAAGCAGCTGTGCCGCGAGCTGGGCACCCTCGTCCTGGACGCTGAGATCACCGCTGGCGAACCCTGGCAGGGCCCCTACCGGCAACGGACGGGCGAGGTAGATGGCCGAGTCCGTGACTTTGCCTCCGTGCGCTTCGATCCCGGCCTCGGCCAGCGCCGCCAGCGCCAGGGCGCGTTTGCGACGACTGCGCAGGGTCATCGGCGGGCGCGCGTTGCCGGCGGCGACCACGTCCACCCAGGCATCGGGCCAGTGTGCCCGCAAGCGTTCCAACCACCAGTCCGGATGATTCAGGCGCACAGCGTCCGGCAGCTCGGGATCGTCCGAGCGCAGATCGGAGCGGGACAGTTTCCGCAGCACCGCATTGACCAGGCCGCTGGCCCAGGGCTTTTTCAGCGCGCGGGCGGCAGCAACGGTGGCGTGGACTGCGGCGTGATCGGGCACGTCCATGTGGGCCAGCTGGTAGCCGCCGAGCAGCATCAGCGCGTGGACGTCGAGATCCCGTTCCCGCGGCGCCTGCCGCAGATGGCGACGGACTTCGTGATCGAGCCGGAAGGCATGGCGCGCTGTGCCGAAACACAGTTCGCGTACGAAGCCGTCGTCGGCCTCCGCGCCCCCGTGGCGGGCCAGGGCCTCCGGCAGGGTCGACCGGCCCGCCAGCACGTCAGCCATCACCCGGGCGGCGCGGACCCGGGCGGCCACCCCCGCCCCTTCGGCTGCCGGTCCGGCTTCAGGCGGGGTCAAGGCAGACTCCAGGATAGAGCAGGTCACTTTGGGTCCGGGCCAGCGAGGCGGCATCCATGAGCGTACCTTTGCCCCGTATGACCCGGGCTTCGAGCAGATGCAGTGTTCCGCTGCCACAGGCGATGCGGATGCCGTCCCCGCTGCAGGACAGGACCGTACCGGGCACGTCGGACCCGCCATCCTCGCCATGAATGGCCCGCAGCAACTGGATGCGGACCCCGTTGCTGAGCACCGCCACCGGCTTGCTGGGGTTCATGGCGCAGATGCGCCGGGCCGCGGCAGCCGCCGGCTCCTGAAAGTCGATACGGGCGTCCTCGCGGCTGAGTTTGTGGGCATAACAGACGCCTGCTTCCGGCTGCGGTGCAGGCGGATACTGATCCAGCGCCGCGATCACCTCGAGCAGGGCCTCGGCGCCGAGTTCGGCGAGTTGGGCTTCGAGTTCACCGCCGGTGGTGGCCGGTGGGATGGGCAGCGACCGGGCGAGCCGGACCGGGCCGGTATCGAGGCCCGCTTCCATCTGCATGATGCACACCCCGGTCTCGCCGTCGCCGGCCATGATGGCCCGCTCCACCGGCGCGGCGCCACGCCAGCGCGGCAGTAGCGAGGCATGGACGTTCAGACACCCGGATGCGGGCAGATCGAGGGCGGCCTGGGGCAGGATCAGGCCGTAGGCGGCCACCACCATGAGATCGGGCTGGTAGCGGGCCACTTCGCCGAGGGCTGCGGCCGCCCGCAGCGATGCCGGTTGCAGCACCGGGATGCCGGCGGCCTCGGCACCCTGCTTTACCGGCGACGCCGTGAGCTTGCGGCCGCGGCCGGCGGGGCGATCCGGCTGGGTGAGTACGACGTTCACCGGCAGACCCGCGGCGAGCATGCGCGCCAGGATGGTGGCAGCGAAGTTCGGGGTTCCGGCGAAGGCAATCCTGCGCGGCGGGGTGCTCACGCGCTCTGGCGATGCCGTTTTTCCAGCTTCTTGCGAATGCGCTGTCGCTTCAGGCCGGAGAGATAGTCGACGAACAGCTTGCCGAGCAGGTGGTCGCATTCGTGCTGGATGCACACGGCGAGCAGGCCGTCTGCTTCGAGTTCGTAGGGTTGCCCCTCGCGGTCGAGCGCTTTGAGGCGAATGCGTTCATGCCGGGTGACCGCTTCGTAGAACTCCGGCACCGACAGGCACCCTTCCTGGCTGTCCACCGTGCCGCCGAGCAACTCGATCTCCGGATTGATCAGCACCCGGGGTTCATTGCGATCGGCAGAAATGTCCATCACCACCACCCTCTTGTGGACGTCGACCTGAGTGGCGGCGAGACCGATACCGTCGGCGTCGTACATGGTCTCGAGCATATCGTCGACGAGCTGCTGTACGCCGGCATCCACCACGGCCACCGGTTGCGCCTTGGTGCGCAGCCGCGGATCTGGGAATTCGAGGATCTCGAGACGGGCCATGGGAACGTGAACTACCTCTGGTTCTGGTGGAGATACTGCTGCTAAGATGGTGTCGTGAAAGGATTTTACAACCCAGCTCAGTGACCTGCGACCGCCCGGACCAAGAGGTCACGGAGTGATCTGAATGCCTTGGGCGGGGCGGGTCCATGCAGCCGCACCCATGATACGGGGAACGGGGACATGAGGAAAATGCTCTGCTGCTCGGTGGCTTCACGATCCGCCGTTTCCGGCCGCGGCCTGGCCGCAGCGATGGTCCTGCTGCTCGCGACGCTGCTGCCTGCCGCCCCCGAGGCGCAGGTCCGCGAAGATCAGCCGGGCGTCTACGTGGTGCAGCAGGGCGATACCCTTTGGGACATCGCCCGGGTCTTCCTCGACGAGCCCTGGCGCTGGCCTGACCTCTGGCGGGTCAATCCCGAGATCGAAAACCCTCACCTGATCTACCCCGGCGACGTGGTGCGCCTGCGCTGGATCGATGGTGAACCGGGTCTGGTGCTCGAGCGCGGGGAGCCGTCACGGACCATGCGCGCCGTGCCCGGCGATGTCACCCGGCTGCAGCCGAGGATCCGCTACGAGCCCCTGGTCAGCGCCATACCCAGCATCAATCTGGAAGCCGTCGGCCCCTTCCTGTCCTCCAATCGCGTGGTGCGTCCGCGCCAGCTCGAAAATGCCCCCTACGTGGTCCAGGGCGACTCCGGACGCCTGCTGACCGGTGCGGGTGATCGCATGTACGTGCGTGGCCGAGATCTCGGCGAGGTGGGCGATGCCTACTCGGTGGTGCGCCGCGCGACCAATCTCATCGATCCGGACAGCGGCGAACTGCTCGGCCTCGAAGCGGAAGAGATCGGCGCTGCGCGCACCATCAGCCTTGCCGGGGACATTGCCACCATGACGGTGACGAGCTCCCGCGAGGACATCCGCATCGGTGATCGCATCCTGCCCATGGAAGCCCGGGCGCTGGACCCCACGTTTTTCCCGAGTGCGCCGACGAACACCGTCAGCGGCCGCATTCTCAAGGTGCTCGGGGGCGTCTCCCAGGTGGGCAGCCTGTCGGTGGTCGTCCTGAACATCGGCCAGCGCGAGGGCCTCGAGGTCGGCAACGTGCTCAGCATTCACCAGCAGGGCGCCCTGGTCCGTGATCGCGAGCGCAACGAGCAGATCCGCCTGCCCAGCGAGGAAGCAGGACTGCTGATGGTGTTCCGGGTCTTCGAGCGCGTGGCCTACGGCATCGTGCTCGAAGCGCGGCGGCCGCTGGCAGTCCTCGACGAGGTCCGCAATCCCTGATCGCCCCGGCACAGGGCGGGACGACCACTCCGTCCGGCCCGCAGTGGCCCCGTGGGCGCCTTTCGACTGAATCGAAAGGCGTCGCAAGCCAGGGATGGCGCGCAACAGCGGACACCGCCCGCGAATCCCAGCCACGTGTTGACCTCCTGGCGCTGGCCAACCGCCTCCCGTGCAGTACCATCCACATCCCTGCGAGCTTCCAGCCGCCCCCGTTCGCCCGGCCCTCGATCGAGCAGGCCGCCACCAGTTGGCGCCACAGCGGTGGGAGCCCGCAGCGTGGGCGATTGACAACGGTGCCAGGGAGCTCGACCGTTCCATTCGCTGTATGCCCCACCAAGCTGACAGGCCACCACTGAGATCGAGGAACCCCGATGACCCACCCCAAGTCGAACCAGCAAGTGGTCCTCGCCCGCCGCCCTGCCGGCGCGCCCCGGGTCGATGACTTTGCTGTCACCGAGTCACCCCTGCCACCGCTCAGCGAAGGCCAAGTCCTCATCGAGAACCTCTTCATCTCCCTCGATGCCGGTTTCCGAAAGTGGATGGACGAGGGCAGCGGCGACCATATCCTGCCCGCCATGGAGATTGGCCAGCCCGTCATGGGTCTCACCCTCGGCCGCGTACTCGACTCGCGCCACCCGGACTTCACAGCCGGCCAGCACCTGATGGCCCGCCTGGCCTGGGAGCGCTATTCGGTCACCGACGCCACTGACTTTCTCGTGGTTGTCCCAGAGCAGTACGACTGCCCGCTCAACTGGCACCTTGGCATTCTCGGCGATACCGGCATGTCCGCCTACTTCGGTCTCACCGACGTCGCCCGTCCGAAACCGGGCGAAACCGCGGTAATCAGCGCAGCCGGCGGCGCGGTGGGTTCCATCGCCGGCCAGATCGCCCGCATCTATGGTGCCCGGGCTGTGGGCATCGCCAGCGGCGCAGACAAATGCAAACGCCTGATCGATGAACTCGGCTACGACGCCGCCGTCGATCGCAATGGCGACGACGTCGCCGGCGCGCTGGCAGCAGCATGTCCGGATGGCATCGACGTCTATCTGGACTCGGTATCGGGCCCCCTGCTCGAAATCGTCCTCGGCCAGATCAACGTTGGCGCCCGCATCGCCCTCTGCGGTGCCGTGGCCACTTACAACGCCGGCGGCCCCCTGCCCGGCCCCTCGAACCTGTTCCAGCTCGTCACCAACCAGGCCACCATGACCGGCTTCATGACCCACCTGATGCACGAGCGCTATCCCGAAGCCCGCCAGCAGCTGCTGGACTGGATCGAGGAAGGCAAACTGCTGAACCGGGAGCACATGCTGCACGGCATCGAGTCGGTGCCGACGGCGTTCTGCGATCTGTTCGCCGGGCGGAACTTCGGCAAGACCATTGTGGCCCTGAGTTAGGCGTTTGCGTTCCTATGGCCCCCAGTAGGACATACTTGCTGATGAGAGAGGCTCGGGACGCAGGGCCACGTCAAGGTGGAACGGCAGCGTAACCGGAGCAACCAAAGCTCGTCCCCTGAACGCTACCCACTGGAGCTCTACATGAAAAAGATCCTGCTTGCCGCGACCATAGTCGTGGGCTTGGCATCGGCTGCTGGTGCCGAGGAAAAACGTCTTGTGACGGTTGTCACTTCCCCAGAGCCCCAGACCCAGCTCATGGCCATGGTCCTGACCATGCAGGCGGCTCAAAAGGGTGCTCAGGTTCGCGTGCTGCTGTGTGGATCAGGCGGCGACATCGCGCTCGAGCAAGCCCCCGAGAGCGCCACGGCGCCCCAACCGCCCCGTGGCATGAGTCCCCAGGGTCTCATGCAGAGCATCATGGCGGCGGGTGGTCGAGTGGAAGTCTGCGCGATCTATCTGCCGGGCCGTGGAATCGGAGCCGACATGCTCATCAAGGGTGTCGGCGTCGCCCAGCCGCCCGAGATGGCCGAGGCGATGCTGGCCGAGAAGACTGTCGTGTGGTCATTCTGAGGACGACTGCGAGCAGCGCCGCTCGGTCTTGTATACCTTCCAGCCTTGCATCCGTGTCTGCAATGGCCCGTGGTTGTCTCAATCGGGCATGGGCGCTTCCGGAGTTTCATCAAGGACCTTGTTCAAGCCTTGCGCCTCGATTTCCTGCATCAAGCAGTCGTACGCTTCCTGGTCCGTTGCGAAAAGTTCATCCCAGACGATCGAACTACCTGAACGATCATCGACGATCTCAAGGATCCAGCTCGCATCTTCCCGCTCCCTGCCTCGATAGATCTGTACCTCGACCGAGCGGCCATCCCGTTCGATACGGCCACAGTGGTCGGAGTAGTCGAGCTCATAATCATCGGTCATGCCATCGTTCCCCGTTACGGTATGGCGCGACGATAGCAGAGCAAGAACGGTTTAACCTGATCGGGAATTGCGCGAAGCCTGCTGCTTCGTTTGATCACGCGATACACCCGAGGGCACGACGGCGTGCCCTCGGCGAGCCTGTCGCCGGATGCTGATCGACCAGGCTCGCCTGCAACAGCACACTGCCGTTCCCGCTGCGAAAGAGTCGCGGCCCTCAGATGCGATAGCCGACCTGCAGCCAGATCTGTCGACCGCGCAGGACCCTGGATACCAGGTCTGCGCGCTGCAGCTCTGGATCTCCCTCTGGGAGGCCGTTGCCAGACCCGGTCAGGGAGCGATCGATGACGTTCAGCGCGACGACTTTGTCGAACAGGTTGCGGGCGATGAGGGTGAACTGCCAACGCTCGTCTGGCGAATAGGCGCGCAGGCTGCCGTCGAAGATCGTATAGCTGCTGCCCTTGGTGTTTGGATTGCGGAGCAGGCTGCGGCTGTATGAGCCAAAGTATCGTCCGTCCAAGTCGAGGCTTGCCATCCAGCCGGAATTTCCCAACTTGAAGTCGTAGGTGAAACCAAGCGTACCGACCCACTCTGGCGCAATGGGTACGGTCGTCCCGCCGACGTCCTGTGACACGAATCGTCCGGTGTTGGGGTTGAACACCTGGTCGCAACCGGCCTCGATCGATTGCCCGGCGTAACAATTGGTCAGAAACTCGTCGAACTTCGCAACGTTGTAGTTCACGAAACCTCGTAGAGTCAGGTCTGGCCGAGGTGCCCAGGTGATTTCCGCTTCGAAGCCTTCCGTAGACGCCGCCGCAGCGTTCTGAATGCGAAACTGCGTTGTTTCAGTATCCAGCGACGTGACCTGAAGGTCCTTGTAGTCGAAAAAATATGCCGTGGCATTCAATTGGACGGAGTTGTTGAGCCATCTGGATTTGATGCCGAATTCGAAACCGTCAGCCTCCTCGCTTTCGAAACGAATGTCGTCGATGACAGCACCGGCCGCCAGCGTGTGGCTGGCGTCGAAGCCTCCAGACTTGAAGCCCTCTCGATATGCGGCGAAAAAGGTGACGTCGTCGATCGGACTCCAGGCGATGGACACCTGGGGTGAAATATTGTCGTCCTTGAATTTACCAGCCAGAGTCTGGGAGGAAAGAATGCCGGGCAGGAAAACATCGAAAAGTTCGTGCAGGTGTGGAACGGTAAAGACAAAATCCTTCTTTTCATCTGTGTAGCGAGCCCCGCCAGACAGTTCGATGTTATGCGTGATATCCCACACAAGCTCAGCGTAGGCGGAGAACGTTCTACCATCCTGGTTCGCAACTTTATCCCAGGTCCATTGTCTGCCATTCCGGCTGTCGGCAGTTAAGGGAGCGATCCGGGCCGAATTCCTGAAAAAGAGATCGTCCTCGCTGTACAACACGCCGCCCATGAGGTTTACGGGAGAATCGAAACGCGTCTGGAAACGCAGCTCCTGGCTGATACTTTCGTGGTCTGTACGCTCGAAAAAAGGTACCTGTGCGTCACCAGCAAACGTGGCGTTGTCATGAAGGTCGGAGTCGTAATGCGTATAACCGGTGACGGACGTCAACGTGAACAGATCGGCTTCGTAGTCGATTCGCAAGGAAACGCGCTCGGCGTCGTACTTCGTGAATGAGGTCCCGTCCCCGAACTCGCTCGGCTCACCCACCATCATGCCTGCTGGGGTATTGCTCTTGGAGCGCTTGAAGCTGACTCGGCAATCATCGTCCGGTGAGGGCACACCGAAAACCAGCTGCGGCTGACCGCCGGGTCCGAAGCATTCTGCGAGCTGGTCGTGGAAGAGCGGGCCGGCATCCCTGTTCCTGTTGATGCTGGCCTTGAACGTAGCGCTGACCTGATCGGTGGGCGCCCACACGGCGGTGAACCGTCCCATCGTGTCTTTCATGTCGGGCAGATTACGGGTCCCTTCGGCGCCGGGAATGGAGAAACCGAGGGGATCAACGCCCTCCTGTGGCTGCGCAGTGTTAGTGATCCAGCCATCTGTCTGTTCAGTGCGCCGGACGGCCAGTCGCATGGCAAACGTGTCAGTCGGGGAGAAAGAGACTCCCGCCTCAGCCAGGTACTCACCTGCATCGAACTCGTACCCGACATTGAAATTGGCCTCGGTCGGAGCTCCAGGGACCGGTTCGCGTGACCGCAGAATAATCAGACCGGAGGTGTTGTTCTTGCCGAAATAGAGCGATTGTGGGCCTTTCAAGACTTCGATCTGAGCGAGATCAAAGATGCCACCTTGTATCCAGCGGCCGCGGTCTGAGTGGACATCATCGATAAGCAGCCCGACCGCTGACGAGAATCCAGCGCTCCCAGAGCCGGTCCCGATACCGCGTAAGGCCACCGTGGCGGCGCCGCCGGAAGACCCATAGCTCACGAGCAGGTTCGGTACGAGATCGGAGACCTGGTCGAGATTGTTCAATGCGAGTCGCTCGATCGTGTCAGATGACAAAGCTGTGATGGTAACGGGAGCGGATTGAATCGACTCGTCACGCTGTCTTGCGGTGACGATGATTTCCTCGATGATGCCTGTTTGTGCGATGGTGGGAGGCGCGGTGAGCCCTAACACGACGGCACCGCATAGAATGAGGCCGGTAGACTTTGCAGCCATGGTCAGTTCCCCTCAGTGAATGTCTTTATGGTTTTGTCGCTCGGTAAACCTTGATCGGAGTTCCAGTGTTCCCAGCATGATGTCGGGCTGATGTTCGAAGGTCTTCTCTGGCGCATATTCGAGCGTTCGGAGGCGGCCCCAGAGGCAGTTCCATGCGATCTTCTGCGAATGCTTTGAAAAGATTCGCGTCCCCGATCGGGACAGGAGAACGCAATGACCTGAACTGCTGAGGGGCTTTTGCTACGTGTATGCCCGCTTCTTGAAGACCGAGCCATGCCCCTCCCCTCCGGGGTTTTCCTAAGATGTAGTCGATCGATCTGAGGAAGTAAACAGAAAAGTCATCGTTGCAGGTTAGAACGGGGGTCGACAGTCATCGATCGCCCCCGCGGGTAACCCGGCACACCGACCAGGTGCAAGATCGCAAATCCGGTGGGCGGCCGTACCGAGAGGAGAGGTACTCGTGGCTTGCTGCGGGCCGGGCGACCGCACCATCATGACGTCTTGACACTGATGCCATGGTCGCCCGCAGGGGCTCGTGGGGTGCGAAGCGTGATGCCGCAGGCTCCGCGCGATGGGTGTCGGCTGAGAGGGGCCGGCTCTCGAGCCTTCGGCCTGTCGCGCAGCGCAACATGAGGCCGGCCGTCATCAATTCGGGGGAAGACGCGCGCCATGCCTCCGCTTCAGTCACTGGACAGCCATCACTTCGAACAGGGCGGCGAGAAATCAATCGTGGAAGAAGAATGAGCTACATTACTCAACAGCAGTGGCAGGAATTCGATTCCCAGGGCTACCTTCGGCTGGGCAAGCCTGGTACCGATGCCATGGTCTGTGCGATGCGCCAGCGAATTGACGAGATCATGCTGGGCGAGGCCGATCTCGACTACGACCGCATGCTGATGCAACTCGACTCCAGCGACGGAACCTATGATGCGGCTGGCGCACAAACACGTGGCCACAAAGGCAGGACGCTCAACTATCGCAAGATCCAGCTGCTGGAAAGGGACCCGATCTTTCTTGAGTACATGCAGCTGCCTGTTTTTGCCGAAGCAGCCAGTCACTTTTACGGCGACAAGCCTGTCGCTGCCTTTCGAGCCATGTTCATGAACAAGCCTGCCGGGCGCGGGACCTTCCTGCCGCTGCATCAGGATCGGTGGCGTGCTCTGGATCGAGATCCCCTGTTGACCATCTACATAGCCCTCGATGCTGCGAATGAGGAAAACGGGTGTATGGAAATCATTCCTGGCACTCAGCACACATTACTCAATCCGGATCATCCCAGCGGATTCTTGACCGCAGAGATGGCTCGGGACTTCGACCATCATCCGCGCCGGAAGCCGCTTGTTCTTGAAGCCGGAGAAGCGGTGCTGATGCACCCCTGGATGCTTCACGGCAGCGGCGTGAATCGCTCGGATCGCCCGCGCCGGGCGTTCAGTGTGTGCCTGATGGATGCCGACACGATGAGCCTTCGCTACAACAGATTGGCGTCACGCAGCATCATCTTCGGCGAGGGGGCCATGGAGTAGGATCTGGCGCGGACAAGCGCCTCTAAGAACGGTGCCATTGCAGTGGCGTGAGTGGCATGGAGATAGAGGCTTCTGCGGAAGTCGTGTTAACCACAGGCTGATGGCCAGCCTCAGCTGCTCTGGAGGCGAAAGAAACGCTTCGCTTTACACTAATCCGCGCGGCCTGAAGATCCGATCATGCATCGCCAAAGCATAGCGATCAGTCATCCCGGCCACGAGATCCAGCGCCTGCAATGACACTGGCGCATCCGCGATGCGGTAGCTGTCGGGAATCTCGTCCGGGTGCTTTTCAAGATGATCCACCAGGCTGTGGATGACGCCGCGTGCCTTGTCGGCCTGGGCAACGGCCTCCGGACGCAGGTACACCTTCTCGAACATGAAGTCGCGGAACTCGCGCATGGCGCCGAGGACTTCGGCACCCATGACCACCTTGCCCCGTGCCGCTGACTCCTCCAGCAGCGCGTAGACCATGGTGCGAATCCAGCTTCTTCCGTTCGGTTCGCCCAGTACCCGCACCACCTCCGCAGGCAGACTTTTGCTGTCCAGCGCTCCGGCGCGCATGGCATCGAGCATGTCGTGGGTGAGGTAGGCGATGCGATCGGCGTAGCGGCAAAGCCAGCCTTCGGGGGTTGCCGGTGGTGGCTTCACCCTCCAGGTGTGGGCGCGGATGCCGTCCAGCACCTCCCAGCTCAGGTTGCAGGGTTCGAGAACCCGGAAGATGCGCACGCCCTGATCCGCGTGCAGCCACTCGCCGCCCTCCCCCATGCGTTCCGACAATGCGGCTTCACCGGCATGGCCGAAGGGGGTGTGGCCGCAGTCATGGGCCAGACAGATGGCTTCGGTCAGCGTCTCGTTGAGGTCGAGGGCCTGGGCGAGGGCGCGCGCCACCTGGGTGACCTGCAGGGTGTGGGTCATGCGGGTGACGAAGTGATCACCCTCCGGATTGATGAAGACCTGGGTCTTGTGCTTCAGGCGGCGGAAGGCCTTGGAGTGCAATACCCGGTCACGGTCCCGCTCGAAGGCAGTCCGCAGCGTATCCGGTGGCTCTTGCTGTTCGCGGCCACGGCTTTCGCTCACCTTGGTGGCGATGGGGGACAGGCGCTCGTGTTCGAAACGTTCCCGGTCCTCGCGCCGGTTCAGGCGCAAAGTGGAAATTGCTTCAGTGTCAGTCACGATGGCTACCTCGCTCTTGTTCCCGATCCAGCCCTGCCTTGGCGAGCAGGCGATTCGGCTTTGCTATCGCCGACGGTGCGGGCGATGGATCCATGCAGCGCCTGACGGCGCTGATCGCCCCCAACGGCGTGTCGCGAGTTTCGCGCCTGCGTCGGCACTACCTCAGCAGGCGGCGGCGGATGGCGCCGGAAACCATGTCGATGATGAGTACCACCAGAATGGTCAGCAGCAGCACCGCGGCGGCCTTCTCGAAGTGGCGATAACGCAGGGTGTTGAGCAGTACGCCGCCGACGCCCCCGGCACCCACCACCCCGAGGACGGCTGACGCGCGGATGTTCAGCTCAAAGCGGAACAGCCAGTGGGCGACGATCTCGGGCAGGACCTGAGGGACGACAGCATAACGCAACGCCAGCAGACGTGACCCGCCACAGGCCTGCACTGCCTCCACCGGCCCCATGTCGATGGACTCCACCACCTCCGATCCCAGCTTGGTGAGCATGCCCACCGAGGAGATGCCGATGGCCAGGGCGCCGGCAAAGGCGCCGAGGCCGACGATGGGCACGAAGTAGATGGCCAGCAGAATCTCGGGGAAGGCACGGGCGGTGGCGGAGATCAGCTTCACCAGCCGGGCGATGCGCGGGAACAGGGTGCGCGCGCCGAGCAGGGCCAGCGGCAGCGACAGCATGGCGGCGATGATGGTGCCCATCCAGGCGATCTGAATGGACTCCAGCAGGGCCGGCCAGACCCGGGTGGCGCCGTAGCTCAGGTCTGCCGGATAGAAGAAGCTGAGCACGGTGGCCATCTGCCGGGGCAGATTGGCCAGTGCGGCCGGCGTCAGGTCGATGGCCCAGGCACAGACCAGAAACAGGACGGCGATGAACAGGGTGACCTGGGTCGCCCAACCCATGCCGGCAGCGGGGGGCAGCGTCGTTCGGACCGTCATACCAGCCGCCTGCGGATGCTTTCAGAGATCT
>JAFIFJ010000014.1 GCA_020832085.1 Gammaproteobacteria bacterium | reverse complement strand
ACCGGCTGCTCCTTGCGGATGGCCTGGAAGTAGGCGAAGGGACACTCCCGGGTCTGATCTTCGAGGAGGTTGTAGTCGGTCAGGGTGCTCATGGTCGGAAGGTCCGGTAGCGCTGTGATGAAGCGACAGTAGCAGGTGGCGAGGTGCGGTCAAGTCACGCGTGCTGGTCAAGAGTATCCGGTTCTCATCGCTCCGATTTGACAGCAATGACGTCAATGCTAGCATTCGAAGGATCTCCCCTTTGCCGAAGGTGTTGTCGTGGCCGTATTGACCATCCGCAACCTGCCCGATGAAGTCCGCGACCGGCTGCGTCTGCGTGCTGCCCGCGCCGGCAAGAGCATGGAAGCCGAGGTGCGTGAAATCCTGATCCAGGCCAGCGTCGAGCCGAGCGAGAACCTCACCGGGCGATCGCTGCAGGATTGGGTCGATGAACTCTATGGTGGCCAGCGACCCGCAGATGCGGTCAGTGACCTGATTGAGGGTCGCCGCCGTGAGGCGAAGCGTGATCAGGACGGCGCCTCGTGACCGTGCTCGATGCTTCCGCGCTTCTGGCTTTCCTGTTTCGTGAGCCTGGTCATGAACGCGTTGCTGCGGTCGTCGACCGCTGCTGCGTGTCCAGCGTCAACCTTGCTGAGGTACTCGGTCGATTCGTGCGCGATGGACATGATCCGGGCGCAGTGCGGCAGCGCATCCGTTCGAGCCCCATCGAAACCGTGCCCTTTGATGATGATCAGGCCACGCTTGCCGCGGCTCTGCTTCCGCGCACGATCTCCAAAGGCCTGTCGCTGGGCGATCGCGCCTGCCTGGCGCTAGCCATTATGCGGCAAGTGCCCGCGATGACGGCTGATCAGGTCTGGTTGACCCTTGACTTGCCTGTCTCGATCATCCAGATCCGCCCTGAGGAGCCCGGCCGCATCGCGTGATGGTCTGGCCAGCGTAACGTCAGAACGTCTCGACGCTATGGTGCTGTAACGCTAACGTGTTCAACAGTAGCCCCGACTTCTGAAGGAGTGGTATCGGTGTCCTCGGCGAGCAGGCGTTCGACGATCTATTTCGATCCTGATCGGCACGCTGCACTGCGGGTTAAGGCTGCCCACAGCAACTGCAGCGTCTCCGATATCGTCAATGATGCGGTCCGCGCTGTTCTGGCGGAGGACCAGGAGGACCTGGCGGCCTTTGAGGATCGTGTGGCTGAGCCCACGATCAGCTACGAGGCGCTGCTCGACGATCTCGAGGCTCATGGCAAGCGTCTAGCCGGGTGAGGCTCGGCTGATCGAGGCATCGGCGCTTCCGCGGAAAGGCCGGGCTGTGTCGGTCTCGAGCAACAGCAGCCCGGCGTCTGGGCGGCTTACATCCGATAGGTCAGCTGCAGGTTCACGGCCCGCCCGCGCTGGACAACGGCCTGGGTGTCGGCAGGGATGCCCTGTGGCGTCCCCGTCCCGCCGCCGGTTGTGGGTGTGGCTCCGGCGCCGGTGAAGGTGTACTTGTCGGTCAGGTTGCGACCCAGAAGCGCCAGTTCCCAGCGGCCATCATCGGTCATGATCCGGGCAGAGGCGTTGAGCTTCCAGTAGCTGCCCTGAATGGTGAACGGAGAGTGCTGCGTGCTGGCGTTGAAGCCTCCCGAGTAGCTCGCATTGGCCGCGATCGCCATGTTCCAGCCCGGTACAATGGCCCTCTGATAGTCGAAGCCGATCAGCCCGCTCACCTTGGCTGCGGTTGCCAGTCGTTCACCGGTGAGGTCCTGCTGCGTGAACGCGTTGCCAATCTGAATGAGATCGCAGCCCTGATCCGGTCGCTGGCCTGCCCAGCAGTCGCCGATGAAGTCATCGTATTCGGTGTCGAGCAGGTTCAGGGCGCCGATCAGGGTCAGGCCGTCCACGGCGGCGGGCAGCCACAGGGCTTCCAGCTCGAGACCGAGGATGGTCGCTTTGGCGACATTGAGAATGCGCAGCGTAGTCGTGTCGGGATCGAAGTTGCCCAGCTGCAGGTCCGAATAGCGGTAGCGGAAGGCTGTGGCATTCAGCCGCAGCGTGTTGTCGAGCCAGGTAGATTTCATCCCGGCTTCGAAGCCCTCGACCTCCTCCTCGTCGTAGCGCAGTTCGTGGGGACCCGGTCCGGCGAATGCCGGGTTGAAGCTGCCGTCGAGCCCGCCGGATTTAAAGCCCTGTTTGTAGGAGGCGAAGAACATCAGGTCGTTGCGCGGACGCCACGTAGCGGTGACTTCGGGAGAGAGGTTGCTCCAGCTTTCCGAGTCTGCAGTGGTGTTGACCGGATTGCCGAAGGATGCGACGTCGACCTTCTTTCGCTCCCGGCTGTAGCGCGCGCCAGCGGACACCTCGATGTCGCTGGTGATATCCCAGAGGAGCTGACCAAAGACGGACCATGCGCGCTGGTCCTGGGTCATGCGCTGGCTGCCCACCGGAAGGGGTATGAACACTCCTGCCAGCGCCTCGGTGAGGGCGGGTGCGAGATAGGCTGCCGTTTCCGTGACGGCGTCCTTCTCCTCGTAGTAGCCACCGATCAGGAAGTTGACGGGGCCTTCGAAGCCGGACGCGAGGCGCAGTTCCTGGCTGATCTGTTCGTGGCCGTACACCGTGGCGCGCATGATGCGGTTGGCCGGTTCGAAACCGAATTCCCCCTGCTCGTCCTCGTCGAGGTCGATGTAGCCGGTCACCGAAGTCAGGGTGAAGCCGTTGGGGAGCATGTAATCCAGTTCCAGGCTGGCGATCTGCATGCTCGTATCCTGCAGGCCCTCGGGCTTCGACGGGTCGAACAGGGGGTCCGCGGCGAGCACGTCCGGGTGCAGGTTGCCGGAGAAGGACACGCCGTCGGCGCGACAGTCGTCGATCTGAATGAAGGCCTGGGGAACGCCGAGCGGGCAGGCAACGCGTTCATTCAAGGCGCTGCCGCCACGGTTGCGCTCGTCCTCGTAGTGGGTGAACTTGGCGCGAATCTGCAGCTGCTCGTTGGGATTGGCCAGCAGGGTGCCGCGCAGGAACAGGCTGTCGCCGTTGGGATAGCGGTTCGGCCGTGGCTCGAAAGCCAGTCCGGGAACGTCGGCACCGACGAACTTCCGATGGCCATCGGACTTGGTGTAGGCGGCTGCCAGACGGACACCCACCTGGTCGGAGAGGGGGGCCGAGATGACGCCTCGAACGATGCGCTCGTCGGCTTCGAATTCGTAGGTACCGGAGAGTTCCAGCTCGAACTCCTCGCCCGGATCGGCGGTGCGGAAGGCCAGCACGCCGCCCGGACTGTTCTTGCCGAAGAACAGGGCCTGGGGACCACGCAGGACGTCGATCTGCTGAACGTCGAACATGGAGGCCCGCGCGATGTGCCCGGTGTTGACCGGGATGCCGTCAATGTTGATGGCCACCGCCTGATCGATCAGGGCGCTGGTTCCGGACGACCCGATGCCGCGCAGGAAGATGCTGGTGCCGGTCTGACCGCTGCTGTCGCTGACCAGCATTCCAGGCGTGAACTCGGCGACATCCTCGACCCGGTCGAGCCGAAAAGTCTCCGCGAAGTCTGCGGTGAACGAGGTCACGGCCACTGGCGTATCCTGCAGCGACTCCTCGCGCTTGCGGGCTGTCACCACGATTTCCTCGATCTGCCGGGAAAGGCTGGTGCCGGCTGGCGCCTGTGATAACGCTGGTGCGGTGGTGATGAGTCCGGAAGTCAGTAGCGCCAGCGTCCAGGCCGGCCGTGGGCAGCGTCCCGTCATGATGTGTCCCCTCTCTGGATGTGGTCGTGGCCATCTCGCCACTAGCCGCGGGCGTTTCGCATCTGCGAATGCCTTGCCAGCTCATAGCTGGTCAGCCTCTTGTATTTCTCCTGCATCCGCGTCTTGCGCGCGGTAGCACAACGCTGAAGGCTGGCAGCCGACTGGCGGCGTGTTTGACCTTCATGCGTGCAGGAATTAACACGGCGCCTGGAGGGGGTCAAGTTGGAAGGGTGAAGTGAAGTTGCAACGCTGGACTTGTCCCTTTCTGTCCACCCTACGGCGTCGTCAGTCCTTCACTGTAGTGCTCCGCGAACGCGGCCGTCGGCGGGATCGGCTTGATGATGTCGATCAGCACGCCATTGGGGTCGGCCGTGATGAAGTGGCGCTGGCCGAAGTCCTCGTCGCGCAGGCTCTGCAATATGGGCAGTCCGGCGGCCTGTGCCCGCTGGTATTCCGCATCCGGGTCTTCGACCTCGAAGTTGAGGATTAACCCGGACACCCGACTGCGGGCGGAGGCGGGGATGGTGCTGTGACTGCCATCCATCACGGCCAGATTGACGCTGTCGTCCACGGCCGACTGCAGGTGCACGTACCAGTCGATCTCGAACAGCGCGCGGAAGCGGAAGTGGTCGACGTAGAAGGCCGCGGTGCCGGCGACGTCGTCGGTCATGATCACGGGGTAGTAGCTGCTGCAGCGCATGGCGCTTCTCCTTGTCGAAAGATAGACATACACTCTGTATGCAAATTATTAGTAACATACAGGCTGTATGTATGCCAACAGATGCTGCCCGTCGAACCAATCGTGAGCGCAGCGAAGCGACCCGTGCGCTTTTGCTTGCGGCTGCGCGCAAGCTGTTCGTGGCCAAGGGCTATGCCGATACGGGCACACCCGA
>JAFIFJ010000101.1 GCA_020832085.1 Gammaproteobacteria bacterium | reverse complement strand
CCGCGGCCCACCAGCGGCGGCACCCTCATGGATCTCTATGACGCGGCCAAGTGGGGCATTCACGGTTTGACCTTCGCCTGGTGCAAGGCCCTGGCGCCCAAGGGCATCCGCGTCAACGCCATCGCCATGGGCGCCACGGATTCCAACATGCTGCGTGGATTCCACAACTTCGATCCTCCTGAAGAGGAAGTGGCCACCTGGATGCGGGCCGAGGATTCGGCACAGGTCGTCGTCGACCTGCTGGAGGAGGGGCCGAAGGGTCGCAACGGCGAGTTCATCAACCTCTGCGTCGGTCGACATCCGCGCCTGGAGCCGGAACTCCCCCACGTCTACATTCTCAAGGAGGACGCCCATGTCATCGCTCGCGGGTAAGGCCGGCATCGTCAGTGGGGCTGCTCAGGGTCTGGGCGTGGGTTTCGCCCGGGGACTGGCCCAGGAAGGCGCGGATCTGGTGATATTCGATGTGCAGCCCGGCGTCGAGCAGGTGGCCGCGACCCTGGCCAGGGAAACCGGCCGCAAGGTCATCGGCATGGTGGCGGACATCTCCAAGCGCGCCGACGTGGAGCGGGTGGTGACCACGACACTCGAACAACTGGGCGGCATCGACGTCCTGGTCAACAATGCCGGCACCTGGCGCGACACGCCACCGGACAGTCCCTGGGAACAGGCCCTGGCCGACTGGGATTTCATCATGGACACCAACCTCAAGGGTCTGCTGATGCTGTCGCGGGCCTGCGTGCCGCATATGAAGGGGCGCGACAACGCCAACATCATCAACATTTCCACCTACTACGTCCTGCCCGCCAAGAGTGGCGGCACCAATCCGCCCAATACGGATCTCTACAATGCCTCGAAGTGGGCGCTGAATGGATTCACGGATGCCTGGGCCGGGCATCTGGCCGAGGACGGCATCCGGGTCAACGCCCTGTGCATGGGCGCCACGGATTCGCCCATGCTGCGCAATCTTTTCGAGGGCGGTCGACTGCCGCCGGATCTCGCTGACGTGGTCATGCAGCCGGAGCAGATGGCGGAGCTGATGCTCGATGTCATCCGCGAGGGTGCTGATGGGCGGACGGGAGAGAACATCGGCGCCTGGGTCGGCGAGCCGGTGGAGCTTGGGCCGCGCAGGGTGCCCCACGAACGCATTACGGGCTTCAACCAGCGCATCGAGCCGCCCCGGTAATGGGGGGCGGAGCGGTCTTGCCTGAGAGCGCCCGGCCGGGGCGCGCTCAGCGATCCGGCCGCGGGTTGTAGAGGCGCTGGCGATCTTCCTCGGAGGGTGGCGGCGCGTTCTCGAACAGGGATTTGCCGGCTGCGCGGCCGCGCTGGACGGCGGCTCTCGCTGCGACGCGCTGGTACCAGTCCCAGAGGCTGGAAAAGGGCGTCAGGTCCAGCTCCTGCAGCTCGTAGAGACTGACCCAGCCCCAGCAGGCCATGTCTGCGATGGTGTAGGCGTCGCCGGCCAGGTAGGGGTGAGACTTCAGTTCGCCGTCCATGATGCCGTAGAGCCGCCTGACTTCGTTGGTGTAGCGGGTGAGGGCGTACTCGTTGGGCGGCGCCACCATCTTGAAGTGGTTGTACTGCCCCGCCATGGGCCCGAGGCCACCCATCTGCCATTGCAGCCATTGCAGGGTGCGGTAGCGCTGCCGCGGGTCCTCGGGCAGGAACTGCCCGGTCTTCTCCGCCAGATAGATCAGGATGGCACCGGATTCGAACAGGCTGAGCGGCTCATCGCCGAAGGCTGATGGCGGCGCGTGATCGACGATGGCCGGCACACGATTGTTGGGACTGATGCGCAGAAATGCAGGCTCGAACTGTTCGCCCCGGGTGATGTTCACGGGTTTCAGTGTGTAGGGCAGCCCGCACTCCTCGAGCATGATGCTGACTTTCCAGGTATTGGGCGTCGGGAAGTAGTAGAGATCGATCACCTCAGGCCTCCGGCCAGATGACGCGGTTTTCCTCCACGAGCATGGCCCGTGAGGCGCCCTCATCGAGCAACTCGGCGGCCTCGGCAGGCACCTCGCGCCGGGACCAAGCCCGCTCGAAGCTGGCAATGTCGTTCCACCAGATTTCCTCGAGACCGTCGAACCAGGCATCGGGGTCGCCGGGAATCGTACGGACGAAGCGACGCTCTGCCGGGTCGGCGTGCACCAGGGGATGCTCGAGGGCGCGCCAGCGCTGGGTGAACGTTTCCCGGCTGATGCGCTCGGGGCGCTTGAGAAAGAACATGGCCTTCACCGAACAGGCGATGGGTCCCATGGCCGGTCCTGCATTGACCACCTCCTCGTGGCCGACGAAGCCCCGGGAGCGGAACTCCATGAAGCGCGGCTCGTCGAGCCAGGCGCCGCTGCGATATTCCTCACTCTGGCTCATGCCGGCGGCGGCCTCGGCATCATGGACCCAGACCACCGGGCTGCCGTCGCAGGCCTCGGCGAAGCCCGCGATGGGCACGTGCATGGAGTGATTCTGCACATAGCGATGAATGAAGCGTGGCGTCAGTTTCAGCGCTTCGAGGGCGTGGGGGCCACGCCAGTGCTGGTGAAAGTGCGGTATCGACAGGTCTCGGCGGCGGTCCAGCATGCCGACGATCTTCGGTCGTTGATCCATGACGTTCCCCTCAGGTGGCCGCGATCAGTCCCAGATAGAGTGCCGTGACTCCCAGCATGGCCAGCACCACAAAGGTGAGCAGGGCGCCGATCATGCGTGGATAGTTGGCGGCGGCGGTGCTGCCGAGGCCCCAGGCGTGTAGCAACCGCGCCGTGAACAGGGTCAGGCCCAAGGCGTGGACGATGGCTGCCGGGGCGCCGCCGAGTTCCACGAGCCAGAGCAGGATCAGGGCCATGGGCACGTACTCCAGGAAGTTGCCTTGGACCCGGGACATGCGTTCCGCCGTGGCCGCTCCCCGCGTGCCGCTGCGGACCTTGTAGCGCAGCACCCACAGCGACAGGAACACCAGCATCAATCCGTGCAGGCCGGCGTAGACCAGGGCTGTGGGGGGCGCAACGTCCGTGCTGCCCGGCTCGGCAAGGGCGCCGTTGATCAGGGCGACGATGGCCATCCCGGCGCCGATCACGATCAGGGCCACGCCGATCCACGCGTATTGATCGATCCAGCGCAGCAGGAAGCGGGCGTCGGCCTCCGCCATGCCGGTGGTGGTCGGGCCTTCCGGTTCGCTGCGGCGCAGGGCCCGCGGTGGCCCATTGACCGACATCACCAGCAGCCCGGTGAAAATCAGCGCCATGCCAAGCAGAAGCAGCCAGATGGACATCAGCGATGCCGAGCTGGCGGAATGACCGCTGCGAAGCCGATGGCTTCGCCACGGAGTTTTGTGGATGTCCAGTTTTTCGCGCGTGACATGGATGTCCCCTCAAATTTGTGGATGTCCAGTATTTCGGCATCCAGTATTTCGGAAGGGTGCCGAATTCGTGGATGTCTAATATTTTTGGAGTGCTGCGGGACTCTAGCTCGCGGCAGGGGTGCTCACAAGCACCCGTGCTGGAATGGTGCGGAAGGCTTTGGTGCGGGGGGAGAATCAGGCATGATTGACGCCTTTCGGGATGGAGACGGGAGTTCCCATGGGAATGCTCGATGGTCGGGTGGCCTGCATCACAGGCGGGACACGAGGCATCGGATTTGCGATTGCCAGAAGTCTGCTGGAGGAAGGTGCCAGCGTCGTGGTCAGTGGCCGCAGTGCGGAGAAGGGTGAGCAGGCCCTGGCCGAACTCGGCGGTAGCGAACGAGGTCACTTCGTCACCTGCGACGTCAAGCAGCGGGGCGATTGTGAAGCGCTGGTGGATGCGACGGTGGAACGCTACGGGCGCATCGACATTCTGGTCGCCAATGCCGGTGGCGCGACGGGCCACAATCCGGTGGTTGAGCTCACGGACGAGGCCTTCGAGGATGCGCTGCGCTGGAATCTCTGGCACACGTTCTGGACCATGCGCCGCGCCCTGAAGTACATGCTGCCCCAGCGTCACGGCCGCATCATCAGCATCTCTTCCGTGGAAGGGAAGGTGGGCAAGCCGGGCCTGGCCCACTATGTGACGGTGAAGCACGCCATCAACGGCCTCACCAAATCCGCCGCCCGGGAAGTGGGCACCGAGGGCATTACCGTCAATGCCATCTGCCCCGGCGCCATCGAGACCGACGTCATGATCGCCGAGGGTCCGGGAGCGGCCGCATCCATGGGCATCACCTATCCGGAGCTGGTGGACATGTTCGCCCAGGAGTCGGCGATCAAGCGCCTCAACGAGGTGGAGGACGTGGCGGCGGTGGCGCTGCTGCTGGCCTCCGACGCGGGTGCCGGCATCACCGGCTCCATGATCTCCGTCGATGGCGGCACGTCACCCTACTGAGCCCCCACAGAAACCGATGATCCGGGCAGCGAGGACAGCATGAGCAGACTTCAGGGCAAGGTCGCCTGCATCACGGGCGGCACCCGCAGTATCGGACGCGCCATGGCCGAGGCCTTCCTCGCCGAGGGCGCCAAAGTCGTCATCAACGGCCGCGATCAGGCCAAGGGCGAGTTGTGCATCAAGGAACTCGGTGCGGCAGACCGTACTGCCTTCTTCCCCGGCGACGCCTCCCGCCAGGATACGGTGGAAGGGCTGATCGATTTCACCGTGGAAAAGTTCGGACAGCTGGACATCTGCTGCCTGAATTCAGGCGGCGTGAAGAACACGGCTCCGGTGGCGGAAATGACCGACGAGGAGTGGCAGCTCGAGGTGGACTGGAACCTCAATCAGGTGTTCTGGGGCATGCGGCGGGCGCTGAAGCACATGCTGCCGCGGCAGTCCGGACGGATTCTGGTGACTTCCTCCGTGGAGGGTAAGCTGGGCAAGCCCGGCATCCCCGGCTACGTCGCCACCAAGCATGCGGTCAATGGTCTGGTGAAGGCTGCAGCCAGAGAGGTCGGCACTTCCGGCATCACCGTCAATGCCATCCTGCCGGGACTGATCGAGACCGACATCGTTCAGCAGAGCGGTCCGGACACCGCCAGGGCCATGGGCCTGACCTACGAGGAAATGGTGGCGACCTTCGCCAAGGAGTCCGCCATCAAGCGTCCGAACACAGTGGAGGAGGTGGCTGCTGCCGCCGTCCTGCTGGCCTCGGATGCCGCCCGCAACATCACCGGCTGCCTGTTTCCGGTGGACGGCGGAACGATGCCCTACTGATGGCCGCGCTGGCGGCTGGTCTCGAAAAACCGGTGCAGATCGCCTATGGCGTGGCTGATCTGGAAACGGCCGTGGCGCGCTTCAGTCAGCGCTTCGGGGCCGGGCCCTTCTTCGTCATGGAGCACATTCCCCTGGCCGAAGTGCGCTATCGGGGCGGGCCTGGCAGCTTCGACCATTCCTCGGCCTACGGGCAGTGGGGCGACGTGATGGTGGAACTGGTCAAGGACCACACCGTGGGGCCGTCTCCGGTCCGTGACGTGCTCGGTGAGCGACCCGAAGGGCTGCACCATCTGGCCTACATGGTGAAGGATCTGCACGGCACCATTGCCGCGCTGACCGCCCAGGGCTGGCCGGAAGCCATGTGGGCGCGGACGGGCACGGGCGTCGAGTTCGCGTTCTGCGATGCGGCTGCGGACTTGGGCCACATGATCGAACTCTATGAGCCGGGCGAGGGGCTGCTGGGCTTCTACCGCATGGTGCGCGAGGCGGCAGAAGGCTGGGACGGCAGCGATCCGCTGCGGCGGCTTTAGCGTCTGGCGTTGTTCCACTGCTGTGGGAAGGCCCTGATCGCGCAGCGATTGGGCCGATCTCGAAGCCATCTGCCGAAGCTGATGCTGTCGCCTTCGCTGAATGCCCTGCCGATCGGCGCATCGCCCTGCGGGCGCGAGCGCTCTCTCTATGAAACATACGACAACTATATGATTTCGAATTAACTTTTCAGATTGGAACACGCCCTTGTGGGAGAGCCCTATTCGCGCAGCGAATGGGCCGATTGCGAGGCGTTGTGCCGAAGCTGAAGGCACAGGCTTCGCTGCACGTCATGCCAATCGGCGCATCGCCCTGCGGGCGCTAGCGCTCTGTTGCGCGCCATCCATGGCACGCCCCGCTTCGCGGCGCACTGCGTGCGACGCATTTCTATCCCGTCGAAATGCGCCCACAAGTTAGCGCATCGCAAGTTTCATCCGCGACAGCGCGAACGAACGTTATTGGCGAACTCCCACATGGCGTCCTAGCGAGCGCTCTTGAATTTATGCGTGAATGCGCACCGGCAGGGTCAGGTAGCCCTTCACGAAGGCAGACGGTACCCGCTCGGGCTCGCCCACCACTTCCACGTGCTTGAAGCGCTTCATGATCTCTTCCCAGACGATGCGCAGCTGCATCTCGGCCAGGCGATTGCCCATGCAGCGATGGATGCCATAGCCGAATGACACGTGCTTGCGGGCGTCCTTGCGGTCGATGATCAGGTCGTTCGGGCGCTCCCAAGCGCTCTCGTCCCGGTTGCCGGATACGTACCACATCACCACCTTGTCACCCTTGCGGATCACCTTGCCGCCGATCTCGTGATCCTCCAGAGCCCGCCGCCGCATGTGGGCCAGGGGCGTCTGCCAGCGGATGATCTCGGCCACCATGTTGGGAATCAGCGCGGGATTCTGCTTGAGCTTCTCGTACTGGTCGGGGAACTGGTTCAGAGCCAGGACGCCACCGCTGATGGAGTTGCGGGTGGTGTCGTTGCCGCCGACGATGAGCAGGATCAGGTTGCCCAGATACTCCATGGGCCCCATGTTCCGGGTGGACTCGCCGTGGGCCAGCATGGAGACCAGATCGTTGCCTGGCTTCTTGTTGACCCGCTCGTTCCACAACCCGGTGAAGTATTCCAGGCACTCGATGAGTTCGGCCCGGCGCTCCTCTTCGGTCTCGATGAGACCGGCACCTGGGCGCGCGGTGGCGACGTCGGACCAGCGCGTCAGCTTGCGCCGCTCCTCGAAGGGGAAGTCGAACAGGGTGGCGAGCATCTGGGTGGTCAGCTCGATGGACACCCGGTCCACCCAGTCGAAGGTCTCGTTGCGCGGCAGTTCGTCGAGGATGCGCCCGGCACGCTCGCGGATCACAGGCTCGAGCTGGGCCAGATTGCGCGGGGCGACGACGCCGACGACGGTGTTGCGCTGAACGTCGTGCTTCGGCGGATCCATGGCGATGAACATGGGCAGCTGAAAGTCTTCGTCCTGGTCGGCAATGGTGATGCCGCCCTCGGAGGAGAAGATCTTGTGGTGGGTGTCCACGTACATGATGTCGTCGTAGCGGGTCACGGACCAGTAGGGCCCGAACTCGCTCTCGGCGGTGAAGTGGATCGGATCCTCGCGGCGCAGGCGCGTGAACATGTCCCACTGGGCGTTCTGCCGGAACAGTTCCGGATTGGCGGGATCGAGAGATTCCAGGGGTAGATCCCAGACGCCCGGATCGGCGCTGATGTCGAGGCGCGCTTCGCTCATGTTGCCCTCCGCAGAAGATGAGGCACTGCTCATAAAGAAACCGTACGATCCGGATTCTTCGGGTCCTTGTCAAACCCTACCGAAGCCCTCGAACAGGGCGCAGCCCCAAGCGGCAAATCGGTTGCTTTGCCGGTTGCTTTACCCGCGGGCGATCTGTAACGCTTGGTGGCTAATGCACGTGAATCAGGGAGAGGCAGGTCCATGGTCAGGCTGGCAGACAAGTTCGACACCTGGAAACCCATCGATGCTGATGACGCGTCCATCGCGAACGCACTTGAGGAAGCGAACATCCCCGCGCTGATGGCGGCGATGGTGCACATCACCGGGGATCCCGGGGTGATCCGCGGCAGCATTCGTCCGAGCAGCGATTTCTTCGGCGATGCCCACGGCGGTATCAGCGAGGCGGATCAGGCCGCGGTGCGGGCGGATGCCCTCGAAGTGCTCAAGGCCTATCGCGACCGGGGCTGCACCCTGCCGACGGATCCCGGGAACGCCGTGGTCCGCGAAATCATGGACTTTCTTGCAGGACAACCCCTGCCGGCAGACTACGAAGACTTCCTCATGAGCGAACTTTCCATGGGGGGCGAGGACCCCTACTGGCCGCCGGAAGTGGATCGCATTCCTGACGAGCGCAAGCGGGAAGCCCATGTGCTCATCATCGGCGCCGGCATGTCCGGGCTGCTGGCCGGCTATCGGCTCAAGCAGGCCGGCATTCCGTTCACGATCATTGAGAAGAACGAGGAAGTCGGTGGGACCTGGTTCGAGAACACCTATCCAGGCTGCCGGGTGGACAGCCCCAATCACACCTACTCCTATTCCTTCGCGCCCAACGACTGGCCTCAGCACTACTCGCCGCAGCCGGTCCTGCTGGATTATTTCCGGCGCTGTGCCGAAGAGATGGACATTCGCGGCCACATCCGCTTCGGCATCGAGGTGGACCGCGCGGACTACGACGAGGCCAACGCCACCTGGAGCATCAGCGGTCGCAACGCCCAGGGCGACGTCGTGTCCTTCGTGGGCAACGCGATCATCTGTGCCGTCGGCCAGCTCAACCGGCCCCGCTGGCCGGACATTCCGGGGCAGGAGAAATTTGCCGGGCCGTCCTGGCACTCGGCCCGCTGGGAGCATGATCACGATCTCTCCGGCAAGCGCATCGCCGTGATCGGCACCGGGGCCAGCGCCTTCCAGTTCGTCCCCAGGATCGCGCCCGACGCCGGAGAGGTGGTGATCTTCCAGAAATCCCCCCCCTGGGTGAGCCCGCGGGAGGAGTACTACCAGGACATCCCTGAGGGCAAGCACTGGCTGCTCAATCACGTGCCCTACTACGCCAAGTGGTACCGCTTCCTGATGTTCTGGCGCACCGCCGAGGGACTGCTCGAGCACGTCCGCAAGGACCCCGACTGGAACGATACGGATCTGGCTGTCGGTCGCAGCAATGCCGAACTGCGCGCCCTGCTCGAGAACTACATCAAGGAGATCCTCGCGGATCGTCCGGATCTCATTGCGACGCAGATTCCGGACTACCCGCCCGCGGGCAAGCGCATGCTGGTGGACGACGGCACCTGGCTGATGACCTTGAAGCGGGACAACGTGCAGGTGGTGACCGAGAGCATCAGCGAAATCACGGAACGGGGTCTGAAGACGGCGGATGGCGTCCTGCACGAAGTGGACGTGATCATCTACGGCACCGGCTTCTACGCCAATCGCATCGCCTGGCCCATCGAGTTCCACGGCATCGGTGGCGTGGAACTGCAGCAGCTCTGGTCCGGTGACCCCAAGGCCTACCTGGGCGTGACGGTTCCAGGCTTTCCGAACTTGTTCCTGATGTACGGGCCGAACACCAACATCGTCGTCAACGGCAGCATCATCTTCTTTTCGGAATGTGAGATGCGCTACATTCTCGGCTGCCTGGCGCTGCTGCTGGAGCATGGTCATGCCGCCATGGACTGCCGGCAGGACGTGCATGATGCCTACATCGAGCGCATTGATGCCGGCAACGCCAACATGGCCTGGGGGGCGCCCAAGGTCAGCAGCTGGTACAAGAACGATCAGGGCAGGGTGACCCAGAACTGGCCGTTCACTCTCAAGGAGTTCTGGGAGCACACCCGGCGCCCGGACCCCAACGACTATCATCTGATTCCACCTCCACAACCTGCACGCAAGAGGGCCTGAACATGCGTCGCGCCGCCATCGTCACTCCCCTGCGAACGCCTGTTGGGCGCTTCCTCGGTGCCCTGCAGTCGTTGCCCGCAGAGGAGCTGGCGGCGGTGGCGATACGGGCGTTGATCTCCCGCAGCGGCATCGATCCGGCACGCATTGACGACGTGGTGCTGGCCCAGAGCTATGCCAACAGTGAGGCCCCTTGCATCGGACGCTGGGCCGCTCTGGCGGCAGATCTGCCCATCGAGGTGCCCGGGTTTCAGGTGGATCGCCGCTGTGGCGGCGGTCTGCAGGCCATTACCACGGCAGCGATGATGGTGCAGACCGGCGCTGCCGACGTGGTGCTGGCCGGCGGCGTCGAAAGCATGAGCAACATCGAGTACTACACCACCGCCATGCGCGGGGGCGCCCGTGCCGGGACCGTGAAGCTCTACGACCGGCTCGATCGGGGCCGGGAGCGCTCCCAGCCTGAGGACCGGTTCGGGGTGATCTCGGGCATGATCGAGACCGCCGAGAATCTGGCGCAGGAATACCAGATCAGCCGTGAGGAAAGCGATGCCTGGGCGGCGGAGAGTCACCAGCGCGCGGCGGCGGCCTGGGAGGCCGGAAAGTTCGCCGACGAAGTGGTGCCGGTCAGCGTACCCCAGCGCAAGGGGGACCCGGTGCTGGTGGAGCGGGACGAGGGCTTCCGGGCCGATACCACCGTGGAGTCATTGGCGAAACTCCGGCCGCTGATGAAGGACGGTGTGGTGACTGCGGGGAATGCCAGTCAGCAGAACGATGCGGCGGCGGTCTGTCTGGTGGTGGCCGAGGATCGTCTGGCCGAACTCGATCTCGAACCCATGGGCTATCTGGTGGGCTGGGCGGCGGCAGGTTGTCACCCGGCGACCATGGGCATCGGTCCGGTGCCGGCGGTGGCGCGGCTGTTCCAGCGTACCGGATTGGGCTTCGACGACATGGATCTGGTGGAACTCAACGAGGCCTTCGCTACCCAGGTACTTGCCGTGCTGGCAGGTTGGGGCTTCGACGACCGGTCGCGGCTCAACGTCAACGGCTCGGGAATCTCCTTGGGCCACCCCATCGGCGCCACCGGCGTCCGGATCATGACCACCCTGCTGCATGAACTCGGCCGCCGGGGTGGGCGCTATGGTCTGGAGACCATGTGCGTGGGCGGCGGGCAGGGCATTGCTGCGATCTTCGAGCGGGCTTGATGCGCTGATCTTGGGAAGCCGCGAACCGCAGCAGCGATCTCGATGACAAGCAGCGAAGGCAGGGAGATCGGTCCAATCGCTGCGCGATCTGGGCCTCCCACAAGGTGGCGGGCTGCCCGCTGTGGGAGAGCGCTATTTCGCAAAGCGAAATGCGCCGATTGGCGTGACGTTCCGCGAAGGCAGTGAGATCGGCTTCGGCAGAGCGCTTCGAGATCGGCCCAATCGCTGTGCGATCAGGGCATCCCACAAGATGGCAGGCCGACTCGCAGCGGAAAGCGCTGCCTCGCGCTGCTGCATGGCCGCCCATGCAGGTACAATGCTCAGCCAGCGGGCATGCAGGTACAGGAGTCGAACATGGCAGATGCCGCCAGAGCGGATGACGAGCAGGCGCGGGAGCGGGCCATGGAGGCCGTCCGTGAGCTGCTGCGCTGGGTGGGTGAGGATCCCATGCGGGAAGGGCTGCAGGAAACGCCGCGACGGGTGGTGGACGCCTTTCTGGAGTACTTCCGTGGCTACGAGGAAGAGCCGGCCGACTATCTGCAGAAGACCTTCGAGGAGGTGGGCGGCTATGACGAGATCGTCCTGCTGCGCGACATCCCGTTTCATTCCCACTGCGAGCACCACATGGCGCCGATCATCGGCAAGGCCCATGTGGCCTACCTGCCGCGCAATCGGGTCGTGGGCATCAGCAAGCTGGCGCGGGTGGTTCAGGCCTATGCCAAGCGCCTGCAGGTCCAGGAACGACTCACGGCCGAGATTGCCGACTGCATCAATGAGGTGCTCGAGCCCATCGGCGTTGGTGTCGTCATCGAGGCCACCCATGCCTGCATGACCTGTCGTGGTGTGGAAACACCGGGCGTCATTATGACCACCAGCCGCATGATGGGCTGCTTTCGTGAAGACGAGAAGTCGCGCCACGAACTGCTGCGACTGATGGGGTTCTGAAGCGTCCGAAGCCTTTCCGACAGAAGTACCCCGAAGCTCTGGGAGTTCTGTGAGTCAGGGTGACGATATGGCCGCAATGAAGTCGAGGCAAAGCGGGGGTGGCTACGCGGAGCTCACCTTCCTCGTGGTCTGCCTGATCGCTGCGCTCACCGCGGTCACGCTCATGTGGATCCACCGCGAGGATTTCGAGTTTCTGCTCGCAGCGCTGCGGGCGGAATGGGCAGCGCTCAGCGCCGAGATGGAAGCCACCCTGGAGGAGTTGCGGGATGTCCTGGCGGGAAGCCAGGCCACGGAGCAGGAGTCCGATTGAACCTGCTTTCCTAAGGCTCGTTGCCGAAGCCGTTGGGGTTGCGCCGCTGCCAGTTCCAGGCGTCCCGGCACATGGCATCGAGGTCCCGCTTAGCCTTCCAGCCCAAGGCGGCCTCCGAGCGCCGCGTGTCCGCCCAGGCCGCCGCCGAATCACCGTCCCGGCGCGGAGCGATGGCGTAGGGGATGCGCCGGCCGCTGGCCCGTTCGAAGGCCGCCACGACTTCGAGCACGCTGTGGCCGCGGCCGGTGCCGAGATTGTGGATGCTGTGGCCCGGGTGTCCGGCGAGATACTCGAGGGCGGCGACGTGGCCGCGGGCCAAGTCCACCACGTGGATGTAGTCCCGGACGCCGGTTCCGTCAGGCGTGTCGTAGTCGTTGCCGAACACCTGCAGCTGCGGGCGTCGACCCACGGCGACCTGGGTGATGTAGGGCATGAGATTGTCGGGAATGCCGTGGGGATCTTCACCGATCTCGCCGGAGGGGTGGGCGCCGACGGGATTGAAGTAGCGCAGGCTGGCGAGCCGCCAGTCCGGCTCCGATGCCGCCAGCGCATCCAGCATCTTCTCCACAGCCAGCTTGGTTTCGCCGTAGGGGTTGATGGGGGCGGTGGGCAGATCTTCGCCGAAAGGGGCTTCGGCCGTATTGCCGTAGACGGTGCAGGATGAGGAGAACACCAGGGTCTGCAGACCCGTCCTGCGCATTTCCTCGAGCAGGATCAGGCTTCCCACTACGTTGGTGTCCCAGTAGCCCAGCGGATCACTGACCGATTCGCCCACGGACTTGCGGCCGGCGAAGTGGATGACGGCGTCGAAGCCCTCATCGAGGACCCTGCCGAGGGCGCTGCGATCGCGTATGTCCACCTGATGGAAGTCCGGGGACTTGCCGCCCAAGGCCGCAATGCGCGGCAGTACGGCCGGGTGGGCGTTGGCCAGGGAGTCGACGATGCTGACCTCGTGGCCGCTGGCGAGCAGTTCGACGACGGTGTGGCTGCCGATGTAGCCGGCGCCTCCGGTGACCAGGATACGGATGTCCGAACTCCTTCTATCGATTGGCATCCATCAGCCGGCGGATTATACGGGTGTGGGCCGCGATGGACAGGTCTCCCGACGCTCTGACCCGCAGCCTGTCGGGATCGACAGAGGGCTTCGCGCTGATGCGCGGAGGTTGGCATACTCCCCTGTCCGCGCCGGAAGGCGAACCATCAGACACAGGGGGCATATGCGTGAGTGAGTCAGCGCAGCAGAGTGCGGCAGTCTCTGAAAGCAAGGGTTATCGTTACTACGTCCTGGGTGTCCTCCTCGTCGTCTATGTCTTCAACTTCATCGATCGGCAGATCCTGTCGATCCTGATGGAGCCGGTGCGACTCGAACTGGATCTCTCCGATACCCAGCTCGGCTTTCTCTCCGGCATCGCCTTTGCGCTGTTCTACGCCACCCTGGGTATTCCCATCGCGCGGCTGGCCGACCGGACCTCCCGTACGGGGGTGATTTCGGTCTGTCTGGCGGTCTGGAGTGCCATGACCGCGGTCTGTGGTCTGGCGCAGAATTTCTGGCAGATGCTGATCGCCAGGATCGGTGTCGCCATTGGCGAAGCCGGCGGCAGCCCGCCTTCCCATTCACTCATCGCCGACTACTTCCAGGAACACGAACGCGCCACGGCCCTGGGTATTTTTGCTTTGGGCGTGCCCATCGGGGTCATGTTCGGTCTGTTCATCGGAGGCTGGGCCAACGAGTTCTTCGGCTGGCGCATCACGTTCATGCTGGTGGGCATCCCCGGCGTGCTGCTGGCTGTCGGTGTCTGGTTCACGGTGAAGGAGCCACGCAAGGGCGGCGCCGATGGGATCGTTCCCCAACGGGACCCGGAAGTGGCGCTGAAGGATGTATTCGGATTCCTATGGGGCCAGCGCTCATTCCGCTTCATGGCCCTGGCCTCGGCGGTCCACGCCTTCGTCGGTTACGGCATTGCGCAGTGGTATCCGGCGTTCTTCATTCGCAGCCATGGCATGGGCACGGGTGAAGTGGGGACCTATCTGGCCTTCGTCATCGGCATCTTCGGCGGTCTCGGAACGTTCTTCGGAGGCTATCTGGCAGATCGCCTCGGTGCCCGCGATCGGCGCTGGTACATGTGGCTGCCCATGCTGGCGACGGGCCTGGCCACGCCCTTCTTCTTCGGCATCTTCCTCTCACCGACCTTCGGTATGGCCTTCATCTACATGATGATCCCCACCATGCTGACGAGCTTTTACCTCGGTCCGGTGTTCTCCATGACCCAGGGTTTGGTGCCTCCGGCCATGCGGGCGACCGCGGCAGCGGTGCTGCTGTTCGTGATCAACATCATCGGCCTCGGTCTCGGTCCGCAGTTCTCCGGCATTCTCAGTGACATCCTGCGGCCGATCTACGGCGAGGAGTCGCTGCGCTACGCCCTGCTGATCCTGTCCATGTTCACCATCCTCGGTGCGGCCCTGTACTGGTTTGCGGCGCGCTGGCTGCGGGAGGATCTGGATCGGGTGCAGGACTTCGTCAAGGCCCATCAGCGGCCTGCCTGACCACTTCCGGCCCATGCTGGCGGCGCGCATCCCAGCTGTCAGCATGGGCCATGCATACGTGCAGGTTTCTTGCCTCCCGTTGTTTTCGTTGCCATGATCCGGAGCTGCTTCGTGCACTCATTCTGCTCCCGCTGTCGGGTACGGCGGGAGTCTGTCCTGGGACGTGGGAGGACGCGTGGAGGAGAGACAGGGCTCAGCAGCAGCCGCGCCGGCGGCGGGAACCGGCGCACAGGCTGACCCAGCCGAATTTTCCCGAGGCTATCGGCACTATGTGCTCGGGGTATTGTTGTTCGTCTACGCGATCAACATCCTCGACCGGCAGATCCTCGGCATCCTCATGGAGCCGATCCGGCTGGAGCTGGATCTCAACGATACCCAGCTCGGCTTTCTCTCGGGCATTGCCTTCGCGCTGTTCTACGCCACCCTGGGCATTCCCATTGCGCGGCTTGCGGATCGCACCTCCCGGACCGGCGTGATCGCCATCTGCGTTGCGGCCTGGAGTGCGATGACGGCCGTGTGCGGGCTGGCCCAGAACTTCTGGCAGCTGCTGGCGGCACGCATCGGGGTGGCCGTAGGGGAGGCCGGTGGCAGTCCGCCATCCCACTCGCTGTTGGCGGACTATTTCAAGGAACACGAGCGGGCGACGGCGCTGGGCATTTTTTCCATCGGTGGCCCCCTGGGAGTCATGATCGGGCTGTTCGTCGGCGGCTGGATGAACGAGTGGGTGGGCTGGCGCTGGACCTTCGTCCTGGTAGGGCTGCCGGGGGTCCTGGTGGCGCTGGTCGTCTGGCTCACGGTCAGGGAGCCGCCCAAGGGTGTGTTGGACGGTCAGGCGCCGCCCGAGCAGAGCAGCGTCACGGAAGTTTTCCGCTTCATGTGGTCGCAGCGGGCCTTTCGGTTAATGGCCCTCGGGGCGTCGCTACAGGCTTTCGTAGGCTACGGGCTGGTGCAGTGGTATCCGGTGTTCTTCATCCGTGTTCACGGCATGGGTACCGGCGAACTCGGCACCTGGCTGGCCCTGATCTTCGGTATCGGCGGCGGCATCGGCACGTTCTTCGGCGGCTATCTCGCCGATCGCCTCGCGCACCGGACCCGGCGCTGGTATCTGTGGCTGCCGATGATTGGTACCGCCCTGGGCACGCCGTTCTATCTGGGGGTCTTTTTCTCGCCGACCGCAGCGGGCGCCTTCCTGTTCCTGATGATCCCGGCCGTGCTGGCCAACTGCTTCTTAGGCCCGGTGTTCTCGTCCACCCAGGGGCTGGTGCCGGCACACATGCGGGCGACCGCAGCCGCCGTGCTGCTGTTCATCATCAACATCATCGGGCTTGGCCTCGGGCCTCAGATCGTCGGTCTGCTCAGTGATCTGCTGCGGCCGGCCTTCGACGTGGACTCGATTCGCTACGCCCTGTTCCTGGTCTCTCTGGTGACCCTGGCGGGGGCAGCCCTGTTCTGGATGGCGGCACGGACCCTGGAAGCGGACCTCGATCGCGCTGCGGCCTATGGCAAGGCGGGGAGCACGGATCAATGAAAATCACGGGAACCGGCGCGTAGGTCACCGAGGTGATGGGAGTAGTCGGCCACATGGCCGGCGACCACGTGGATGACGCGTCCTTCCCGCTCCAGAACACCTTTCACCAGCAGCAGCCGGCCACCGAGGATGGGGCCGCGGAAGCGGGCCAGGACGCTGCTCCAGATCACCACGTTGTGGTTGCCGGTCTCGTCCTCCAGGGTCAGGAACAGCACGCCGGATGCGGTGCCCGGGCGCTGGCGGCCGGTTACCAGGCCGGCAATGCGGACGAAGCGACCATGATTCAGCGTGCCGAGATCGCCGGCCTGCCGGCAGCCGCGAAAAGCCGGAAGGCGTCGCAGTAAAGCCATGGGATGGGCGCTCAGGGTGAGGCCCAGGCTGGCGTAATCGGCCAGGACATCGGCGCCGAGGGTGGGGGCGGGGAGCTGGACGCCTTCGTCATTGATGAAGGCATTCTTCAGCGCAGCGTCTTCCGTTTCGTCTGCCACCCCGTCGACCACCTCGGATTGCCACAGCGGCGCCTCCGGTTTCACCGCAGCGGTCTCCCAATGGCTCTGATGGCGGTGGCCGGCAAGACCTCGCAGGGCATCCGCTTCCGCCAGGCAGCGCAGTTCCCCGGCATCGAGCTTCGCGCGGCGGGCAAGATCCTCCACCGAACGCAGGGGCGCCTGCGTTCGTGCAGCAGCGATGCGTTCGGCGGCCGCCTGATTGAATCCTGTCACCTGACGCAAGCCGAGGCGGATCGCGCCCTGCTGACGTCGATAGTGATAGCCCCAGGAGTCCGGCCCACTGCCGGGGCCGGGGCTGGAAGCAGAGCGCTCCAGGCCATGGTCCCAATGGCTGCTTCGCACATCCACCGGGCGGACCTCGACGCCATGCCGGCGCAGGTCCTGGATGAGCTGGGAGGCGGAGTAGAAGCCCATGGGCAGGCTGTTGAGCAGGCCGCAGCAGAAGGCCGCCGGCTCGTGGCGCTTGAGCCAGGCGGAGACGTAGACCAGCAGCGCGAAACTGGCGGCATGGGATTCCGGGAAGCCGTACTCGCCGAAACCGCAGATCTGGGCGAACAGGCGCTCGGCGAAATCGGCACTGTGGCCACGTTCGAGCATGCCCTGTACCAGCTTGTCCCGGAACGGTTCGAGCCCGCCCTTGCGGCGCCAGGCAGCCATGGCCCGGCGCAGGGCGTCGGCCTCGCCGCCGCTGAAGCCGGCGGCCACCATGGCCAGCTGGATCACCTGCTCCTGAAAGATCGGTACACCCAACGTGCGTTCGAGGACGCCACGGACCGCCTCGTTGGGATAGCTCACCGGTTCGAGGCCCTGCCGGCGGCGCAGGTAGGGATGCACCATGTCGCCCTGAATGGGTCCCGGGCGGACGATGGCCACCTCCACCACCAGATCGTAGAAACAGGCCGGTTTCAGCCGCGGCAGCATGGCCATCTGGGCCCGTGATTCCACCTGGAAGACGCCCACGGAGTCGGCCTTCTGCAGCATGGCGTAGGTGTCCGGATCCTCCGGCGGGATGTCCGCCATGGCCATGTCCGTGCCCCGGAAGTCGCTGATCAGCGCCAGGCTGCGGGAGATCGCGCTCAACATGCCCAGCGCCAGGATGTCCACCTTCAACAGCCCGAGGGCCTCGAGATCATCCTTGTCCCACTGGATCAGGGTGCGTTCCGCCATGGCCGCGTTCTCGATGGGCACGAGCTGGGCCAAAGGGCCCTGAGAGATGACGAAACCGCCCACGTGTTGGGAGAGGTGGCGGGGAAAGCCGAGCAGCTGCCGGACCAGATCCAGGCAGCGCTGAATCACCGGGCTGTCGGGATCCACGCCCACGGCGGCGAAGCGATCTTTGATCTCCTCCTGCTTCTCCCACCAGGCCATGGATTTGGCCAGGGCATCCACCAAGGTGGCGTCGAGGCCAAGGGCCTTGCCCACGTCGCGGATGGCGCTCTTGGGGCGGTAGGTGATGAGGGTGGCGGCGAGGGCGGCGCGGTCACGGCCGTAGCGGCGGTAGAGGTACTGGATCACTTCCTCTCGGCGCTGATGCTCGAAGTCGACGTCGATGTCCGGCGGCTCGTTGCGCTCCTTGGAGATGAAACGCTCGAACAGGACGCTCATACGTCCCGGATCCACTTCGGTGATGCCGAGGCAGTAGCAGACGGCGTTGTTGGCGGCGGAGCCGCGGCCCTGACAGAGGATGCCGCGGTCCCGGGCGAAGGCCACCACGTCATGCACGGTGAGGAAGAAGTGCTCGTAGCCCAGTTCGGCCACCAGGGCGAGTTCCTTCTCCACCACGGCGGCGACGGTGGCCGGCATGCCTTCCGGCCAGCGTTTGCGGGCCCCGGCCAGGGTCAGGTCACGCAGGTGTCTGCTGGCCGTGCTGCCCGGTGGGATCAGTTCTTCGGGATATTCGTAGCGCAGTTCGTCGAGATTGAAGTGGCAGCGCTCGGCGATGGCCACGCTTTCGTCGAGCAGTTCCGGCGGATGACGTTCCCGCAGACGCTCGATGGGCTGCAGGCAGCGTTCCCGGTTCGGCTGCATGGCCCGGCCGAGTTCCGCCACCGGCCGGTTCAGACGGATGGCGGTGAGAATGTCCTGCAGGGGTTTGCGGGCCGGATCGTGCAGGTGAACGTCGCCGGCCGCCGTCATGGGCAGGTCGAGGCGGATGGCCAGGGTCAGCAGTTCTGCCGTGCGGTCGAGATCGTCGCCTTCGCAGAACAGTTCCAGCGCGATCCAGAGCCGGTCCGGAAAAG
>JAFIFJ010000059.1 GCA_020832085.1 Gammaproteobacteria bacterium | reverse complement strand
TCGCTGCAACTCGGTACACCCGGGCGTGATCCGCACACCGATTCTCGACAAGGTCATGGCTCAGGTGGAGGACGGCGAGGCCATGATGAAGGGCTTCGTGGCCCAGCATCCCATCGGCCACATCGGCGAGACAGACGACATCGTCAACATGGTCTTGTATCTGATGTCAGCGGAAGCGAAGTTCGCCACCGGCGCGCCCTTCATCGTCGATGGTGGTTTGTCTCTTTAACGCAGTGGCGGAACTACGGGGTCAGACCAGCTAAATGTCAGACCAGCGAAATGTCAGGATAACGTTCTGAAAAGATTGATGATCTCTCCGTTACGCGGTGCGATTTTCGGCGCGCACCCTCCGGGCGCTCTGCGTGCGACCCGATTCGCTCCCGGCGAATCGGTCGACGTACTGTCAAGTACGCCTGCGCGCCCGAACTGTCGCGCGCCTTGTCTTATCTGATATCTCCACGCCCTCGCTTCGCGCATCGGTGAGATATGAGGGCTAAAGGTGGCCGGGATCATCGAAGGTGCGGGCTGCGAACTTCGCCGGCCCGGGTGGGATGCTGCAGAGGGACATCTGGACTGAATCGCCTTCAGAAACGCGTTTCCCGCTGACCGTCTTCGTAAAGACGCACCAGAAAGGTCCGCAGGGCCGGCTCGGCCTCGGCGCGGGTCATCAGTTGCTGTGCCTCCATAAGTTGCGCCATGTCCTCCATGGTCCGGGTGCCGTCGATGAGGCTCAGGATGAACAGGTGCACGCGGCTTGTGAGCGTCTGCATTTGAAAGTGGGGCAGCAGCGGGACCGGTTTTTTCCCGGTTACGATCCAGTCGGGCAACGCGGTATGCCGCTGCGGCTGGTCGACCTCCGCGACGCGGTCTGCGCAGAATGTCACCACCAGCTCGCGACGGCCGTGACGGCTGGCCGGAGAGCACATATAGGGGATCTCCGCTTCGACCACGTCCGGGGCTGCAAAGCCTGACGCTTCCACCATCGCCACGGTCTCCTCCAGGCTCAGGCAAAGGGTCGGGTCGGCGTGGCTGAAGTTCAGTGATCCGAAGCTGATCCAGCGTCCTGCCGGCGCCAGCAGCTGATTGATGCGCGCGGCGACGTTTGCCGGCTTGTCCGGAAGGATGTCGATTACCCAGGGCGTGACCACGGTATCGAAGCTGCCGGCCGCAAACGGCGGTCGCAACGCATCACCGAGCAGTGCTGTGAGGCCGGGGGAAGCGGGTGATGCTTCCAGGGTCCGGGTCACGGCCTGATCGGCCATGCACTTCGGAGCGATGGGGAATTCGTGCAGGGCCAGTGTTTCGCCACGGAACATGCGCGCCGCGATGAGCATCAGCAGGGGATTGAAATCCATCGCCACGGTAGACCGGCAGCCAAAGTGCTCATGCAGGTCCCGTGCGAGGCGACCGGCGCCGCAGCCAAGTACCAGCATGTGCTGGGGACGTTCACGTTCAGCGTAGGTCTCGCTGATCAGCTCTACTGAGCGGCGGTTCTCCTCGTCTCCCCAGCACCAATCGCGATGGACATTGGGATAGTACGTGGTCAGGCCCTGGTCCGTCGCCGGACGGGTTCTGAGAGCGAGATAGGTCTCGCCGCCGGCGGCGGGGTGGCCGGCGAGAAGGGGGGCAAGGAGGTCGCGCAGTTCGTCGTGGTGGGCCCGGGCCGCGTCCCGTCGCAGTTCCAGTCGACGCCGTGTGAGCGTGGCGAGCCCTGGATTGGCGAGGACGGCATCGAGCCCTTTCGCGTCCTGCTGCAGCCGGCGCAGTTCCGCATGCAGCCGACCCCGCCATTCGCCCAGGGCCGCGCCGGGCGCTGCATAGAGGCAGGGCATGCCGTCGAGCATGGGGAAGTCGACGCGGCAGCTGCTGCAGCGCCAGCCGGCGTCGCTCCGGTCCAGTGGGGAACCGTCGCAGCGGGGGCAGGCCAAGCGTGCTGAGAGTTCAGTTTCAGATGGCATGCCGGGATTATTGCAGCAACAGGCGCTCGAGGCGTAGCAGAGAAGCGACTCTTGACCCAGCCCGCATCGGTGAGCGATGCGGGCTGGCCCTGCGGCTGCTTCGGGAGTCCGGATGGCTGATCAGAGCGTGCCGTCCACGATCGGCTCGAAGGCCGTCAGGCTGTCGCGCAGGGTCGGGTTGCCCAGGCCATGGTTTGGGAAAAGGGTGGGGAAGTTCCCCTGCTCACCGTGCAGCGCCAGGTAATTGAGGATCGTCGTTTCCACCAGCAGATTGACGTTGTTCGCTGCAGGTGATGATGCCGACTCCACTGAGCCGTCCGGGCGGTAGTGGCCGATCTGCTGATGCCGTGCCTGCTGTGCAGCATTGCCGCCGATGAGCTGTGCGCGACCTCGCGGGTTGTACACGAGGAAGAAGGATCCTGCGGTGGCTGACTGGTTGTCGCTGGTCCACTCGCCTTTGCCTCGCCCCTCAACGGAGTCGTCGATTACGCCGTTGCTCGAATTGGAGCCGTCGGTGAACACGTAAAGCATCAGCGGGACACCGACGCGGTGGGCGTATTCCAGGCACGCACCCATGCAGCGACCGGCGCGCAGATCCTTTACCTCGCCTTCGGCGCGACGGCCGCCGTGGTAGTCGTAGCCACCCATGGTCACGCATCCGGCGCCGGCGAAGCCATTGATCACCAGCTTCATGACAGCGGCGGTCTTGCGGAACTCGCTGTCGCCGTTGAATTCCTGGGCGCTGAAGATGCCCGAGGGTCCGACGATGTCCGGATCCAGCGCCGGGTTGAGGCTGGCGGGATCGCCGAAGCGGTTGGCAATGTCCGCTGACTTCAAGTACCCGCAACGGACCAGGTCCTTGACCACATCGTCGCGCGAGATGCCTGTACTGACCCGCTGCAGTTTCTGGTCACTGACCCGGTAGATGGATTCCATCACGGCCACGGCGTCGTCCTGGCCGAGCAGTCCGATGAGCTGACCGGTGTCCACCAGTCCTGTGACATCGCTGGGGCGGTCCACCTTGGTTGGGCGGACTTCCGGATTGATCATGCTCATCGGCGCTACGGAGTTGCCGCCGGAGTCTGACGGACGGGAGCCGATCAGGGTCAGCAGTTCACCGTCAGCACCGGCCCGGTGGATGCCGTACATGGGATTGTGCGGGTTGTTGCCGGTGTCGTTCTCGGAGCGGGCAGGAATGACCGCACCATTGATGAGCTGTTCTACCCCCGCGCCCAGGCGATCAGTGATGCCACGCAGAAAACCGCTGTCGCTGTGGAACGCCAGTCCGAGCCGCTGGTCGACGAAGTCACCGCCGGTGGTCGGATTCGGCGCCGGAGGAATCATGTTGCCGGGCAGTCCCTGTCGGCTGTAGCCCTGGGTGCTGAGAAAGTCCAACTGGCCGCCCTGCCGACCCACGAGTACGTTCGAGCCCATCATGGACGCGCCGCCGGCCAGGTCGAAGCAGATGAATGGGATCCTGCCGGCACCCTGAACCGCGATGCCGCAGGCCTCTTTGAGGGGTTCGAGGTCGCCGGAGAGCTGCGCCCATGCCGCACGCGGATTGGCGAAAAGGCTGAAGACGCCGCCTCCAACGAGGGTGGCGGCTCCAGCCATGAAGCCCTGAGAGATGAACTGACGCCGGGTGATCGGCCGCGGATGATCCGGATGCCGCTTGGGCGCAAACCAGTCCTCGGGCCTGCCTCGCTTCCTACGCATGTTCACTCCTTGGTCGGATCACAGCACCAGCATGGGCGCACTGCTCAGCATCGCTGCGCAGGTGGCCTTGCCGATGGCACGGGTACGTTCTGCACCGCTGGCGCTGCTTCCAGCGAGCAGGCGGTCGATGAGGGCACTGAGTTCGTCACGAACGTCGGCGAACTCCGGCTGACTGTTGAGGCCCACACCCATCATCCGATCGATGAGAGGTGTCAGCAGCATCTGACGGCCATCGCCTGCGAATGCGGAGGCAGTGCCCGCGTTGAAGTCGAAATTCGGGAAAAAGCTGGCGCGGCGGGCTGTATCCTCGATCAAGGCGTTGCAGTACGCGATGCCCAGCTGCGTGATACCGATCTGATGCGCGGAAACAAAGGTTTCCATGCGATCGATGCCCGGAAGCTGCTGCCGGACCAGATCGAAGGTTGCTCGAACCGAGGGTTCCGTGGCTGGAACGCCCGTCACCTTGGCCATGGTGGCGTTGATGCGATCGAAAGTGCGCACACCGATCACGGACTGTGGTTCGAGGTCGGCAGGTTCGATGGGCGGCAGAAGCGTCGGCGCCATGGTCACGGCGACGCTGTCACCGATCTCACCGAAGCTTAAGAAGAATTCGTCGCTCTGAGGACCGAGTTCGATCGCGATCACGGCGCCATGACTGGACAGCAGCTGACCGTTTTCCGGCGAGTAGTCCGCACCGATGACGGTATCGATGGATCGGAAGGCCTGGCCGATGCTGGCCTCGGAGCCATTGATGCCGATGCGCAGATCCCTGATCACCACGCCGTCCATGGATACGCTCGGGTCGAGATTGACCAGGCGCGGGCTGGTGAACAGGTAGGCATAGGTGTCGAACTGGCTGACCTCGACGAGAATGTAGCTGTCGGGGATGCCGACGTGCTGGCTGACGTCGAACAGAAGGAAGAACTTCTCGCCGACGCCGGCCGCCCTGTTCTGCATGATCTGCTCGCCGGTGAGGGCGCGGTTGTGAATAGCCACCAGGCGAAGGACGCCTTCCCACTGGCGGTCTCCGGAGACTTCATTACCTAGCACCAGAGCAAAGGTGTTGTCCCAGTCGCCGATGAGGCCACCGCCCACCGGGTCGCCTATGGGTACCCGGCTGCCGTTGACGAAGAGCTGTCGGCCTGCCACCGGGTCGAAGGTCACGACGACATGCTGCAGCGTTGCCTGCAGGATCTGGTCTGCGTCCTCGGTGGCGAATACGGGGTCACCGTTCGGTCCGGTGACGTCACTGCGATTGCGGAACTCGTAGCTGTGCATGTCCTGGGACAGCGTGAAGTTGCGCAGGCCCGTGCCGCCTGAGTAGCTGACGATGTGCGCGTTCTGCTGATTGACGTTGCCGGGAACGACCCAGGCTTCCACGGAGTATTCGCCCGTGGCGCGGATCAGGTCATGCAGCTTGCGACTGCTGCTGGTGCTGGCCTGGGCTTTGCCGCTTCTGATGTCGATGCCCCAGCCGCCGAACCACGCGATCTCGGGGGACAGGGTGAGGTTTGCCGCTGGCTCCACGCCGCTGGTATCGAATGCTGTTCTCCCGGCCCCTTCCTTGAATTCGAACAGCGCGATCTGGGCGGTTTCGAAGCGGTTGCCACCGGCCGCAATAATGCCGTCCGGCAGCGTCAACGCCTTGCTCGTCACCAGCCCTGGATCCACTACGTTCGGCTCGACCTCGCCGGCGAAAGCGGCGATGGCGTTTTCCATCAGTTGCGCATCATCCTCGCAGTCGCTCCAGCAGTTGTGGAACTCATTACGCAAGCGAATCACGAATCGCGACAGGGCCGGTACCGACAGATTCATGCGGCTGCGCGATGCGTCGTAGGCTGTGATCAGATCGCCGTCCGCGAAGAAGGGCGAAACAGAGCCGGGTACGGTGGTGCTGTGGCACCCGGCGCAGTAGGTCGCCAACGCCGGGTATACAGTGGCGGCGAACAGCATCGGATCTTCGGGAAACGCCAGGCTGGAACCGACTTCGCGGCGTCGGGGTGCCTGCAGTTCGATGGCGCGCCCGGACTCCATGGCACCGCCGGCCCAGTTGCTGATCCAGGTGGTCAGGATGTCGGCGCAGGCCTGCGTGCTGGAGAGCCAGCAGTTGTGACCGCTGGCCACGAAGGTCACCATCAGCGAGTCGCCCGGCGAGGAAAGGTCGACGATGCTGTTGGCGGCCTGGTAGGCGAGATTAACGTCGTCGACCCTGGCGAACCGGGGTGCCTGGCCTTCTGCAGTGTGGCACTGGCCGCAGCGATTGGCTGCGCGTACGTTCTCCCAGACATTGATCATGAACGCCTGGGTGTCGGTGGTGGTCGGAGCGGGTCCGGTGTAGTTGCTGGACTGGATCGGTGCCGTCTGCTGCAGGGGCTGGGTGCTTTCACCACCGCCGGTGCAGCCGGCCAGCGTCAAGGCCACAAGCAGAAGCACGGCCAGCCAGGACGTCGTCCTCATGGCCGTTTCCGTAATGTGGCAGGCCGTGCTCGGCGTGCGGACACTATTGACGTTCGGTGGTCGATCCATCTGGGCGGGTCTCCGGCGGCGAGTCAGTCGCCCTTGCAGTAGACGGCTGATTCGGCAAACACCTGTTTCATCCGATAGTCCCCGGACACGAAACCGCCGACCATGGCATTGACCTGAGCCCGATCATCCGCGTTTGCCGGAGGCCTGAGACATACGGTCGAAAATACTTTCTCCACCTGACATTGGGCGAAGGCCTGGCTGCTGCTCAGCTCCATGCCCATGGACGCGGCACCATGGCCCGATCCGGGCGTGGCGCCGTTCCAGCCGAGTTGGGCATTGCGGCCGCTGCGCCAGTAGTTGTCCCAACGATCGTCTGGTGTCACGTAGCCGAACGGAAACGTGTCCTCATTGTTGAAATACTTGGACTGAACCTGACCGGGCGTGTAACGAATGCGGCCTGCCTCCTCATCGTAGTCGTGGTAGGCAAAGGCCTGAGCGAGGGGGTCCATGCCGGTGTGGCAACCGATGCAGTTGTTGAGGTAAACACGACTGTCGCCACCGGGGCTGCGTGAGACGTCCTGGCGGATGCGATCCGTGGGAAGCTCGGTGTCGAAGAACTGCTCGAGATCGCGGCACATGTGGCTCATCAGGGTGAAACGGAGCATCGCCCGGTTGGTGCCAGCGACGAAGAAGGCCTCTGCCGCAGCGCGTGTGGTCATCACGCCGGCAATGCCCGAGAAGGCGAGGTCTGTTTGTGCGCTCTGGGTCGTCGCGACCAGTACCGACGGTGAGCCGAGGTTGAAACCGCCCCGTTCGAGCGCCTCATAGTGGGCGTTGCTGCTCATGGAGTAGGCCGGTACGCCCGAGAGTCCGGAGGCGCCGACATAGAGAATGTCCTCTGACAGCACGCCGTTGAAGGGCACGTCGTCACGAATCATGCCGATCACCGTAGCGATGTAGTCGTTCAAGGGAACGAATGCGGACTCTTCGCGGTTGGTCCAGGGTGCGGCGAAGTTCTTCAGGGTGACGTTGTAGAACGAGGGATCCTCCATGGCCCGGTAGGCGGCGCGTATGGCGTCATTCTGGAGGATGTCCATCTCCATCTGATCGAGCACAGCCTCGCTCGGCGGCACCCCCGCGAGCCGGTCGTGAATGCGGCGGGCCTGGTCACGTGCGCCAGCCTGGGCCTCGACGACACCCATGGCGAGAAATACAACCACCAGCAGGGCCGAGGTGCTCCGCCGCAGTCTTACCCCGCCTTCCTTACGCTCCATGCTGTTCCTCTTCACGCGGTTCACTCCGCGAAGCACCACCCTGTGTCACTAGTATTAGTCCAGCATTGCGATTTCGACCGTGATCGCGTTGGCACTATGAGAAGTGGCAGAGTTCTGAGGCTGTACTAAGCTCTTGTGGCTGAGCTGGGGAATCGCTCTTTTGCCGGCGTCTCCTGCAGCCCAGAGGGGTGCCGTTTGCGGGGCAATAACCTCAAGTTATTGACTGAAGGAGTCCGATTCCGGGCATGTGCCGGCCTCGGCGTGTGCTCATGAGATCAGGACACTGGATTGAAAGGCAGCAGGGCCGGGCGATGGCTTGGGTACGGGACGAGAACGGGATGATCACAGAACCCAACGACCTCCCGCGTCGCGCCAAGGGGAGGCGATGGCTGCTCGCGTGCGTGCTGCTGCTCGGGCTCGTCGCCTGCGGAGGCGACGGAGTCACGGTTGCTGGGGGCCAGAGTCAAGATCCTGTGGTCGTGGATGTCCCCATCGCCTACATCACGCGTCCTGCGCCGATGGCTGCAGGCATGGCTGCAGCGGCCGACGATGTCAGGCAGCTTTTGAGGGTTAGGCCGGGAGCTCAATTGTTCCTTCGCGAACGGGCCTCACCGTCCGCCGGTGAGCGCAACCTCACGGCCGAGATAGGGGCGGGGGAGTACGACGTCCGCGACCTGAATGTGTCCTTCGACGGTCAGCGTTTCATCTTCGCACTGCGCGGAGCGCTGCTGCCTGGTGCCAACGACGATGATCAGCCGTCCTGGAACCTCTGGGAATTCGATCGGTCGTCGGATGAGCTGCGCCGCATTATCAGTTCGGACACCACTGCCGAAGCGGGCCATGACCTGTCTCCCGCGTATCTTCCTGACGGCCGTATCGTGTTTTCCTCCACGCGTCAGCGCCAGAGCAAGGCCATCCTGCTCGATGAGGGCAAACCCCAGTTCGATGCCCTGAATGAGGAAAGGCGAGAGCCGGCCTTCGTCCTGCACGTAATGAATGCGGACGGCAGCGATATCAAACAGATTTCGTTCAACCAGAGTCACGATTTGCACCCGGAAGTCATGGACAACGGCCAGATCGTGTTCAGTCGCTGGGACAGAGCGAATGGCCGCAACGGCATTCATCTCTATCGTATGAATCCTGACGGCACGGATCTCGAGCTGCTCTATGGGGCCAACAGCCATCAAACCGGTACTGAGGGGGCGACTGTCCAGTTCCTGAGGCCCAGGTTGGCGGACGGAGGTCTGCTTACCCTGCTGCGACCCTTCGTGACGACGGATGGCGGCGCTGATCTGCTTCGCATCGACGTGGACGGGTTCGTCGAGAACGAGCAGCCGGTACCGTTTCAGGCCGGCCTTTTGGGAGGGCCCGCACAATCCCCCGCAACGATCAATGACGTACGTACCAACGGTGACATCTCTCCAGGCGGGCGTTACACCTCAGCGTGGCCGCTGCGTGACGGCAGTCGACGTATGTTCGTGACCTGGAGCCTGTGTCGTCTGCAGGGTGAGGGTGGAAGGATCTTGCCCTGTACGGAGGAGCGACTCGCCGACCCTGGTGCGCTGCCGGCTCGGCCGCTCTATGGGCTGTATCTCTACGACGGCAGCACCGACACCCAGTTGCCGGTGCAGCAGCCCATAGAAGGTGTCATGTACACAGAAGTGGTGGCCGCCCAGATGCGGCCTCAGCCACTTGTGCTGTTCGATCAGGTGGACTCCGGCCAGGCAGACCTGCTGCTTGCTGACGCGGACAGCGGCCTGCTCGCGATACGCAGCGTCTACGACATCAATGGTGTGGATACGTCCGGAACCGGTATCGCAACCGTGGCGGACCCGGCAATGACGACCGCAACGGAGCGCCCGGCCCGGTTCCTGCGCGTTCTCAAGGCCGTCGCGTTGCCTGACGATGACGTACGTGACTTCCGTAATACGGCCTTTGGTCGTGGCGGTGCCGGCAACGGGATGCGCGAGATCATCGGCTATATCCCTATCGAGCCTGATGGCTCCGTGATCGTTCAGGTGCCTGCCACCGTACCGCTGGCGTTGGAGGTCCTCGATGGCCAGGGGCGACGCATCAGTGCACGCCATCGGAGCTGGTTGCAGGTCCGGCCGGGACAGACGCTGGCATGTGTCGGTTGCCATACGCCGAGCAGCGGGTTGTCTCATGGACGCCGGGAGGCCTTCGAAAGTGTCTACCCTGGTGCCCAGGCTACGGGTCAGCCCTTTCCCAACACCCGTCCGGAGCTGTTTGCCGACGTGGGCGAGACCATGGCGGAGGTGCGAGCGCGGATCAGCTGTGCAACAGATTGCGCAGTCCGGGTTCCGAGCGTCGACGTGGTGTTCGATGACGTCTGGACGGACGAGGTGAGCGCCGGACGAGCGCCTGACGAGTCGTTTGCGTGGCGCTATGTCGACCTGCGGACGCCGACCCCCGTGGCTGGGGACTGTCTCTTGCAGTGGAGCCCGCGCTGCCGCGCGGTGATCCACTATGAGCAGCACATCCATCCGCTTTGGGATCTCGATCGGCAGGTCATCGATCCCGAGGATGGCTTCACGGTGCTCGCGGACAACACTTGCACGCTTTGCCACAGCCCCACAGATGATCTGGGTGGCTTGCGTGTTCCGGAGGCGAATCTTGACCTCACCGACGGTCTTTCACCCCTGCAGGCTGACCACTTCAATGCTTATCGGGAGCTGGTCTTCCCCCGCAATGAGCGGGAGGTCCTCGGTGGCATTCTCGCCGATCGCCTTGTGGAAGTCGGAATCAATGAGGAAACTGGCGAGCCGATACTCGCGACGGTCTCGATGACGCCGCCGATGGCGGTGGGTCGGGCACTCTCGGCGGGGCGCTTCTTCGATCGTTTCGACCCTGATGGCAGTCATGCGGGTTGGCTGAGCGCAGCCGAGCTGAGGTTGCTGTCGGAGTGGATGGACATCGGAACCCAGTACTACAACGATCCCTTCGCGGCGCCGGAGGACTGATCATGGCTGCGCGCGCCCTCGTCCCTCTTCTTTTCTGCCTGATTCTGCTGCTCTCGCATGGGGCCCAGGGAGCCGCGGTTCAGGCGATGGTCGCCGAGCCGTTCATGGAGCTGCATACGGGGCCTGGTCGGGGCTACCCCGTGTTCCACGTTCTCGACCGCGGCGAGCACTTCGAGATTCTGGCACGCCGGACTGACTGGTTCCGAGTGCGGGGCCAGCGCGAGCATGTGGGTTGGGTGAGCCTGGCTCAGATGCGCCTGGCCACGGCTGCCGATGGTCGTCCGCTGCAGCTTGAAGGAGCGGACGCTACAGAATATTCACAGCGTCGCTGGGAGTCGGGGGTGATGCTGGGGGATTTCGGCGGCGGCGACGTCATCTCGCTCTACGGCAATTATCTGTTGACGCGCAACCTCTCGGTGGAACTGGCCGGGAGCACGATTACCGGCAGCTTCTCCGACGCCTGGATGGCCAGCGCCCATCTGCTGCATCAGCCGTTTCCCGAGTGGCGCGTCTCACCCTTCGTGTCGCTGGGTACCGGTGTGATCTGGATCCGGCCCCAGGCCAGATTGGCCGAAACTGAACGACGCAGGGATCAGGTTGCCAGCGTGGGCCTTGGATTGCGCATGCACTTGACGCGCCGCTTCATGCTGCGCGCTGAGTACAGAAGTCATCTGATCTTCACCGACCGTAACGAGAATGAGGTAGTGGACGAATGGAAAGCAGGCTTCGCATTCTTTTTCTGAAGGGCATGTTGCTCACCGCGGTGCTCGCAGGGGCGACGGGATGCAACACGCTCGGCCGCGAGGTGGCCGAGGACGATCGGGGGCCGGTCGTGGATCCGTCCGTTGACCGGCGCGAGATCCGCCAGCCGCGCATTGATACCGAGAATTTCGAATTCGGCGTGTTCGGTGGCTTCCTCAGCGTCGAGGACTTCGGCAGCAACGCCGCCTATGGCGTACGGCTGGCCTATCACATCAGTGAGTCGCTGTTCGCAGAGGTCATGGCGGGCCAGAGCGATGCCGGCAAGACCAGCTTCGAGAAACTCAGTGGCGGTGCTCCGCTGCTCACGAGCTCTGAGCGGCGCTTTCGCTACTACGATCTGTCTATCGGCTACAACGTACTTCCCGGAGAGGTCTTCGTGGGCCGCAACCGCGCCTTCAACTCGTCGCTGTACGTGCTGCTCGGAGCCGGGAACACCGAATTTGGTGGGGAGAACCTGTTCACCGTGAGTTTTGGTGCCGGTTATCGGGTCTTGCTTACCGATTGGCTGGCAGCCCATTTCCTTGTTCGTGATCGTGTGTTTTCTACGGACCTGTTGGGTGATGACAAGATCGCGCATAACGTCGAATTCAGCCTCGGTCTGAGCTGGTTCTTCTGAACCGGCGCCGGCAATGAAAGTACGAGGAGAACGCTTTGATGATCAGGCATGGATGGCTTCTGCTTGTTGCCGCTCTGCTCGCTGTGTCGGTTCAGGCGGCGGGCCCGAAGGTTGGCGGACCCGCACCCGATTTCGCGCTTGAGAGCCGGTCGGGAGAAACGGTTGCCCTGAGTGATCTTCGGGGTGATGTGGTGCTCATCAATTTCTGGGCGACCTGGTGCCCGCCCTGCCGCCAGGAGATGCCATTGCTGGACGAGATCTACGGACGCTACGAGTCGCTGGGATTCACGCTGCTCGGCGTGAATGTGGAACAGAACAGTCAGCTTGCGGATCGTTTTCTTGCCGATGTTCCTGTGAGTTTCCCCATTCTTCTCGATCCGCTGGAACAGGTCAGCGGGCTGTATCGGGTGCCGGCCATGCCCACGACGGTGATCATCGATCGTCAGGGTACCGTCCGCTACATTCATTACGGCTTCCGTCCGGGTGATGAGCAGACTGTTCAAAATGAGGTCAGGCGCCTGCTCAGGGAGCGGTCATGAACAGGCCTGGATGGCTCATCGTTGCGGCTGCAGCGCTGCTCATGGGTGGCTGCGCCAGTGTCGAACCCTGGGTGAAGCCTTACGAACGGGACCGTCTGGCGGATCCGATCATGAGCTTCGAGCGGGACCCGATCATGGCCTCCTACCGGCGCCACGTGTTCGACGTGCGTGAAGCCGCGCGGGGAGCCGCCGGCGGTTCCGGCGGCGGCTGTGGCTGCAACTGAGATGAGCCTTCGGTCGACCATGCATGCTGTCGTCGCGGGCGGGCTGGCCCTGCTGACGCAGGCGGTGGCCGCGCAGGTCCTCCCTGATGACCGGCTGGATCTCCTCTATCACTTCTATGACGGTGGTGGGATGACCATTGATGGTCCTTCCTTGCTGGTGCGCAGGCAGATCGGTTCCAGCGTCTCGGTATCTGCCGGTTACACCGTCGACTCCATCAGCGGAGCGTCTATCGACGTCGTCACCACCGCCAGTCCCTATAAGGAGAAGCGGACCGAGATCAGCGCCGGGGTGGACTATCTCCGGGGCAGCACCCTGCTGGGATTAACGTATACGAACAGCGAAGAGAACGACTACACCGCCAACACTTTCGGCGTAAGCGTCAGTCAGGAGATCTTCGGTGGCATGACCACGATCAGCATGGGTTACATCCGTGGCTTTGATGAGGTGGGGCGCAGTGACAATCCTGACTTTTCGGAAGACATCGATCGTCATTCCTGGCGGCTCGGCCTCACCCAGGTCCTGACCCGGAATCTCATTGCGGAAGTCGCGTTCGAGACCATCAGTGACGAGGGCTTTCTGAATCTCCCTTATCGGCAGGTGCGTTTCGTCGACCCGGAGTCCGCGACCGGGTTCTCCTGGGAGCCGGAGGTCTATCCTAACACCCGCACGAGCAACGCCGTGGCGCTGCGCAGCCGGCTCCACCTGCCGTTTCGAGCGGCTCTGCAGACGGACTACCGTTACTACTTCGACAGCTGGGGCATCGATGCCCATACCGCCGAGATCGGCTATACCCATGGTGTACTCGATCGTTGGACCTTCGATGTCGGTTATCGCTACTACCGGCAAAGTGGCGCAGATTTTTTCTCCGATCTTTTTCCGTTCCAGGAGGCACAGAACTTCCGCAGCCGCTGGAAGGAGATCAGTGCCTTCGACAGCCATGCCTTCCGGGTGGGTGTGAACTACGAGTTTATGGCGGAACGCCGAGGCTTTGTTGAACGCAGTGCCGTAGGGCTGTCGTTTGAGCGGATTTTCTACGATTACAGCGACTTCAGGGACCTGCGCGCCGACGCCGATCCGGGCGAGGAGCCGACCTACAGCTTCGAAGCGAATGTCATGCAATTCATGTTGTCCGTTTGGTTCTGAGGAGGTCGGCGTGAGCTATTCACCTCAGCAGCCGAGCTGTTGGCCTGCGCTGGCCTTGTGCACCCTGCTGCTCGTCCCAGGTCTTGGCATTGCGGCCTGGCACGGCGATGAGCAGGCGAAGATGGGGACGCGCATCGCCGTTCAGCTCTGGCATCCCGACGCCGAAGAGGGTCAGCGTCTGGTCGCTGCGGCCATGGCCGAGTTCGATCGTATCGAGGCGGTCATGAGCACCTACCGCGAGGAATCTGAAATCTCGAGGTTGAATCGCTCTGCAGCCGACGGACCCGTCCCCGTATCCGAGGAGCTCTACGACATCGTGGAGCAGTCCATCGAAATGTCCCGTCTGACTCGGGGAGCTTTCGACATCACCTACGAGAGCGTGGGCTATCTCTATGCGTTCAGGGATCGTCAGGCGCCCAGTGAGTCGCAAGTGACGGCAAGGCTCGATGCGATCGACTATCACCATCTGCTTCTGGATCCCGAGGCGCGCAGCATTGCCTTTGCTGTCGAGGGCGTGCGCATCAATCTCGGTGGTATCGGCAAGGGCTATGCGTGTGATCGCGCCGTCGACCTGATACGTCAGGCGGGCGTCGAGCATGCCCTGGTCAGTGCAGGCGGCGACACGCGGCTTTTGGGTGACCGCCGTGGGCAACCCTGGTTCGTTGGCATTCGCGACCCTGATGACGCCGAGGCCTTGGTGACACGGCTCGCCCTGGTGGACGAGGCCATCTCCACATCGGGTGACTATGAGCGCTACTTCGAGGAGGACGGCCGGCGCTACCACCACATTCTCGACCCGGCGACGGGTCGACCCTCTGAGGGTGTGCGCAGCGCCACGGTCATCGGCCCTAGCGGCACTCGGACTGACGCGCTCTCCACCAGCGTCTTCGTCATGGGGGCAGACGCCGGGCTCGAGCTCATCGAGCGGCTGCCAGGTTACGAAGCCGTCGTCATCGACAGCAGCAGGGGTGTCCGCTTGTCCGCGGGACTTGCGCCGCCGCAATGACAGAAGGTCTTGTGGAGACGATGGACGTGACCCCCGTCACAAGCGCGATCCGGCATCGTTATCTATATTGAAACAGAGACCGGCGGCGCGCCGGTTCCGCGCCGAAAGGAAAATTTCGGATGGCCCGAGAGGCTTGGAGAAAGGTGCTCGGCCTGCTGCTGCTTCTGCTCGCCTCCGTGGCTGGCGGAGCCGCGGAGTCTGCCCCCGACTTCGCGCTGCGGTCGGCGGACGGGCCCAACGTTCGCCTGTCCGAGTTTCGCGGACAGGTCGTCATCATCGCGTTCTGGTCCTCACGCTGCTCGGGCTGCGACCGGCAGGTCGAGTACTTGGACAAGTTGACCGGGCGTCTGCAGGACCGCGGTGCGCGCCTGCTGGTGGTGAGCATCGATCGCGAACCGAATGCGGCTATGCTGCGGGCCTCTCGGCTCGAAGCTCCACTGCTGCTGGACATGGAACGAGAGGTCGCGCGTCTCTACGATCTGGGCCGACTGCCCGTGGTCCATTTCGTCGACCACCACGGACGCCTGCGGGAAGTCGAGATGACAAACGGGCGGGAGCTGGCGGGCTACGAGCGCGCCCTGCTGGTCCTTCTGGATGAGTGAGCACAGACCCATGGACATGAAACGAATGCGAATGGCCCCGCTGCTCATAGCCTTGCTTTGCATCAGCCCCATCGCTGCGGAGCAGAGTCTGGACACGCGGATTCAGGATCTCAGACAGGAGATCCTGCATCTGAACAGGGAGCTGTTCATGCTGGAGGAGGACCTGCTCTTTCCGGCGAACACCCAGGTCGCCGTCTTCCTGTCCATGGACGTGGGCGAGTTCTTCGCGCTCGACTCGGTGGAGCTTAAGCTAAACGACCGCGTCGTCACGCGCTATCTCTACACGCCTCGTGAGGTGGACGCCTTGCTTCGGGGGGGTGTGCAGCAACTCTACCTCGGCAACCTGCGAAGCGGCTCCCACGAGCTTGTCGCTGTGTTCACCGGCAAGGGCCCTCATGATCGGGACTACCGTCGGGCAACCAGTCTGAACTTTGAGAAGGGCATAGGTGCCCAGTTCGTGGAGCTGAAGATCTCTGATCGCGTCAGTCGGCAGCAACCCGAATTCCTGGTGCGGGAGTGGGATTAGTCCAGTGACCTCGCGTTTGCGCCGTTTTCTTTTCGCGACCTTCACTGCATCGGCACTGATGCTGCAGATGCCCGCCTGGGCCCAGGAGCTGGCGGCGGGAGAGGTCCGGGACCTTCATTTCGGCGAAGCGTTGTTTCATTTCTATCAGGATGACTACTTCACGTCCCTGAGCAGGCTGCTGATTGCACGCGAGGCCGGACGCATCATTCACCATAAGGATGACGCGGAGCTGCTTGCCGGCGGTCTGTATCTCCAGTTCGGCATGCATGACGAGGCGGAGCGGGCTTTCAGACAGTTGCTGGATGAGAGCAGCGATCCGGCGCTCCATGATCGGGTCTGGTTCCAGCTCGGTCGGGCCCATTATCGGCAGGGCAAGCACGAAGCTGCCCTGACCGCGCTGGAGCGCGTCGAGGGTCATTTGCCCGCTTACGCCGCGGCCGAGATGCCGCTGCTTCAAGCCCAGGGCAACATGGCGTTGGGTCGGTACGCGGCGGCGGCCAGGCTGCTCGAAGACTGGCAGGGGCCGACGGACTGGTTGCCCTACATGCGCTACAACCTCGGTGTCGCCTTGATTCGCAGCGGCGATGACGGCCGGGGTATCGAACAGCTCGAGGCACTGGGCAGGCAGCCGGCCCGCAACGACGAGGACAAGGCACTTCGCGATCGGGCGAACCTGGCGCTCGGGTATACCTGGTTGCAGCAATCGGATCCCGAGCGTGCGCTGGAAGTGCTGCAGCGGGTTCGCCTCGAGGGTGTAAGTGCCAACCGTGCCCTCCTCGGCGTGGGCTGGGCAAAGACTGCGCTGGACGACCATGCAGGGGCCCTGCTGCCCTGGCGGACGCTTTGGACGCGAGACCGCCTGGACGGCGCGGTGCAGGAGTCGCTGCTCGCTGTTCCGTATGCGCTCGCGCGCCTGAACGCCGACAGCGAAGCCGTGAGTGCCTACCAGAATGCGCTGGAAGCCTTCGACGCGGAGATTCGCCGCCTTGATGCTGCCATGAGCGCCGCGCAGGCCGGAGAACTGGTCGACGCGCTCCTGGTGGCGGACGACCCCGAGCGTGCGCGCTGGCACTGGCAGCTCGAAGAACTGCCCCTTGCACCCGAATCGCGCTATCTCCATGCGCTGATTGCCAGGCATGGCTTTCAGGAGGGGCTGGGCCACTATCGTGATCTTCTGGCGCTGGGCCGGCATCTAGACGCGTGGCATGAGCGCCTGGAGACCTTCGGTCACCTCGTCGAGGCGCAGGTGCTCGCAGCACAGCAGCGGGCACCGGTGGTCGACGGCCGCCTTGCTGTCATCGACACGGGGGCATTGGTCGCTCGTCGTGATGCGCTCGCCGCCCGCCTCGATGCCATCGCTGAGGGTCGTGATGTGGTCGGCCTTGCCAGCGATGAGGAACTCGAGTTCTGGAAGCTGCTTGAAGAGCTGGAAGCCGGACCGGCCCTTGCCGCGGCGCCGGAGGAAGCTCGAGAACGCCATCGTCTGCTCAAGGGACACTTGCTGTGGCAGATGGATCGCGACTACGGCTATCGCCTCTGGCAGCAGCAGCGTGCCCTGGCCGAGCTCGACGAACAGCTGGCGAAAGTCGAACCGCGTCTGCAGCGGGTCTTGGAGATTCGCGCGGATCGACCGCAGGAACTCGAGGCGCTGGCTGAGCGGATCGACGCCCTCAGTCCGCGCATCGATCTGCTCAAGGATCGAGTTGCCCTGGCGCGGACGGAGCAGGCGGGGCAACTCCACGCCATGGCCATGACCTGGCTTAAGGAACAGCGGCAACGTCTGCTGGCCTATCAGGTTCAGGCGCACTTCGCGCTGGCGACACTCTATGACCGGGCTGCGACAGCGGCCCAACCGTCTCCCGTTGCGGAGCCGGGCTCATGACGAATGCTGCGGCGACGCTGACGCTGCTTCTGTTTTCCAGCTTCTGGCCCTTCGGCGGTCGGGAAGGGGACGCGGCGCCGGATCCAACTATTGCAACCCTGGACGCAGGTCCGATGGCGGTGCAGGAGCAGCAGGTGGCGGCTGCGCCAACATTCGAGGCGGATACGGCACAGGCCATGCAGCAGTACCGGGCGCTGCTGGATCTGGATGCTGTCCCCGATGCCATGCGCCTGCAGGCGCTGCGCCGACTGGCGGATCTGGAACTTCAGACCGGGCTCGCGCTGCAGGCGGACATGACCGACGAGGCCGAGGCCAGGCGCCACATCGCAGCCGCGGTGGCCGGCTACAGTGAACTGCTGTCCGACTGGCCTGGGCTTCCGGAAACGGATCGCCTCCTTTATCAGCGCGCCCGAGCCCAGGATGCGCTGGGCGACACGGATGGGGCACTGGCCGGGCTGGATCGCCTGGTACAGGAACATCCCGCGAGTGCTTATGCGGCGGAAGCGCAATTTCGGCGGGGCGAGCGGCTGTTCGTGGAGGGGCGTCACCTGGAAGCGGAAGAGGCCTACGCAGCCGTACTTGCCCACACTAAGGGGAGACCGTTTCGCGACCAGGCCCTCTATAAGCTCGGTTGGACGCGTTACAGGCTCGGTGAGTATCAGGCTGGCATCGAGCCTTTCATGGTCCTGATCGACCACCGTTTCGCTGATCATGCCGACCCGGATCTCGACGGCTTGAGCCGTGCAGAGCGAGAACTCTATGAGGATACGTTGCGGGTTCTCGCTCTCGGGTTCTCTTATCTGGACGGAGCGGAAGCCATCGATGCGGTCATCGCGGAACAGGGCGATCGCTACTGGTCCCATTGGCTGTATGCATCGCTGGGACAGCTGTATCTGGTTCAGGAACGCTACCGGGACGCTGCGGCGGCCTTCGGTGCCTTCGTCGACGGCCGCGTGAACCACGCCCGGGCGCCCGGTTTCCAACAGGCGGTGATCGATGCCTATACCCAAGGCCGCTTCCCGTCGCTGGTAGTCGAGGCCAAGGAGGACTATGTCGTCCGCTATGGGCGCGATGCGGAATTCTGGCGGCGCCGTGATGCTGACGATCACGCCGAGGTGCTCAAAGGGCTTCACCTGCACCTCGCGGATCTGGCCCAGCACGACCACGCCCTGGCACAGGACAGTGGCGAGTGGACGGATCAGGCGCGTGCGGTGGACTGGTATCGCAAGCTGTTGGCCTGGTTTCCGGCGGATCCGCGGGCAGGCCAGTATGGTTTCCTGCTCGCTGAGCTGCTGCTCGAGGCACAGCGTTTCGACGAGGCGACTGCGGCCTATCTTGCATCGGCCTACGACTATGGTGACCACGCCGACGCTGCTGAAGCCGGTTACGCAGCGATCCTGGCCGCTAGAAGCCATGAAGCATTGCTCGAAAACGAGGCGCGCACTGCGTGGCGCGCCGATGTTGCCGAGTGGTCATTGCGTTTCGCCGTGACCTTCCCGGATCACGTCGAAGCTGTTCCGGTGCTGGCGCTGCTGGCCGAGGAGCGCTTCGCGGCGGGGGAGTTCCTTGAGGCGATTTCGGTGGCCGAGCGGGTGGTGTACCACCAGCCGCCGGCGGGCGCGGAAGCGATGACAACCGCTTGGACGGTTATTGCCCACGCCCACTTCGATCTCGGTCGCTACGACCAGGCGGAAGACGCCTATCGGCTGCTGCAGGGGCGAGAACTTCCGCAAGAGCGCTTTGACTCCTTCACGGATCGCATCGTCGCTGCCGTATTCAGGCAGGGCGAACAGGCGCGCGATGCTGGCGAGGTCGATGCAGCGGTGCAGCACTTCGTCCGCCTCGGCGTGGAGGTTCCCGATGCGCCGGAGGCAGGCCCTGCGCTCTATGACGCTGGCGCCCTGCTTTTTGCTCATGAACGCTGGGATGAGGCCGCGCCGCTTCTCGAGCGTTTCCGCGACGCCTATCCACGGCACCCGCTGGCCCTCGATGCGACCCGGCTGCTGGCGACCGCGCTGCGGGAAGATCGCCAGCTTGCAGCTTCGGCGCGTGAGTTCGAACGCGTTTCTGCAGAAGAAGAGGTGGATGCTGACCTGAGCCGTGAGGCGCTGTGGGAGGCGGCCGAACTCTACCGTCAGGCTGGCGTCGTTTCGCAACGTCGCCGGGTTTTCGTCGAGATCATCGACCGCTTCCCCGAACCGGTGGCGCAAGCGCTCGAGGCCAGGCAGCAGCTTGCGGACATGGCGCGGGAGTCCAACGACGCGGTCGAGCGCCACCGTTGGCTGGAGGCCATCGTCGCCGTGGATCGCGATCTCGGTGCCGAACGCACGGATCGCAGCCGCTACCTGGCGGCGCACGCCAGCCTGGAGCTGGCGGAACCGCTGAAGGGCAGGTTCATGGACGTTCGCCTGACGGCTCCGCTGCGAGACAGCCTGCGGCGCAAACGCGAACGTATGGAAGCCGCGCTGGCGGCCTATGGCGAGGCGGCCGAGTACGGCGTGACGGCGGTCGTGACGGCGGCGAGCTGGCAGATCGCGGAACTCTACTATCAGCTGGCTCGTGACCTGCTGGATTCCGAGCGGCCGGTTGAACTCGCCGATGATGCGCTGGAGCAGTACGAGATCCTGCTCGAGGAGCAGGCCTTTCCCTTCGAGGAACAGGCGTTGGAGCTCTTCCTGGCGAATGCAGCGCGGGCGGTCGATGGTGTCTACGACGAGTGGGTCAAGGCGAGCTTCGAGCGGCTCGCGAGTATTGCACCCGGGCGCTATGCCCGCACCGAGCGGAGGGATCTCCTTGCGATCCAGATTCATGAGTAAGGCAGGCAGGTCGGCGTTCGGCGACGGCCTGATCCGCTTCGGTGCTGCCTGCCTGTGTGCGGCTTCTCTCATCGGATGCGCGACGTCCGGTGACCGTCCGGAACGGGCTGCTTCAGCGCCGGAGCAGGCGCCGGCGTCCGCTCTCGCTCGCTATGCCGAGGGCTTGGCTGCGCTTGAAGCAGGCCATGTGGCTCGCGCCACGGCCACCTTCGAGACCCTGACGCGCGAGTATCCGCAGTACTCCGGGCCGCTGCGCCAACTGGCATGGCTTGCCGTCGACGCCGGTGCCGATGCGCAAGCGTTCGATTATCTGCTTCGCGCGCTCAAGGTCTGCGAGGCCTGCGCTTCGGTGCTGACGGACCTCGGTGTGCTTCACCGGCAGCGAGGCGAGTTCGATGCGGCGGAGCAGGCCTATCGCGATGCACTCGCGGCGGATCGTGACTACGCCCCGGCCCACTTCAATATCGCGGTGCTTTTTGAGCTGTACCGGATGCGTCCGCGTCCAGCCATCGACCACTACGAGCGCTACCTTGCGCTGGAAGAGGATGATCCCGACGCTGGTCTCATCCGGGCCTGGGTGGCGGATCTGGAGCGTCAGGCAGCCGGTCTGACGAGTACTGCGCAGATCGAGACGAGACCATGACGCGGCTACGCGCTGCTGCATGGATGAGCCTGCTGCTCCTGCCTCTGGTCGCAGGAGCTGAGCCGACACACCGGCTGGAACTCGATCGCAGCGCGATTCGGGGCAATCAGGAGCTGCCGCGGGTGATGGTCATTCTGCCCTGGAAGGATGCAGGCGTGGCAGAGCTGGCGGGACGGCCCTTCAACAGCCTGATCGAAGAGGTGCTCTCACCGGTGGATCGGGACGAGTTCAGGCGCGAATTGAGTTATTTCGAACAGCTGCAGGCCGCCGGGCCAAGAGCAGGTTCTTCCGCGAACAGTGAGGAGGTCAGTGGACCATGAGTATCTACGCGGCAATCGTCGGGTTCTTCCAGAGCGGTGGGGTGTTCATGTATCCCATCGTCGTCGTGCTGGCCCTAGGTCTGGCCATTGCCATCGAGCGCTGGCTTTATCTGGCCCGAACCAGCATGCGCAACCGAAGTCTCTGGAAAGAGATCACACCCTACCTTCAGCAGGGTCGCTTCAATGAGGCGGCCAGCCTCACAAGCGAGGCGAAGTCGGCTATCGGCACGATTCTGAGTTACGGACTGGCTCGCATCCGCACCGCAGGCCGACGCGACGACATCGAGCGCGCGATGGAGGAGAGCATGATGGAGGTGACGCCTCATCTCGAGAAGCGCACTCACTATCTGGCCACTTTCGCCAACATCGCGACGCTGCTCGGACTGCTAGGCACTATTATCGGCCTGATCCGGGCCTTCACGGCAGTCGCCGGTGCAAACCCGGCAGAAAAGGCGGACCTGCTGTCGGCAAGCATCTCCGTGGCCATGAACACCACGGCTTTCGGCCTCATGGTGGCGATTCCTCTGCTGCTCGTTCATGCCCTGCTGCAGACGAAGACCACCGAGATCATCGACAGTCTGGAGATGGTGTCGGTGAAGTTTCTCAACGCGGTGGACGAGCGTCGGCCCGAACAGGCACAGCCGGTGCGTCGGGAAACGCCGGCATGAGACGGCGGCGGAGCAAGGCGCGGCGGCAGGAGCAGCATGAACTCGATATTACCGCGTTCCTGAACCTGATGGTGATCCTGGTGCCGTTCCTGCTCATCACGGCGGTGTTCTCGCGTCTGGCGATCATCGAGCTCAGCGTGCCGACCTCAGCGGACGGCGGTGACGTCATGGAAGAGATGCTGCAACTCGAAGTCATCGTTCGCGTTGACGTCATTGAGATCGGGGGGCGTGATGGCGGACTTCTGACCGTACTGCCTCGGGACGAGGCGGACGGCTACGACTTCGCCGGACTGAACACCTATCTGCAGCGCATCAAGGCGGAGGATCCGGGTCGGACGGCGGCCACGGTTCTGCTGGAGCCGGACGTGCATTACGACGTTCTGGTGCAGGTCATGGACGCCGTCCGGCTCTACGAGGCCGAGGCAGAGGGCGCCATGGTGCAGGCGGAGCTTTTCCCGGACATCGCCATAGGCGACGCCCCGGTAAGAACCCAGGAGAGTTGAAGCATGCGCATGTCCCGCCGGGCCAAGCGGATGGAGCGCCACCACAAGCGCGGGCGCCGAGGGTCGTTGAACATGGTGTCGCTCATGGACATCTTCACGATCCTGGTGTTCTTCCTGCTGGTGAGTTCCACCGAAGTGGAAGTGTTGCCGAATCCTCGGGATCTCACGCTGCCGGAATCGGTCGCCGACGAGGTTGCCCGGGAGACCGTGCTGATCACGGTGACAGCCGAGCATATCCTCGTTCAAGGGCAGGTGGTGGCCGAGGTGGATGAAGTGCTGGCGCGGGATGCGGCCTTGATTCCAGAGCTCGGCGCGGCATTGCGAGCGCAGACTGACCGTGTCCTGCGTCGTGATGCGGTGACGGATGCAGCCGACCGCGAAGTCACGATCATGGGTGACAAGGGCCTGCCCTTCAGTTTATTGCGGCAGGTGATGGCCACCTGTACCGATGCGCAATACGGACGGATTTCCCTGGCTGTATCCCAGCGCGGCCTGGCTGTTGCTGACACCCCATCCTCTGCCATCGGGCAGCCAGCCGGCTAGCGGAGTTCGTGATGAGCAGCTATCGGCTTTACGCATTGCCCTGGGATCGGGGCGAAGAACAGGAACGGGCGTTCCGGACGCTGTTCTTCCTGGTGATTCTCGCCGTCGCCGCCATGGCTGTGCTGGTCTCCGTGCTGCCGCTGCCGGAACGGGACCCGACGGTGGCACCGGTGGTGCCGCCTCGACTCGCCCGATTGGTGCTGGAGAGGGCGGAGCCGCCACCACCGCCCCCGCCCCCGGTGCGCGAGCGGCCGCCTCAGGAAGCATCTCCACAACCGGCACCTCAGCAACCGGCACCACCGATGGAGCGCACGGCTCCGCCTCCGCCGGTGGTCACGCCGACTCCTGCGCCGCAGCCTCCGCCGGTGGATCGACAGCGGGAGGCGCGTGAGGAAGCGGCCCAGGCGGGGTTGATGCCGCTTGCCGACGAGCTCGCTGCGCTCAGGGACAATGTGGCGCTCGGTGCCGTGACTACGGCCGAAGCACGCATCGGCAGTGTCGGCGAAGCCCAGCGCAGCGAACGCGCGATCCTGACCCGCGATGCGGCTGCTGCCAGCGGTGGCGTGAATACGGCGGCGTTGAGCCGCGACACGGGTGGCTCGGGCCTTTCGGATCGGGAGACCACAAGAGTGGCAAGCACCTTGGCCGGCATGCGTCCGGAGAACGCAGTGGAAAGTGAGGGCGCCTTTGGCGTTCCCGCACGCAGCAGGGAGGAGATCGAGCTGGTCTTCGACCGCAACAAAGGGGCCATTTATGCGCTCTACAATCGCGCGCTTCGCACTAATCCTGCGCTGCATGGCAAGCTGGTGCTGCAGTTGACCATTGAGCCGTCCGGCGAGGTGTCCGCAGCCGAGATCGTCTCCAGTGAGCTCGAAGACGACGAGCTCGAGCGGCGCCTCATTCAGCGTGTGCGACTGTTCCGCTTCGATGACAAGGACGTGGCTCCGGTCACGACCACCAAGCCCATCGACTTCTTCCCGGCCTGACTTCAGGCGGTCACCCGCATGGCTCGGCTGCCGGGTCGAAGTTTGTCCTGACGCAGGGGTTGGTCCGGGCGGCCGCTTGTCGACGATGCGATGCCATGCGTCACGGTAACGTGGTCTCCAACGAACCCCGCTGCCGTTGCGAAGAAGCACGCGTCCTGGGCGACTTGCTTCCCCTTCATCTCAGCCGCCCGCAAGATCGACGACGATCTTCCCGACCACCGTCTGTCGAACCATGGTGGCGAAGGCATTCCTGGCCTCATGGAAGCCGAAGGTGGTGCCGACGACCGGGCGCAGCCTGGCGATATCGATGGCCTCGTACATGTCCTCGAAGCAGTCGCGTTTGCCCACGGCGATGCCAGCGATGCGGGCGCTCTTGCCCATGATGAGTCCGGTGGGCATTTCGCCCCCGGCGCCACCACTGAGGACCCCGATCACGCCGATGAAGCCATCGTGTCGCAGATCCTGCCCGCCGGCAGCGACACTACGGTCACTGCCATGGCCAGCATGATCTACCGGATGTTGACGACGGCTGGCCTCGAGGCGCGGTTGCGGGCCGACCGCGGGCTGATTCCTTCCTACATCGAGGAGGTGCTGCGGCTGGACGCCCCGGTTCAGGGGCTCTATCGGCCTGCGATCTCAGTGGGTTCGACATGCTCGTGAACAATGCCGGCATCACGATCATGGGCAGCATCGAAACGCTGAGCCTGGCCGATTGGTAGAAGACCATGGACGTGGACCTGGCCGGCGTTTTTCTCGGCTGCAAGTATGGCGTTGCGGCCATGAAGGAAACCGGTGGCGGTTCTATCGTCAATATCTCTTCGGCAGCCGGTCTGCGCGCCAGTGCCGATCTCGCAGCCTACAATTCAGCAAAGGCGGCGGTGACCATGCTCACCCAGTCGGTGGCCGTTCATTGCGGACGCGCGGGCTACGGTATTCGCTGCAACTCGGTACACCCGGGCGTGATCCGCACACCGATTCTCGACAAGGTCATGGCTCAGGTGGAGGACGGCGAGGCCATGATGAAGGGCTTCGTGGCCCAGCATCCCATCGGCCACATCGGCGAGACAGACGACAT
>JAFIFJ010000057.1 GCA_020832085.1 Gammaproteobacteria bacterium | reverse complement strand
GCGCAGCGCGTAGATATAGTCCCAATCGCTGTGCGATAAGGGTCTTCCCACAGTCTCGTCACGCCGGATGCGTTGGGGACGTCCTTGTGGGAGAGCGCTATTTCGCGCAGCGCAATGCGCCGAACGGCATGACGTACAGCGCAGGCGGCGGTGTCGGCTTCGGCGCAGTGCGTCGAGATCGGCCCAATCGCTGTGCGATTAGGGCCTTCCCACAGTCGCGTCACGCCGGATCCGTTGGGCACGTCCTGGTGGGAGAGCGCTATTTCGCGTAGCGCAATGCGCCGAATTGCATGACGTTCAGCGCAGGCAGCGGTGTCGGCTTCGGCGCAGCGCGTCGAGATCGGCCCAATCGCTGTGCGATTAGGGCCTTCCCACAGTAGTGTTACGCCGGATCCGTTGGGCACGCCCGTGTGGGAGAGCGCTATTTCGCGCAGCGAAATGCGCCGAATTGCATGACGTTCAGCGCAGGCAGCGGCGTCGGCTTCGGCGCAGCGCGTCGAGATCGGCCCAATCGCTGTGCGATCAGGGTCTTCCCAAGGGGAGGGGCTCATGCGTTGTCTGGGCTCTCGTCGCCATCCGGTGTGGGTGCCTCGCCAGTCAGAATCACTTCCAGAAAGGCGTCGCCGAAGCGCTCCAGTTTCGCCTGGCCGACGCCAGTCAGTCCCAGGAAGTCGCTGCGGGAACCCGGCCGCTCGCGCAGCATCGCAAGCAGCGTACTGTCGTGGAAGATCACATAAGGCGGTACCCCTGCCGCGCTGGCCAGTTGCCGACGGCACTCGCGCAGGGCATCCCACAGCGACCGATCCTCTTCGGGAATGTGGCGGTCGATACCGCCGGCGCGGCTGCGGGTGGCTTTCGCCCCCTTCGACGCCATGGCGTCGCGGCGCAGCACCAGGGTTTCGTCACCGCGCAGCAGCGGTCGGGCCCGGGGCGTGAGCACCAGGGCACCGAAGCGGGAGGCATCGGCCTCCACATAGCCCTGCACCAGCAGTTGCCGCAGCACCGATCGCCAGCCCTTGACGTCGAGCTCGCCGCCAATGCCGAAGGTGGAGAGCTGGTCATGGCCGTGCTGCCTGATCTTGTCGGTGTCGCTGCCGCGCAGGACATCGATGACGTGGGCCGCGCCGAAGCGCTGACCGGTACGGAAGACGCAGGACAGCAGCTTCTGGGCAGCGACGGTGGCGTCGAAGGTCTCGGGCGGTTCGAGGCAGATGTCGCAGTTGCCGCAGTCGGCCTCGGGCTGCTCACCGAAGTAGCTCAGCAGGGCGCGGCGACGGCAGCGGGTGATTTCGCACCAGCCGAGCAGGGCGTCGAGCTTGCGCCGCTCTTCCTGCTTGCGGGTTTCATCGGACTCGGATTCGTCGACCATCTGCCGCAGACGGACCACATCCTGCAGCCCGAATAGCAGCAGGGTTTCCGCCGGCAGGCCGTCGCGGCCTGCACGTCCGGTTTCCTGGTAGTAGGACTCGATGCTCTTGGGCAGGTCGAGGTGGACCACGAAGCGCACGTCGGGCTTGTCGATGCCCATGCCGAAGGCGATGGTGGCCACCATGATCACTCCGTCTTCCCGCAGGAAGCGCTTCTGGTGGGCCGAGCGCATCTCGGCCGGCAGGCCGGCATGGTAGGGCAGGGCGGTTCGCCCGGAGTTCGTCAGCCACTCGGCGGTGGCCTCCACCTTTTTCCGGCTCATGCAGTAGATGATCCCTGCCTCGCCGTCGTGACTGAGCAGGAACTGCTCGATTTGCCGGCGGGGATCGAGCTTCGGCGTGACCCGGTAGCGGATGTTGGGGCGGTCGAAGCTGGCTACGAAGCGGGCGGGGTTGTCGAGGTGGAGGCGCTCGACGATCTCTTCGCGGGTGCGTTCGTCGGCGGTGGCCGTCAGCGCCATGCGCGGGACGCCCGGGAAGTGCTCGGCCAGGATGCCGAGCCCGAGATAGTCCTGACGGAAGTCGTGGCCCCACTGGGAGACGCAGTGAGCCTCGTCGATGGCGATGAGGGCGACGGGACAGGCGCCCAATTCCTCCAGCGTCCGGGGTTGCAGCAGGCGTTCCGGAGCGATGTACAGCAGCTGGGTGCGCTGCTCCCGCAGCCGTTCGATCACTGCGCGCTGCTGCTCGGGCGGCAGTGAGGAGTTGAGAAAGTCGGCGGCAATCCCCTGCTCGCGCAGGGCATCCACCTGATCCTGCATCAGCGCGATCAGGGGTGAGACCACGATGCCGACGCCGGGGCGGGCAATCATGGGGATCTGGTAGCAGACCGACTTGCCGGCGCCGGTGGGCATCAGTACCAGGGCATCGCGACCGGCCATGACGGCTTCGATCACGGCCCCTTGCTGGCCGCGAAAAGCGTCATAGCCATAGGTCTGACGGAGGATTTCCAGTGGTGTGCGCAGTGCATTCATGGGCGGCATTGTAGACGGCCGCAGGCATCACCGCTGCCGGTTGCGACATTGCCCATGGCGGGATGCCACAGAGCCGCCCTTCGGGCGGTGTTCCGGCTTCGCTGGTGACCATCGATTCAGGCGCTTCGAGTCTGGCATCATGGGGTTTCCACTGGTCTTTTCCGGACACGTTCGCGCCGATGCATATTCGTGACGTCCTGAGCGCCGAAGAGCTGGCAGCAGTCACGGCCAGAAGCGACCTGCGCGCGGCGTGGCTGCTCTGCTGCAACCTGCTGATCATGGCTGCGGCCTTTGCCCTCGCCGCCCGGTGGCCGAATCCGCTGACGCTGCTGCTGGCGGTGGCACTGCTCGGTGCCCGTCAGCTCGGCTTCGGCATTCTCATGCACGAAGCCGGACACCGGCTGCTGTTCCGCTCCCGGGCCGTCAACGAGTGGGTGGGCACGTGGCTCATCGCGCCGCCCACTTTCGGCAACATGGCGGCCTACATGCGCGGTCATCTGGAGCATCACCGGCTGGCCGGTACCGAGCAGGATCCGGACCTCGCCAACTACCGCGACTACCCCATTTCCCGCAGCCGACTGAGGCGCAAGCTGTGGCGCGACATCTCCGGACAGACCGGCTGGAAGACCCTGAAACGGATCGGACTCGGGCTGCGCCATCTGCCCCGGCTCGATGCCGAGACGCGGGCGAGTCTGCTGCGCGGCGTGGGCTTCAACCTGCTGCTGTTCCTGCTGCTGCTGGCGCTGGGACAGGGCTGGCTGTACCTGCTGTGGGTGCTGGCATTCCTGTGCGTGAACCCGCTGGTCAGCCGCATTCGTCAGGTGGGCGAGCACGCGGCGGTACCTGACCGCCTGGCCGCGGATCCCCGGCTCAACACCCGCACCATCGTCCCGAGCTTCCTGGCGCGGCTGTTCATCTGCCCCCACCAGGTCAGCTACCACCTCGAGCATCACCTGTTGCCGAGCGTGCCGATCTACCGCCTGCGCCGTCTCCATGAGCTGTTGCGCAGTCGGGGCTACTACGGCGAGGTGGACTTCCCCCGCGGCTACCTGCCGCTGCTGCGCGCGGTGACCGTTCCCGGCTGACGTGCGCCTGGGCGGTTTCGCTATCCAAGCGCTGCCGAGGCAAGATGCTCTTCCGGCCTGCCATGTTATGGCATAGTTTCTGTCATAAGTTCGGGGGAGGTGCCTCATGCTGAAGATACTGCTGCCGTGGTTGCTCGCGCTGATCGTCTATGGGTTGTTTCTGGCCTGGTATCAGAACTGGCGCGGGCCGCTCAGTGACGATGAAGTCCGGCAGTACCGGGCCAGACTGGAGGCCTCACCCATGGCGGAGCAGGGGGGTGTCCAGGAGGTCGCCGACTTTCTCGCCCGGGATGACGGGCGCGCCTTCCTCATGGTCAATCTGATCAAGCTGGCCCGTGAACCGGTGCCGGATCCGGAATCCGGAGTGCCGCGCCCGGCAGCGGATCTGCTCGATGAGTACACGCGGGTGTTTCTCGGCGCTGCCCTGCGGCGGGCCAGTCATCCGGCGCTGGTGGCCGGCAAGGTGGGCGGCTACGTGGAATCCTGGAATGTGGAGGCTGATCCCGGTGGGGTCGCCACCGACTGGACGGCGCTGGGTCTGGTGCGCTACCGCAGCCGCCGGGATCTGGCCGAACTGGTGCTCATGGACGGTTTAGACGCGGCCCATGACTACAAGATTGCCGCCATGCCCGCCACCTTCGCGTTTCCGGCTCAGGTCCGGATGGGGCTGATGCTCGGCCCGCAGATCTGGGTCGGCCTGCTGCTTGCCCTGTTCGCAGCCCTCGGATCGCTGGCCGTGGCGCTGTTGCGGTAGCGGGTCCGTCAGCAGCTCAGGCGCGCATCTTGCGGGCGTCGGGGCGGCTGCCGAGGGAGCGCTTGAAGGCCGGCCGCTCGTTGATCCTTCGGTAGTAGTCCACCACCCGTGGATGGCCGTCCAGCGGGACGAACTTCTGGGCCAGATGGATGCTGTAACCGACGCTGACATCGGCGGCGGAGAAGCCGCTTCGCAGCAGCCAGTCGCGCTCGGCCAGGGTCTGGTCGACCACGCCGAGGGCCTTGTCCAGGCGCCGGCTTTCGAGCTTCTGCACCACCGGCGAGCGGTCCGGTTCGGCAATGATCACGGTCTGCTGGACCATGCTGGCGCCATGGACCGCCATGGTCTCCGCGTAGTGCACCCACTGCAGCCATTGCCAGCGATCGGCATGCCCCGGCCCACGATGCAGGGTGCCGTCGTCGTAGCGTTCGCAGAGGTACTGGGTGATGGCGCCGGATTCCATCAGCGTGACGTCACCGTCCACCAGGCAGGGCACGCGTCCGAGGGGATGCAGGGACAGGTACTCCGGTCCGCGCAGGACCTTCTGGGAGAACTCCAGTTCGACCAGTTCGAAGGGCAGGCCGAGTTCCTCGAGCATCCACAGGGAACGCTGGGAGCGGGACTCCGGGCAGTGGTAGAGCGTGATCATGCTTTCTCTCCTGGGCAGGTCTTGGCAAGGCGCTGATCATACCTTCCGTGGTGCGGTTCTTGCTGGGATAGTGCAGTTCCTTTGTTTGGAGTCATGCCATGTCCCGTCCCGATGGTTCTTCGTCCATCAATGCCTCACCGCGTCCGCTCGCCATTGTCACGGGCGGTTCCCGGGGCATCGGGGCAGCCATCGCCGAACGGCTGGCATTGGAGAATTACGACATCCTGCTCGTGGCCCGGCAGCAGGCCGGGTTGGACGCTCAGGCCCACAGTCTGCGCAGCGTCTTCGGGGTCAACGTGATCGCTCTGGCGGCGGATCTCTCCTCCGGCGCGGGCGTAGCCGCGGTGCTGAGCATGGTGGAGGAGCTGAAGCTGAAGCCTGAGGTGCTCGTCAACAGTGCCGGGCTGGCGGCCAGCGGACGGTTCGCCAATGCCTCTCGCGAAGCGGTAGCGGATCAGATCGACGTCAACGTACGGGCGCTGACGCTGCTCACCCATGGCATTCTTCCGGGCATGCTGGCCCGGGGCCGCGGCCGCATTCTCAACATGGCCGGCGTGACGGCGTTTGCGCCGGTACCGGGGTTGGCGGTGCACGCGGCGACCAAGGCCTTTGTGCTGTCCTTCACCGAATCGCTGTCCGAGGAACTGCGCAACAGCGGCGTTTCCGCCACGGCGCTGTGTCCCGGCATCACCCGCACCGACATGCTCGACGACCTCGGCGGCAAGGAGCTGCCCCGCTCCATGCTGCAGGCGCCGAGCGAAGTGGCGCGGGATGCCTGGGAAGCCATGCAGCGCGGCGAAGCAGTCCGCATCACCGGCTTCGGCCCGCAACTGACGGCGGCCTGGGCCAAGTGGCAACCCCGTTCGGTGGTCCGCTACGTTTCAGGCGTGGTCAGCCGCTTTGCGTTGAATTATTGAGGTCTTTGAAGCTGCGCTGCCTGTTCGTTCCAGCGCAGCATTGAACTTGATGACTGCTTGCGAAGGCAGTGCCTTCAGCTTCGGCACAACGCCTCGCAATCGGCCCATTCGCTGCGCGAATAGGGCCCTCCCACAGAAGCACAACGCGGGACTCCGGCGCCACGCGCTGTGGGAGTTCGCCAAGAACGTTCGTTCGCGCTGTCGCGGAAGAAGCTTGCGATGCGCTAACTGTGGGCGCGTTTCGACGGGATCGAAACGCGTCGCACGCAGTGCGCCGCGAAGCGGGGCGCGCCAGGGATGGCGCGCAACAGAGCGCTAGCGCCCGCAGGGCGATGCGCCGATTGGCATGACGTTCAGCGCAGCCGGTGCCTTCAGCTTCGGCACAACGCCTCGCAATCGGCCCAATCGCTGCGCGGTTAGGGCCTTCCCACAGAAGCACAACGCGGGACTCCGGCGCCACGCACTGGGGGACAGCGCTATTTCGCGCAGCGAAATGCGCCGATCGGCATGACGTTCAGCGAAGGCAAGGACATGGGCTGCGGGAGGTCAGGCCCCGCTGCGCAGGGGGTGCAGCAGATCGAGTCTCGGGAAGTCGCGAATCGGGGACAGCCACAAATCGAAGCGGGCGCGATTGAGGGTGGATCGCGCCAGGGGTGTCCATTCCCCCAGGGGCTGGGCGAGGCGGTTGGCCAGGATCCAGAACACCAGCGGATTGAGCGACATGCCGGTGTGGCTGCCGACGATCTCCACGCTCTCGGCGTAGGGGCCGTCGTATTCCTTGCACAGCTCCCAGGACACGATGCCGTCCGTGCGCGAGAAAATGGCCGTGCTCGGCACCGGCGGCGGCCGGGTGTTGTCCGGCAGCATGCCCATGCGCACCCGCTCTGCGGGGCGGATGGTCGCCGAGCGCTCGAACATGCGCCGCACCATGCTGTTGGTGCCCTCACCGTCCCGGGTCCGAAACGGGCTGCCCAGGGTGATGACCTGCCGGACATGGCTCGGAAAGCTGCGCGCCAGCTCCCGGGCGAACACGCCGCCGAGACTCTGGCCGATGATGCTGAAGGCGGCATCGGTGGACTTGATGATGGCGTTGATGCGCCGGTAGAGCATGGGAACCAGATAGGACTCCCCGGTGTTCTTGCCGAGGTCCCAGGGCAGCACCTCGTAGTCCAGCTCCCGCAGAAAACGCCGCAGGAACAGCGTCGAGGCGTCGCCTGCGGTGAATCCCGGCAGCACCAGCACCGGATGGCCGTCGCCCTTCGGCTGCTTGCGAAGCCAGTTCCAGGCGGCCAGCAGGGCGGTGAACTCCCCGGCGATGCGTGGACCCTCAGCCATGGTGAGCAGTACGGAAGGCGGTTCGACGGGCTCGGGTCGGTTCGGCGTCATGCACGGCTCCAGAGTGGGTGTCCCGAACCTGATGTTCGGAACACTGCAGGCGAGTCCTCGTCCTTAATGGGTCACGGGTTGTCGGGGCGCAGACCGGGGCGCACCAAGACGGCTTGCCTGCAAGCTATTGCGCACCGTTGTGGTGCGGCATGCGGGCGCTCATGACCCTGACGGGGGCATCTCTGCTACCTTGCGAGAGCCGTGCCGTCCAGTGCTCCTGGCCTCGACGGGCTAGAGATTGCGGCCGCTGCGGGCGACTTCAGCCGCATGCCGGCCGGCCAGATAGCCGAATACCATGCCCGGAGCGATGGTGCCGCCGGCACCGCCGTAGGTCATGCCCATGACGCTGGCCATGACGTTGCCGGCGGCGTAGAGGCCTGGAATGGGGTCACCATCCACGTTCATGACCTGGCCCCGGGTGTCGGTCTGGGGGCCGCCCTTGGTGCCGAGCACGCCGGAGCGGACTTCCACGGCATAGAAGGGGCCCTGCTCGATGGGGCCGAGGGTGGCTTCCGGACGTCCCTTGCAGGCGGGGTCGCCCCACCAGGTGTCGTGTACGCTGCTGCCGCGCTTGAAGTCGGGATCCTCGCCCGTGGCGCAGTGTCCATTCCAGCGTTCCACCGTCGCTTCCAGCGCATCGGCTTCGATACCGAGATCTGCGGCCAGTTCACGCAGGGTGGCCGCCCGGCTCACCCAGTCCGCCGCCGGCTCGCCCGGCGCGCTGTTGATGAAGCCGTAGCGGTCCAGGTGGGCCTGATCGAAGATGAACCAGCAGGGCAGGTTGGCGTACTCGAAACGCGCCACGTCCTGTTCGTGGAAGGCCGCGCCGAAGGCGTTGTAGTTGGCGGCCTCGTTGGTGAAGCGCTTGCCCCGGCGGTTGACCATGATGGAGCGCGGTCGGGCCCGCTCCGCAGCAAACAGATGCTGGTGGGGGCGGCCATCACCCCGGTCGCCGGGAATCTCCACGGCGGGCATCCACCAGCCCTCGCGCATGTTGCCGAGGCCGGCGCCGATGCGCATGGCCATCTTCAGGCCATCGCCGGTGTTGGTGGGGACGGACACTGGGCTGGTCATGGGGCCGCGCAGGAAGGCGCGGACCATGGCCGCGTCCCATTCGAAGCCGCCGGTGGCCAGGATCACACCGCCCCGGGCGCCGACATCCATGACCCCATCCGGACCCTCGATGCGCACACCGGTCACCCGCCCTTCGGCGGTGATCAGCTCCACGGCGCGGGCGTTGGTGAGGGGTTTGATGCCGCGATCGAGGCAGCCCTTGAGCAGGCGCCCGATCAGCGATTGGCCGCAGCCCCGCTCATCGGCGGCCGCGCGGCGCTTGATCTCGTCCAGGTCGATGGGTTTGGGCACGGCGGTCCCGAGGGGTGACTCCGCCATGGTCACCGGTGCGGTGCCGTAGTTGTAGCCGACGCTGACCCGGTGCTGCCAGTCGCCGAGTTCGGTGAAGGGGAACAGGGGGCATTCCAGGGACCGTCCACCTTCGGTCTTGCCGCAGGGAAACTCGGGGTGATAGTCGGGAAAGCCTTCGACGATGTCGAACTTCGCCGGCGTGTTCGCTTCCAGCCAGGACACCATCTCCGGGCCGGTGTCGACGAAGGCCGCGGCCAGTTCGGGATCGATTAGGCCGTGGGAAAGCGACATGAGGTAGGTCAGGGCATCCTCGCGGCTGTCGTCAATGCCCAGTTCCTCCATGTGGTGATTGTTCGGAATCCAGATCATGCCGCCGGACCAGGCCGTGGTGCCGCCCACGCGCTCGGCCTTTTCGAATACGGCGACCTTCGCACCCTCGTCATGGGCCTTGATGGCGGCGGTGAGCCCGGCGCCTCCCGTACCCAGGACGATCACGTCGTATGCATTCATGGTCTGACTCCTGCGATTCTTGTGCTTGCGGAGAGCGTCCGCGAGCAGGCAACTCGACGAACCGGCGCCGTCAATGAAGGAAGCGTACGCATCGAAGCAAGCGCATCCCCACTCGGATCCCGGTGCAGCGCGGCCAGTATGCATGGCAGGCAGAACGGTGCAGCTCTCCTTTCTAACAGCTTCTCTACCAGCCTCCCGCTGCAGAACGGCTTGTCTTCCCCGCTGGCAATGATTAAAACGATGGCATGGGGAGAGGGTGGATCAGCGCCTGTGTGGTGCTGCTGGCGATGTGGTTCGTGCCACAGCTTTATGCAGAGGAGTCGGCGGGCGTCCTGGTGTGGAGCGACCCTGCGGCGGCTATTGTGGCGACGCGCCTTGAGCCCGAGCACGGCATCGCCATCGACGGCGCCCTCGATGAAGCCGTCTGGGAGACCGTCCCGCGCCACGGCAGGTTTCGTGTCATCGACCCGGACACCCTCGCCGAACCCGAGTTCGACACCTTCATTCGCCTCGCCTACGACGACCGCGGCCTCTACATCGCGGCAGAGATGCAGCAGCCGCCGGACACCCTGATTCAGCGGCTGTCGGGTCGGGATCAGCGCGGATTGAATCGGGATACGGTTACGGTGACGCTGGACACTTCCGGTGAGGGCCGCTATGGCAACTGGTTCGGCATTGCCTTGGGTGATTCCCTGCTCGACGGCACCGTGCTGCCCGAGCGCCAGTTCTCCAGCGACTGGGACGGTCCCTGGGAAGCACGCAGCCGCCGGACGGATTTCGGCTGGACGGCCGAGTTCTTCATTCCCTGGGGCGTGGTGTCCATGCCTACCACGGGCGATGTCCGGCAGATGGGCATTTTTGTTTCCCGGGTGGTGGCCGCCCGGGACGAGCGCTATGGCTGGCCTGCACTGCCGGACACCGTCCCCCAGTTCATGTCGGCGCTGCAGCGCATCGAAATGAGGGGTGTGGCCCCGCGCCAGCAGTACAGCATCTATCCCTTCGCGGCGGTGTCCCAGGACTGGGTGGACGACAAGCTGCGTACCCGCGTTGGCGCCGAGGTGTTCTGGCGGCCGTCGTCGAACTTTCAGCTCACGGGAACCTTGCATCCGGATTTCGGCAACGTGGAATCCGATGACGTGGTGATCAACCTGACAGCCACGGAAACGTTCTTCCCGGAAAAGCGCCTGTTCTTCCTCGAGGGCCAGCAGATCTTCTTTGCCACGCCCCGTGCCGATACCCGCAGCTCCGCAGTGGGCTCATCAGGTGCGCCCTACGCCATGGTCAATACTCGCCGCATCGGCGGCAAACCCAGACCGCCGACGGATCTCGCTCCCGGTGAGCAGGTCACCCAGCGCGATCGCAACCGGCCGGTGGATCTGCTCGGGGCCGTTCAGCTCACGGGCCAGATCGGTCAGGTCCGCTACGGGGTGCTCGGCGCCGTGGAGGACGACGTCGGACTCGATCTGGTCGGCGAAGGCCGCGCGCGTCAGAACGGCAGCGACTACGGCATCGCCCGGGTGCTGTGGGAGGACAACCCGAATGGGGGCTATGTGGGCGTCGGTCTGTTGTCCACGGCCGTCTGGCATCCCGACGGCGACGCCATGGCCCATGGCCTGGACTGGCACTACCTGACGCCGACTGGCCGCCTGAAGATGGACGGGCAGGTCATGACCTCGGACATCGACGGCATCGGCACCGGCTACGGCGGCTTCATTGATTTCGACTACAGCTACCGCCGCGGGATGACCCAGCGCATCGGCTTCGAATACTTCGACGAGAAGTTCGACATCAACGATCTCGGATTCCTCCAGCGCAACGACCACTATCGTCTGCGCAGCTCCTTCCAGCTCAGCTCGCCGGATCTCGGCTGGGCGCGCAACAACGAGTTCGACCTTCGCGGCTTCCTGCAGCGCAGCGTCAGCGAGGATCGCTTCAACGACGGCGGGGTGTTCGTCTCCAATCGTCTGACCCTGAACAATCTCTCCCGTGTGACGGGACGGGCGAACTACTTCTTTCGTGCCTTCGATGACCGGAACAGCTTCGGCAACGGCATCTTCCGCCGCAAGGGACGGGCCGACCTCAGCGTCCAGTGGGATTCGGATCCAACCCGAGCCTTGAGCTGGGGTGCCGGGGCGGGTTGGGCCCAGGAGGATCTCGGCGGCGACAATGTCTTCGCCGAGGCGCGCATGAACTGGCGCCCGACGGACCGGGTCAACCTGGCGCTGAACCTGCTCTACCGGGATCGGGACGGCTGGCTGCTGCATCAGCGCGATGACGTCATGGCGACGTTCTCCGCCAGCCAGTGGCAGCCGCGGGTGACAGCGGAGTACTTCATCAGCGCGCGGCAGCAGTTCCGGGTCTCCCTGCAGTGGGTGGGGATTCGCGCCAAAGAGCAGGATTTCTTCCGCATTCCCGGAGAGCCGGGCAAGCTGCTGCCCATTCCCCGCGACGACACCACGGGTCTCCCGCCGAGCAGCAACTTCTCCGTCTCCCAGTATGCCTTTCAGGTTCGCTACCGCTGGGAATTCGCCCCACTGTCCGACGTCTTCGTGGTCTACACCCGGCAGGCCGACCGCCGTGCCCTGCTGGATGGCGACGGCTTCTCGGATCTCGCCCGGCAGGCCTGGCGGCAGCCGTTGGAGGACCTGCTGGTGCTGAAAATCCGCTACCGGGTGGGGTCCTGAAATCGGCGGGTTATGCTAAGGTCGCGCCCGCATGCGGCTGTGGCGGAACTGGTAGACGCGCTGGATTTAGGTTCCAGTGGGCTAGCCCCGTGGAGGTTCAAGTCCTCTCAGCCGCACCATTCGCAAAAACAAGCCTGTTTCGTTGCTTACTCGAATCAGCGTTCAGCCACAAGAAAGCTCGTGTAACCCCTATGCGACCCCCGATGAGCGTGTAGCAGCCATTCGGTCTCCCAGAGCAGACCAGGCGGAACGCTCATGGCTCCACTCGGCAATCTGGTTCATGATGAATCCACCCGCTCGCTGCGAGCCCCGGGTTCTGAAGGTTAGCCTGAGTCCCCTGGCGGGGTACGATCAGAATGCGTGGGTGCCCACTGCGATCACAGCCGCGCCGATGCCCCAACTCGACGCGCCCAAGGGGGAATACCATGAACCTGCTTGTGCGGTGTGTTGCGATCGTGATCCTGCTGATCTCCGGTGCGGCTCTGGCGCAGGGTCGGGGGGATGCGCCAAGCCTTTACCTTTCAGCTGACTACGAAGCTTCTTATCGGCAATGGCGACCATTGGCAGAGCAAGGGAGCGCGAGCGCGCAATTCATTATTGGAGTCATGTACGCCAACGGCCAAGGCGTCGCCCAGGACCATACCGAAGCACTGCGCTGGTATCGTTTGGCAGCGGAGCAAGGATACCCGAGCGCACAGAACAATCTTGGAGTGGGGTACCGCAATGGCGTGGGCGTCCCCCGGATCGATGCCGAAGCAGTGCGCTGGTATCGTTTGGCAGCGGAGCAAGGGTACGCGGTCGCGCAATACAATCTCGGCATTTCCTACGACGTCGGCTTGGGCGTCGCCCTGGACCATGCCGAAGCCGTGCACTGGTATCGTTTGGCGGCGGAGCAAGGGTACGCGATCGCCCAATACTATCTTGGCGTTTCCTATAGTCGTGGCTCGGGCGTCGCCCAGAACAAGGCCGAAGCCGTGCGCTGGTATCGTTTGGCAGCGGAGCAAGGGCTCGCAAGCGCGCAGAACAATCTTGGTGTCAGTTACCTCAATGGCGAGGGCGTCGCCCAAAACGATGAGGAACAAATCCGCTGGTATCGTTTGGCAGCGGAGCAAGGGCACGCGGTCGCGCAGTTCAATCTCGGCGCTTCGTACGAACGTGGCCGGGGCATCGCCCAGAACCATACAGAAGCCGTGCGCTGGTATCGTCTGGCAGCGGAGCAAGGGAACGCCATGGCACAGACCAACCTTGGCCTTTCCTACGGCAATGGTCGGGGCGTTGATCAAGATTACACGATTGGATTCATGTGGCTCGAGATCGCAGCCGCGAACGGGGACCAATTGGGTCAGAACATCAGGGACCGTGTCGCCGAGGAGTTGGCTCCAGATGCAATGGCCGAGGCGCAGCGCAGGGCCCAGCGGTGCATGGATTCCGAATATCTGGATTGTTGAGCCTCACCGAGGCTCGCTCGTTGTGGGTGAGCGGGAGATGGTGATGTTACGACAAGGCAGTTCCCTAGGAATGGACAATGTGTTGCTTGATCTCGGCTTCGATGATGCTGAGGAGCTTTCCGCAAAGGTCCTCTTGGCGGTCAAGCTCAATGAACTGATCGAGCAACGCGGTCTCAATCAGACCGAAGCTGCCAGCCTTACTGGGATGACGCAGCCGAAGATCTCCCAGGTGCGCCGTTACAAGTTGCAGAACATCTCGCTGGAACGGCTGATGCAGGCGCTGGTGTCCCTTGATCAGGAGGTCGAGATTGTCGTGCGCCCCGCACGGGGCGCCCAGGGGGCTGGCGTCACGGTTGCGGCCTGACGATCTCATTGCCGGGGTTCTGGTCGGAGGGGTCGATCAGCGGATGGCACGATCACCGTGCCATCCGCTGCCGATCATGCGCTGAACGTCACGCGCCCTGGCGGGCGCGCGCTTGGCTCAGAGTTGCATGGCCTTGAGTTCGATGTACTCAGCGAGGCCGTGGGGTCCGAGTTCGCGACCGTTGCCCGACTGCTTGTAGCCGCCGAAGGGTGCCATGACGTTGAACGCGCCGCCGTTGATGGAGAGCTGGCCGGTGCGGATCTGCTTGGCCACTTCGATGGCGCGCTCCTGGGTGCCGCCGACGACAGCGCCGGACAGGCCGAAGATCGAATCGTTGGCGATGTCGATGGCTTCCTGTTCGGAGTCGTAGGGAATGATGCACAGCACCGGCCCGAAGATTTCTTCCTGGGCGATGGTCATGTCATTGCGGACGTCGGCGAAGATGGTCGGCTTGACGAAGTAGCCGGTGTTCTTGCCGGCCGGCATGTCGAGACCGCCGGTGACCAGGGTCGCACCTTCGTCGATACCTTTCTGGATGTAGGCACGGACCGAGTCGAACTGGGCCTTGGAGGCCACCGGTCCCATGGTGACGCCTTCGTCGAAGGCTCCGCCCACAACGACCGCTTCGGCGGCAGCTTTGGCCGCCTTGACGGCCTCGTCCTGCTTGCCGCGGGGAACGATCAGCCGGCTCAGTGCCGCACAGACCTGGCCGCTGTTCATGCAGATCCCGCCGGCTGCGCCCGCGGCCGCCTTGGCGACGTCTGCGTCCTCGAGCACCACCATGGGGGACTTGCCGCCGAGCTCCTGACCCACGCGCTTGACCGTACCTGCTGCCAGTTCGGCGACGCGGATGCCGGCCTCGGTGGAGCCGGTGATGGAGACCATGTCGACGTCCGGATGGGTGCACATGGCTTCGCCGACGCTGCGGCCGGGGCCGGAGACGAGGTTGAACACGCCCGCGGGGAGACCGACCTCATGGAGGGTTTCGGCCAGCCAGTAGGCCGTCAGCGGGGTATCGGAGCTCGGCTTCACCACCACCGTGCAGCCGGCGGCCAGGGCCGGGGCCAGCTTGGCGACGAGCTGATGCAGCGGGAAGTTCCAGGGCGTGATGAAGCCGCAGACGCCGATGGGCTCCTTGATGATCAGTGAGTTGCCGATGCGCTCCTCCTTCTCCATTTCGAAGGGGATGTCCTTGAAGGAGCTCATTACGCCCACACCGAGGCCGCCGTGGACGGCAATGCTGGTCTGCAGCGGCGTGCCGAGTTCTCGGGCGCAGATCTCGCCGATCTTGGGCATGGATGCGGTGAATTTCTCGGCGATCTTGCCGATCAGCTCGGAACGTTCGGCAGCGGTGGTGCGCGACCAGGTCTTGAAGGCCTCTTTGGCTGCGGCGACGGCTGCATTGATGTCCTCGGCATTGCCTGAAGGCACGACACCACAGACCTCCTCGGTGGAAGGGTCGATCACTTCGATCTTGCCCTTGCCCTTGGGGGCAACCCACTTTCCGCCGATGTAGAACTTGTCGTAAACCTGCATGGAATCTCTCCCTCTGTGATGCCCGACGGCGTGGCTCGATGGTCGGGATTGGGACTAAACCACATTTCAGCGTGGCAACAAAATCTTTCAGCACCGGTGCATGTTACCAGTGACGGGCCTGCGCGGGGCGAGGCGTGGCTGCAACCTGACGGCAGTCCCTCAAGGACGCGCGGAGGGTGCGCTGCGGCCGTCGATTTCGGCCATGATCGCGGCGTGCTGGCCGCGGGAGATGCGGTAGAAGCGGATGCTCACGATGGCCAGCAGCGACAGCAGCAGCACGCTCGGACCCTGGGCCCAGCCGAAGCGGGCAATGGCCTCCGGCGCCACGTCGCTGGGCGCACTGCCCGGGGCGATGCCGGCCAGATCGATGATGAAGCCGGCCAGAACGGGGCCTGCCCCGGCCACCGTCTTGGCGGCCAGCGATGCCGCCGCATAGTAGATGCCCTCCTGACGGTTGCCGTGGCGACGTTCGTGTTCGTCGGTGACATCGGCAATCATCGAGCCGATCAGCGGAATGGCGACGCCGAGACCGACGGCGGAGATGCAGCCCGTGGCGATGTACAGAGGCGCGACGATGGGATCCTCGTTGCCGGGCAGTACGCCGAGCAGTCGCGCGATGATCACCCCGCTGGTCCACACCGCATACCAAATGATGCCGGCGCTGAAGAGATTGCGTTTCTCGGGAACCAGATTGGCCAGGGGGCGGCTGCAGATGCTGCCGAGGATGATGCCGATGATGGCCAGTGCGAACAGCAGGGTGATCTGCAGGCCGGTGAGTTCGAAGAAGTAGGTGGCGGTGTAGAGATGCAGCGCCTGCACCATGCCCTGGGTGGCACCGAAGATGATGCTGGCGACGACGACGGCGGTGAACGACGGAATCAGGAAGGCGGTGCGGACGTCGGCCACGACGTCGGCGAAGGTGAACCGGCGCAAAGTCTGGGCCTGCTGCAGGTGGGGGATGCGGCTGTGGGTACCGAGGGCGGACAGCCAGATGCCGAGCAACAGAAAGGGCGTGCAGGCCAGCGCGAAGGGCAGGTAGGCCGCAGGATTCAGTTGGCCGTTGGCATACTCGGCGGTGGGCTGAAAGAACATCAGCGTGCCGCCGATCAGCACCAGGAACATGCCGGCGAGCTGGAACACCGTGCGCAGGGAGGACAGCAGAGTGCGTTCGTCGTAGTCGCGGGTCAGTTCCGCGCCCAGGGCCATGTAGGGGACCGTATAGAAGGTCTGCGTGGTCCGGGTGAGCACCGCGAAGGTCAGCAGCCAGATAAACAGTGCCGGCTGGCTGAGGTCGTCCGGCGGCGCGAACAGCAGGTAGAAGCAGAGGGCGAAGGGAATCGCCGCCGCATACATGAAGGGGTGTCGGCGGCCGAAGCGCGAGCGGACGAAATCCGACCACGAGCCGACAATGGGATCGCTGAACGCGTCCAGCAGCAGGGCGATGAACACGGCGATGCCCGCAAGCGTCCCGGACAGACCCAGCACCTGGTTGTAGTAGAACAGCAGGAAGAAACCGAAGGCAGCCGACTTGATGCCCTCTGGCAGCTGGCCAACGCCGTAGACCAGCCGCAGACGCCAGGACATGGCTGTCACAGTCCCACCGCCTCGGCGCTGGCGTCCCAGAGCCGCTGGCGCAGGGCCTTATCCTGGGCGAGCGGGGAAGGATCGCGGCGCTGGCACTGATCGAAGTAGGCCCCGGAGGTGGTCGCCAGGGACGGATCCGAAGCCAGCATGATGGTGGTTTTCGCGCCTTCCTCCGGTGATATGAAGATGAGGCCGATCAGCTTGCGGACCAGCCAGGGCAAATCGCGGACGATGTCCGTGGCCACCCCGCCAGGATGCAGGGCGTTGGCGGTGACGCCGCTGTCAGCGAGGCGGTCGGCGAGTTCGGCGCTGAACAGCACGTTGGCCAGCTTCGACTGGTTGTAGGCCACCTGGGCGCTGTACTTCGTGAAGCCCTTGAAGGAATCGAAGTCGATGCTGCCCTTGGTGTGCAGCTTGGAAGACACCGTCACGACCCGGGCCGGCGCGCTGGCGCGCAAGGTGTCGAGCAGCAGGTGGGTGAGCAGAAAGTGGCTGAAGTGATTGACGCCGATCTGCATCTCGAAGCCGTCGGCGGTGAACTGCTGGCGGATGGGAAACAGGCCGGCATTGTTGATCAGGACATCGAGACGGTCGTGCTGTTCGAGGAAGCGTTCCGCGAGCGTGCGCACGCTGGCCAGACTCGCCAGATCCACCGGCAGATTGACGGCAGGTGTCGCTGCCTGCGCGTTGATTGTGGCGAGGGCCTGCTGGGTCTTGTCTGTATCGCGGCAGGCCAGGATGACCTCCGCCCCGGCGCGCGCCAGTTCGCGCGCGGCCACCAGACCGATGCCGCTGTTGCCGCCGGTGATCAGTACGCGCTTTCCCTGCATGGCGATTTCCTCCGTTACTGTGGGCCGAACTTCAACCAACAAGAGCCTCTTATGAAACATAGGACAACCAGTTGATTTTGAGTTAACTTTTCAGATTGGGACACGCCCTGTGGGAGAGCCCTATTCGCGCAGCGAATGGGCCGATTGCGAAGCGTTGAGCCGAAGCTGAAGGCACCGGCTTCGCTGAACGTCATGCCAATCGGCGCATCGCCCTGCGGGCGCTAGCGCTCTCCCACAGTCAGCGCATCGCATGTTCCTTGCGCGACAGTGCGAACGAACGTTCTTGGCGAACTCTCATGGAATGGTCGCTGAGCTACTTCGCCGTGGCCGCATCGTTCGCCTCGAACCACTTCATGGTTTCGGTGTACATGCCTGCGGCGCGTTCAAAGACGTCGGGATAGCGGTCGCGCCAGGCCTTGGAGCGGATCTCCATGCTCAGCGGAATGCCGGCGGGAAGCTGGGCGAGGATTTCGAGCAGGGGCAGGTCTCCCTTGCCGGCCACGTCGCGACCGTCGACGGCATCTTCGAGAATGCGCTCGAAGGTCATCTCCGGCAGTTCGCTGCGGCCATCGCAGAACTGGGCGTAGGGGAACCACTTGGGGTCGACGGCGGCCAGGTCGGCAGGGCTGCCACCGCTGCGCGCGAGGTGGATCGGGTCGATGAGCAGCCCGCCGGCGGGATGATTGACCGTCTCGACGATGGCGCGGGCGTCGGCCAGGGTTTTCACTTCGGTGATGGGCAGGAACTCCAGCACGGCCCGGATCCCCTCTTTTTCTGCCCGCTGGCAGAGTCGTTCGTAGCGCTTGCGGGTCTGATCCGGGTCGGGCTCGGAGCTCACGATCAGCGCCGCCCGGGCGCCTACCTCCGCGCCCCAGGCGATCACCCGATCGTGGTCGGGGTCGTGCTCGCCGGGATGAATCCAGATCACCTCCACGTCCACGGCGGTCATGCCGTGGCGTTCCAGCGCCGCGCGGACCTTGCCGGCAGTGTCCGCGTGCCAGTTCTTGTCGGGCTCGACCCACAGTCCGGTGTGTTGCCAGCCGCCGGCTGCGGAAGCTTCGATCATGGTCAGGGGATCGGCTTCCGGCAGGCTGCCGGCGGCAAGAGAGAGGATGCGCGCTGCCATGACTGCTCTCGTCTGTATGGGAGACGGTGAGTGTGCAAGACGGGGTCGTCGGAGGCCAGCAGCAGTGAATGTTTGGAATGAGGCGGGTTGTCGATCGCCCGCGCTGCAGGTTCTCACCAGCGGGGGCTGACGAATTCGTTGTGCGCTGTGAGTTTCTGGGCTGGGTCTTGTTCTGCCGGAGTGCGCAATTGCGCTGACTGGCTTGAAAGTTGTCGCTCCGCCACCCGCCTTGGCTCACGGGCGGAAAGCCGCCGCGGATGGTGGAACGACAAGGGGATGCGTGGGTGCAGGGAGGGAGGGGGAGATCACCGCACCCACGCATGTAACCTTCAGTGATCGGCCTTCAGTGTTCGGTCCTGCGTCTGCCTTTAGAGCCGTCCCGCCACCCGCTTTGGCCCACGGGCGGAAAGCCGCGGCGGATGGTGGAACGACATGGGGATGCACGAGTGCGGTATGAGGGAGACGGGAGGAGAGGGTTCCCGCACTCGTGCATGTAACCTCATCGTCGTCGTAGCGTTGTCGTGGCTACGGCCCGGTCGTCTTGCGTTCTGTCGGTGTGGGCGGCTTGGCTTGAAGCCGCCCCCCACCCCCTTCGGAGGCCACGGGCGATAACCTTTTCCGGGGGCGGGAGCGACAAGGGGGCGCGGGAGTCACCGGGGAGGGGGAGGGGGAGAGCAGCAACCCCCGCGCATTGACCTTGTGTTGTCCTGCCTGTCTGTCGTTTGTTCACCCTGTGTCGACTGCGTGGAGGGCATTGAACGCTTCCAGAGACCTTGTGTCAATCTTTTGTCTAGATAAAAGTTGATTGTTTTTCTGAATCGAGTTGATAGGCGCTGTCTGTCAGGAGCTTGTCCAGGGTGTGGTGGCGGTCGTGGAAGGTGTGTCCAGACCCTGGTTCGGGTTGGAGCAGCCGGGGTCAGGTTCGAGGCTCGGTGACCCAGGCCTTTGGGAAGTGGCTTTCCAGACTCCAGAGGCCATCCTCCTGCTGTCGCAGCAGGCCGCCGCCCTGAACGAGGCCGGCATGGCGCAGGATGACCGTTCCAGGCTCGGCGCTGCCGACGTTCGCCGCTGACAGCGCCTGAGTCTTGCGCTGCCGCCAGATGTCGAGCTGCCGGCAATCGAGGTCGATGACGTTGCGCTTGGCCTGGCTGCCCAAGGCCAGCAGGCCACCGGTGGCGAGACGGGCACGGCCTCTGGACAGCTGGGCGATTTCCAGGCCGCTGGTTTCCAGCGCCACCCCGGCGGGCGGGGCATGGTCCACCGCTATGCAACGCAGACTGTTGCCGAGCGGGAACAGATGCAGCCCATCGAGGGCGTTGGGGGGGATGCCGAAGCGGGCCAGGCCCGGGCTGAGCAAGTCCTCGTCTGCCGCTTCATGCAGGGGCTGGATCGGCGGCGGGGCTGGCGCGCCCGCATCATCATCAGCGACGCGTTCGAGCAGAATGGCGAAGAAGCCTCCCGTTCCGGTCCGATGAGGCCACAGTCTGATGGCGTGACCGAGATCCGGGTGATAGGTCCGGCCATTGAAACCGGGCAGCCCGGGCGTGGCTCCGGGAACGTCGACGGCAGCAGGCAGGGCGCGCAGGCGACCACCGAGTTCCTCGATCACAGCCGTGACGCTGGCTTCGTTCTCCTCCGGCGCGAAGGTACAGGTGGAGTAGACGATGCGGCCACCGGGCCGGCACAACTCGAAGGCCCGGCGCAGCAGGGCGCGCTGCTGGCCGCAGACGAAGGTCCTGAAGCGGTCGCTGGAAGCGCGCAGATAGCCGCGCTGGGCCTTGCCCTCGCTGGTGCAGGGCGCATCCACCAGAATGCGATCGAACTGGGCATCGGCCACCGGGTAGACCGCGCCATCGTGGCCGCTGACGGAGATGTTGCAGAGCCCGAGCCTGCGGCAGAGGTCATACAGTGCTTGCAGCCGCGCCACCTTGAGATCGTTGGCCATGACGGTGCCGCGGTTGCCCAGGGCCAGGGCCAGGTGAGCGGTCTTGTTGCCGGGGGCCGCGCAGAGGTCGAGGACGCGGTGGCCCGGCCGCGCATCGAGCATCCGCGCCGGCAGCAGGGAGGCCTCTTCCTGGACGATGTAGAGCCCGGCGGTGAAACCCCACAAGCGCCCGGGTCGGTCGTCGGCCGAGAGCCGGAAGGCGCCGGGGCACCAGTCCACGGGCGACAGGCTCAGTTCACCACCGAACAGCTCCGGGAGCCGCTCGGGGGCAATCCTCAGGGGGTTGGCCATGACGGTCTGCGGCAGCGGACGTGACAGGGATGCGGCGAAGGCATCGAAGTCATCGAGGGCTGCCGCGTAGCGGGCGAGGTGATCAGGGATAGGCGTCGTCATGGCCGGCGCTTTCTACCCCTGCCGCCGTTGGAACACAAGTCGGCAACACAAGGCGGGGGTGGCGGGCGTGGTTGGGTTCTGCGACGCTGATGCCAAGGGATCGATTCTCCTCGGCATCGGTCCAAGTCTCTGTCTTCCTCACGCTGTCATTGCTGCGGGTACTCCATGGCCAAGCCGCTGTCTTCCGATTCCGATCCTGAAAGCGCCCGGGGATCCCGGCTGCTGCCGAAAATACTGCTGTCTGTGCTGCTCGTCGTGCTGCTGCTGCTGGCGGCGGCGCCGACGCTTCTGTCCACGGGCCCGGGGCGTGGTTTCGTGCTGGGGATGGTGAACGACCGCCTGCCCGGCAGCATTGCCATGGAGACGCTGTCTCTGAGTTGGCTGGGATCCCAGCGGGCGGAAGGGGTGCGGGTCCTGGACCCCGAGGGGGCGGACGTCATCACCCTCGCATCCTTCAGCACCGAACTGAGTCTGCTCGCGGCGCTGCGCGGGCGGCTTGGCCTGGGCGAAACCCGGATCCGGGGCCTTGACGTGAACATGGAGGTGGACGAGGCGGGGCAGGACAACCTGAGTCGGGCCCTGGGACTCGGTGCCGCAGATGAATCCGGTGGTCCTATCGTGATTCCGGTGACCGGGCACATCATCCTCGAGGAGGGCGGGCTGCGCTGGTCGGCGCCGGGACTCGAGCCGGTGGTGCTCGAAGACCTGCAGGGTGTCGTTCGCCTCGATCCTGACAACCGAGACTTGGACATCCAGTTTTCCGGCCGCAGCCGGCAGGGGGACATGATCGGGTCGCTCTCGGTGAATGGCCGGATCAGCAACTGGCTCGACGCCCAGGGGGTATTGACCCCGGCCTTGGCGGAGCCGGAACTCGAAGCCAGGTTGGACAACCTGCCGCTGCGCCTCGTGGATGGTCTCGCCGGCATGGACGGACTGCTGGTGGCGGCTCTCGGTGACCGGCTGGCAGTACGTCTCGGCAGCGCGGACAGGCAGCTCGATGTCACGGTGGAAGCGCCACGGCTGATGGTGGATCTGGCGGCGGACCTGCGCGATCAGCGCCTCGTTCTGACCCGCCCCGGGGCCCTGCGCTGGAATCTGACGCCCGATTTCGTGGCCCGCCTGGGCGGCGAGGGTGAAGACCCGATGCGGCTGGCCGAAGCCGTGGATCTGCGGCTGGCTCTGGAGCGACTCGAAGCCCCCCTGACCGGTTTCGACCCGGGCCGGGTGGCGCTGCGGGGGCGCTTCGACAGTTCTGCCGCGCTGCGGCTGTCTGGAGGTGGGCTCGGAGCCCTGCGTCTGGAAGGTCTGGCTGCAGAAGTGATGAGCGACCGGCTGGCCGAAGCGGTGACCCTGACGGCCGGTTTCGGTATTCAGAGCGAAGGCCGGACAGGGCGTTTCGAGATCGATGCCTCCGTTTCGGACCTGTTCGATGGGGCCGGGCAGTTGCAGACCGATCGTCTGCAGCTCCAGGCCCGTGCCAACATCAAGGATCTGCCGACGCCGCTGGTGGATCGCATTGCCGGCACCGACGGGCTGCTGGTGGCGGCACTGGGTCCGCGGCTGGATCTCGATGCCCGCGCCAGCAGTGGCGACGACAATCGCATCGACGCCGCGCTTGATGTCACCACTGAACATCTGCGGGCCGAGGGCATCCGGCTGCGGGTGGACGATGTCATTGCACTCACTGATGCGGCTCGCATCCGCTATCGCCTGACCCCTGCCGTGCTGGCGCAGCTGGCCCCGGAGTCGGAGATGCGGCTGCGTTCACCGGCCGATCTGGAACTGATCGTCACCACCTTCCAGGCACCGCGGCCAGCGCCCGGCGAAGCCGCCCTGCAGCCTGAGCAAAGTCGCCTGCAGGCCCGCTTCAGCAGCGTCGGACTCGAACTCGAAGATGCCGAGGGCGTTCGGACCCGGCTGGGTGATCTGCGGATGGAGATTGACGGCGCATCGCTGGCGGCCATGAAGGTGCGTGGACAGGCGGCCGTGACCCAGGGAGCACCCGGGCCGCTGGCGACCCTCGGCGCCTCGCCGCTGAATCTGCGGCTGGAACTGGACGGCGGCCTGGCTCCGGACGCGACCCTGCTGGCGAGCGAGGGTCGTATCGAACTCGTGGGTGGGGCGCTGGAGGCCCGCCTGCCGTTCCGGATCAGTGCTGGCATGGAAACCCTGACGCTGTCGGCACCAGCGAGTCTCAGCGTGCCGCTGACCCCCGCCTTCATGGCCGGGCTGCTGACCAGCGAAGAATCGGAAAGCGAGATCCGCCTGGCCGATACGGCGCTGTTGCGGGTGACCCTGGATCGGCTGGAAGTTGGCCTGGTGGAACCCGGACTGACCAAAGTGCGCGCCCATGGCAAGGCGGATCTGGGGCGCATGCGCTTCCTGGCAGGTAATCGGCCCCTGGCGGCGGTGGACGCCCTCAGTGCCGACCTGCAGTTCCAGGGCGCGGAAGGTCGCGGCAAGGTCAGTCTCGACGGCCGGGTCTCCGCTGAAGGCAGCGAACCCGGAACCCTCAAAGGGACGGTGGACATCGACAGCCTGCGCGCGGACGGCACCGGCAACGTCAAGCTGGATCTGGATCTGGCCAAGCTGCCCGCGGCCCTGATCGGGGTCTTCGCCGATCAGCCCGCCCTGCCCGAAGTGCTGGGATCAGCGCTGGATCTGAAGGTCACCAGCCAGATTGCACTGGGCGAAGTCCCGCGCGGCTCGGCATCCCTGCGGGCCAATGCGCGCCATCTGACGGCGGATGCGGAACTCGATGTCGGTGAGGCCATCAGCCTCAAGCGACCGGCCCAGCTGCGCCTGACGCTGACGCCGGCAGCCCACGCCGCATTGTCGCCGGCGCCGCCGCAACCGGATCCGGGCCGCCTGCTGGTGGCGGCGGATACGGTCATCGATGCCTCGGTCACCCGCCTGCGGATGCTGCGTGGCAAGGCCGGTGTGGGTCGGCTGCCGGATCTGGATGCCCGCATCACCATTCCCCAGGCCCAGCTTCGCCACACGGCGACTGACGAGCGCTACCTGATGGAGAACCTGGTGGCGAACGTGGGTACGGAGTCTGCTGGCCAGCAGCTGGTGGCCAAACTCACCGGGTCGGTGGCGGAGCGGGGTGCCAGTCCGGGAGCCATCGACTTGAACCTGCGCATGGGACAGATGTTCGACGGCGACGGGGCCTTCTCCACCGAGCGCCTCGCATTGGACGTGCAGGGGCGCATTGCGCAGCTGCCGGTGGCCGTGGTGGATCGCTTCCTGGCCAGCGATGGCCTCATGGTCGCCAGTCTCGGGCGGACCATCGATGCCCGCATCGACACCACCTTGCGCGAGGGTGCCGGGCCGCTGAACTTCGAACTGCGCGGCGGCAATGCCCAGGCAGACGTCAAGGCGCACTGGAACAAGGGCACCTTGACCTTGAGAGAGACGCTCTCCGCACAGGTCCAGCCCACGGAAGAGTTCGGGCGCAAGGTGCTGGCCCGCATTCACCCCATCTTCGACACCATGCGCGGCGGTGAAGACCCCATCCGGCTGCTGATTCCCGCCCAGGGCGTATCGATCCCGACGGGCGAGGGTGCCCTGGGCCAGATCAGCGTGCCGGAGCTGAGCCTGACCCTGGGCCGCATCGAACTGGAAAGTGGTCCGCTGCTGGAGGGGCTGATCGCGCTGGGCCAGCGCTTCGGCAATCTGCGACCCATGGGCGACATCTTTCCGGTGGAATTCACCCCGGCTGTGATGTCCATGCGCGAGGGGCGTCTGGCCTACTCCCGACGCCTGGATCTGTTGATCGGGGACCAGATGCACTTCGCCACCTGGGGCGGCATGGATCTGGTCAATCAGCGCGCTGATCTGGTGCTGGGCGTGATGCCGTTGACCTTGCGCAGTGTCTTCGGCGTCGCCGCCAACGAGAACGATGCGCTGCGCATCCCCATTCAAGGTGCGGCGGGTCCGGGCATGATCAATGTCTCGCAGATCGGCATGGAACTCGCTCGGCTGCAGGCCAGCCGGCGCCTGGGTCAGAGCAATCCCCTGTTCGGTGCTGTACTCGGGGCTGCCGCAGGTGGCACGCCGGGATTGACGGGTGCACCGCAGCCCTCCATGAGTCCGCTGCCCTGGGCCGAGCGTCTGGCGGCGCAGGCGGCGCGAGCGGAAGAAGCCGCGCGGCAGCGGGAACAGCAGCAGCGTGAAGCCCAGCAACAGGCGCCCCAGCAATGAGTGCCTCCCATTCGAGAATCACCGTGCAGAACATTGGTAACCTTCCCGAGCGCCGTGTCATGTCCGCAGGATGGTGGCTGGCCATCCTCATGGTCTGCAGCAGCGCGGGCGCGGGATTCGATCAGCGCGATGCCACAGCCCTGGCCCTGGCCTCGGTGCATGCGCATGTCGTGGCCCTGGACACCGGTGAGACGCTTTACGCCAAGCATGCGGAGACCGCCGCACCCATCGCTTCCATCACCAAGCTGATGACGGCACTGGTGGTTCTGGAGAGCGCTGCAGATCTCGATGAGTGGTTGCCCATTGTCGAGCGCGATCGTGCTGCGCCGGCCAATGCCTGGTCGCGGCTGCGCATCGGCTCGGAGGCGCGGCGGCGGGATCTGCTGCGCATCGCGCTGATGTCGTCGGAGAATCTGGCGGCGCATCTGCTCGGGCGCCATCACCCGGACGGCTACGCGGCCTTCGTCGCGACCATGAACGAACGGGCTCGTGAACTCGGCATGACCGCGACCCGGTTCGTGGACACCACAGGGCTGTCCAGCGACAACACCTCCACTGCAGCTGATCTCACCCACCTGCTGGCTGAGAGCTGGAAATATCCGCTGCTGCGCGAGTACTCGGTGACGACGAATTTTCAGGTGCAGTTCCGCAACCCAAGCTACAGCCTGCCTTACGGCAATACCAACCGCCTCACCCGCAACGGTCGCTGGGACGTGGGCCTGAGCAAGACGGGGTATCTCAATGCAGCGGGGCGCTGTCTGGTGATGATCACGGAGATCGACAGCCGCCCGGTGGCCGTGGTGCTGCTGAACTCCTTCGGCACCCATACGCCTTTGGGTGACGCCGGGCGCATCCGGCGCTGGCTGGAAACGGGAGACGGCGGCCGCATTGCCGGCCCGGCGCTGGAATACGAGCGCAGTCAGGTCGCAGCCTGCTGCAGCGCCCCGGAACAGGTGGCCGTCGAGGAGTGAGTTCATCGCTGGGTCTTGGGCCCCCTGGCGAATCGCCTGCAGCGGGCATGGTCTTGCTGTGGGAAGGCCCTATTCGCGCAGCGAATGGGCCGATCTCGACGCGCTGCGCCGAAGCTGACGCCGCTGCCTGCGCTGAACGTCATGCAATTCGGCGCATTTCGCTGCGCGAAATAGCGCTCTCCCACAAGGGCGTGCCCTTCGGATCCGGCGTGACGCTACTGTGGGAAGGCCCTATTCGCGCAGCGAATGGGCCGATTGCGAAGCGCTCTGCACAAAGTGACGGCGCAGGCTTCGCTGAATGCCATGCCAATCGGAGCATCGCATGTTGCTTCCGCGACAGCGCGAATGAGCACTCTTGGCGAACTTCCCCACTGGCGAACCGCTTGAATCTGGCGTGCCTTGGTTACGCGCTGGCGCGCTGGGCGATTTCCTTGCCGCGGCGGATCAGCTTGGCGATGGTCTCCGGATCCTGGGCGCCGGGGATGCCGTAGCCGTTGGGCAGTACGAAGCAGGGGACGCCGGTGATGCCGTTTTCCCTGGACCACTGGACTTCGTAACGCACTTCCTTGGTTCCTTCGTCCGTGTCCAGCCAGCTGCGGGCCGCGGCGGCGTCGAAGCCGGCCTTGGCTGCTGCTGCGGCCAGCACGTCCTTGTCGCCGAGATCGTGGCCGTCGACGAAGTGGGTCTCGAACAGGGACTCCACCAGCCGGTCCTGGCCCTCTGCCCCGCCGTGGACGTGGGCCCAGCGCTCGAGGCGATGCGCGTGCAGCGTATTGGGCATGCGTTTCATGGCCCCGAAGCGAAAGCCGATGCCTTCCTTCTCGCCCTCGGCCTCGATGCGCTGCCACATGTCCGAGCGACCGCCCGCTGAGCCGAAGCGGGCGCGCATGAAGTCGTCGCGGTCCATGCCTTCCGGTGGGATCTCAGGGTAGAGCTGGAAGGCACGCCAGGTGACCACCACGTCTTCGCAGCCGGGCAGCGCCAGCGCCTGCTCCAGCCGGCGCTTGCCGATCCAGCACCAGGGACAGATGGAGTCGGAGAAGACTTCCAGATTCATGGCTCACCTCATGGCAGCATCGGTTCTTCGATCCTACACGCTGACCGCAGTGATGGCAGCACGACCGCTGGTGTCATGCCGAGCATCCGGGTAGCCTCGATGGCCATGAATACCATCGCCAGACAGCCAGCGCAGCCGTTCACCGATCCCTTGCGGACCCTGGACGGGTCACCCCGCGCGCACGTCCGCCTCGATCTGCTCGAGACCCTCTGGTTCAACACCGGCACGCGCTGCAACCTCACTTGCGAGAACTGCTACATCGAGTCCTCGCCGGACAACGACAGGCTCGCGTATCTGGAAGTGGCAGATGTGCTGCCGTTTCTCGATGAGATCGATGCCAGGTTCCTGCCAGTGCGCACCTTGGGCTACACCGGCGGCGAGCCGTTCCTGAACCCGGATTTCATGGACATCCTCACCTTGGGGCTCGAACGCGGCATGGACGCCCTCGTGTTGACCAACGCCATGCGCCCCATGCAGCAGGCTCAGCAGCGGCTGCTGGACCTCAAGGCGCGGTTCGGCGAACGGGTGATGTTCAGGGTGTCGGTGGACCACTACGATCCCGCCAAACATCGCGAAGAACGTGGCCGGCAGTCCTGGACACCCATGCTGCGTGGTTTACGCTGGCTGTCCGAGCAGGGCTTTGCGCTCAGCGTCGCCGGCAGGACCCGCTGGGGAGACAGCGAAGCGGATCTGCGTGCCGGTTATGCGCAGCTGTTCGAGCGTGAGGGCATTCGCGTCGATGCTCAGGATCCCGGCAGCCTGGTCCTGTTTCCGGAGATGGATCCTGCCGCGAAGGTCCCTGAGATCACCACGGCCTGCTGGGATGTGCTCGGCAAGGACCCGGCCGGGATCATGTGCGCATCGTCGCGCATGGTGGTCCGCCGTCAGGGATCGACGCGCCCTGTGGTACTGGCCTGCACCCTTCTGCCTTATGATGCGCGCTTCGAAATGGGGGCGACGCTGGCCGAGGCGCTGGGCGAGGTGTCCCTGAATCACGTTCACTGCGCCCGTTTCTGCGTACTCGGTGGCGGCTCCTGCACGGGCTGAGGGCGCGCAGCGAAAGGTAGAGTCGTCTTGCCAGACATTCTTCGTCCGGAGCAGGTCCCTGACCTGCTTCGTCCCGGTATGAGGGTTTTCGTCCCCGGCGCCAGCAACGAGCCCGTGGGGCTCCTCGAAGCCATCGCATCGCGGCCGGAATGCAGCGCGGGGGTGACCTTCGTGCAATTCCCGCTGCCCGGCATGAACCGCTGCGATTTTGCCGGCTGGCACCCCGAAGCGCGCATGGAGGGTTTCTTCCTCTCGCCGGCCATCCGCCAGTCCTTCGCGTCAGGCCGGGTGGACTTCCTGCCCATGCACATGCGCCGGGTCTACGGCCATCTCGCCACCTGCCGGCGCTTCGACCTGGTCCTGGTGCAGCTTGGCCGGGACGGGAATGATCAATTCCGTCATGGCCCGAACCTGGACTTTCTCGAAGCGGCTCTCGGCAACGGCAGCCGTGTGCTGGCCGAGGTCAACGCCTCGCTGATGCCGCCGGCCGGCGCACCGCGGATGCCGGCGGATGCCATCGATTACCTGCTGGAAACGGATCATGCCCTGGCGGAACTGAAGCCGCCGGAGGTCGATGGCGTCAGTCGCATGATCGGCCGCGAAGTGGCCGGCCTGATCCCTGATGGCGCCTGCATCCAGACGGGTATCGGCAGCATTCCCGCCGCCGTCCTCGCCGCGCTCTCGGAGCACAACGACCTCGGCATGCACGGTGGTCTGATTGACGATGCGGGTCTGGCCCTGATTGACCGGGGGGTGATCACGGGGGCCCGCAAGGGTATCGACCGCGGACTGCACATCACGGGCATGGCTCTGGGTACCCGGTCGCTCTATGAGCGTCTGGCAGCGTGTCCTGAGGTGGTGTTCCGTCCTGCGCGCTACACCCACGAGGTGAGCGTGATCTCGGAGCTGGAGAATTTCGTCTCCATCAACTCTGCCGTGGAAGTGGACCTGCTCGGTCAGGTCAGCGCGGAGATGGTCGGCGGCAGGCAGATCTCCGGCACCGGCGGCTCGGTGGATTTCATGCGCGGTGCGGCCACGTCACCGGGCGGGCGTTCCATCGTTGCCATGACGGCCACGGCCCGGGACGGGAAACTGTCCCGCATCGTCCCAGCCCTGGCGGCGGGGACGGCTGTCACCGGCGCCCGCACCGATGTGGACACCGTGGTCACCGAATACGGCGTGGCGGAGCTCAAGGGGCGCAGCGTGGATGCCCGTGCCCGCGCCCTGATCCGCATCGCGGCCCCCGGGTTTCGCGATGAACTCACGGCAGCCTGGAAGCAGCGGCGGGCGGCCATGTAGGGCCGTCGCTGCAGGCTGTGATACGGGGCTTTCGTTCGCGGCTTGTTGTGCTATATTGCGCGCCCTCTCGGGTGCGTAGCTCAGTTGGTTAGAGCACCGTCTTCACATGGCGGGGGTCGCTGGTTCGAATCCAGCCGCACCCACCAAATCCCGATTGAAAACAGGTGGTTGAAGGAGTTTTCGCACCACCTCGGCGGTAGGCGATCACATGGCGGTACAGCCTGTGATCGATGAATGTCCTCATCCCATACCCGATTTGCCGAGGATCCCGTACGACAGCTGTTCGGGACCGCCGGCGTTCCAGCGTTGCGAAGCTGCTGCCATCGGTGATGCAAAGCGACCTGAAGTCGCTCTCCGTCATGGTCAGCATATTCGCTAGGCAGTCGTTGCACGCTTCGCCTTGGCACCACCGCGGCGACGTCCACTGAATCCGAAACCCGCGAGTCCGAGCGCCAACAGCGTCAGCATGGAGGGCAGGGGAACGGGTACAGGCTCGTCTCCGTTGCCGTTGCCGTTGCCGTTTCCGTTCCCGTTCCCGTTCCCGTTTCCGTTTCCGTTTCCGTTGCCGTTGTCGTTGCCGTTGCCGTTGCCGTTGCCGTTTCCGTTTCCGTTGCCATTACCGCTGCCGCTCCCGTCGCCGCTGAAGCCTGCGCTGCCGAAGTCCATTCGGGGGCTGCCGAAAACGTCGCAATCATTGGAGATGGTATTGCCGTCCATGGTCACTGCAGCATTCAGAGCGATAGCGCGGCCGCACAGAATCTGGGCGGTTGTCGTCAGGCTCACGCTTTGGTCAGCGAGGATGTTCCCTGCGAACAGGGTGCTGCTGCCAAGCGTTGCCGAGGAGCCGACCTGCCAGTACACCCCGCTGTTTGCACCGCCATTGAGAACCTCGACGACCGAGTTGCTGCCGGTGGTGAGCGTGCTGCCGATTTGGAACACGAAGAGCGAATCCGGGTTGGCACCGAAGTCCAGGGTGAGGGTTCCCGTCAACTGAGCAGCCGTGTCGAAGTTGTAGACGCCAGGAGAGAGGGTCTGTCCTCCGAGATCAATACCGGTCAGGTCCTGCATGGAAGGCAGGCCGAACAGGAAGTTGTAGGCCGTAAGCGCATCACTTTGGGCCTGTTGCGCGACGGCATTGCCTTCGTGGACGAACACTGAACCTGTGGTCAGGGCAGGCTGGCCATTGATGGTAATGGACTCCTGGCCGGTGATGGACAGGCCTGGATGAACACCAAGATTTCCCCACAGTGTGGTCGCGCCGGTGTTGGTCACCGTCGATGCACCCAGGACGGAAAAGTCACCTGCGGAACCCAGAACGGGCATCGCATAGGCGGGTGCGGCGGCGGAAACCGTGCCGATGATGGCGACGGTCAGAAGCGACAGTGACGTTCGCGATCTTTGATGACTTGGTGTCCTTGCATCCTTGGCTTCGATTTTCATGTCAACCTCACAAATCAACTCAAGCAGTCGAAGGAATTGTTCCTGATGGAGGGCGGTGTTGAGGCGAAGTCATGTGGATAGTCGGTCTGTGTGCCGATCATGGCGATGCTCAACGTGCTTCCAACATGGGAAACGTTAGGCGCGATCGGCTGCCGCATCTGTACGATGTCGTACACAGCCGGATGGGTCGGTTCTGATCGATTCGCCAGAGGGGGGCAGTCGGTCGATGATGGCCCAAGGGGCCTCGACGCCAAAGCGACGGGGCAGCAACTCGGGCCTGCCGTCCGCTGATTAACTCGCTTTTCTTGCGGCCATGATTCTGTCGTGGGCCTCGACGATCTCGCGCGTCCGCTCTTCTGCAAGTGCGCGCATGCTCTCGGGAAGTCCCCGTGCGGCGAGCTTGTCCGGATGGTTCTGGCTCACCTGTCGGCGGTAGGCCTTTTTCACTTCGGAATCAGAAGCCTCAGGCGTCAGGCCCAGCACGTCGTAGGCGGCTGCCAGGGCATCTGCCGATGCGGGTGCGCCCTTGACGCCTGCGCCGAGCATGGCCTCGAGTCGCCTCACCTCGGATTCCGGAAGTCCGAGGCCGCGGGCGACGCGCAGCAGCATCTCGTGCTCCGCGGGGTGCAGGGCGCCGTCGGCGGCAACGGCTGAGAGCTGGACCTGCAGGAACATGGAGAGCAGGGCGCGGTTGCGCCCGCAGCGCTTCATGAACCGTTGCAGTTCACCATCGAGATCGAAATCGGCTGCCTTGCCGCGCTGAAACGATGCCTGGGCGTTGCGGCGCCCCTCCGGATTCAGGCGCAGGCGTTCGAACAGTGACTCGGCGGTGCGGATCTCGGCTTCTGTGACCCGGCCGTCGGCCTTGCACAGGGCACCCATGACCGCGAAAGTCGAATCGAGAAACTGACTCTGGATGGCTTTCAGATCGCGCAGAAAACGCATGGGGGCCGAGCGGCGCAGCCACCAGACGATGGTGCCGAGGACGACCGCACCGATGGGGCCGCCGAGCAGGAAGCCGATCACGGCAGCAAGGATGATGGGCAGGGGAAAAGGCATGGCCGCGAGTATACAGATCGATGCGAGGGCTGGCCGGAGGCGCGTGTTGTGGCCGCGCGTCGGGTTCAGTCGTCGGTGAAGGCGCTGAGATGGAAGGCGGCCGCCTCCGCCACCTCGTCGACCCCGGGCTCCGCCGGCAGTGGAGCGTCGCCGCCGGCGAGAATCTGCAGCACGGTGTGGACCCCCTTGGCCAGTGATTCCAAGTGGTAGCCGCCTTCGAGGACCATGGCGAGACGTCCGGGGCAGTGCTCGTCGACGATCTCCTGGACGATCTCGGTGATGGCAGCGAATCCGTCGTAGCTCAAGTTCAGGGCCAGGTCGAGTCGATGGGGATCAAAGCCCGCGGAGACCAGCACCAGGTCCGGCTCAAACCACTTGGCGGCGGGGACGAGTATGTCCCGGAAGGCCTTGACCATGGCGATGTCTCCGCTGCCTTCGGGCAGCGGCACATTGATGGTGGTGCCTTCTCCCGATCCGGCACCCACCTCTTCGAGATGCCCACTTCCGGGGTAGAAGGGCGAGGCGCGATGGGTGTCGAACAGCATCACGTCGGGATCGGAATAGAAGATGTCCTGGGTGCCGTTGGCGTGGTGGGCGTCCCAGTCGATGATGAGAACGCGCTCGCAGCCCAGCGCGGCCTGGGCGTGGGCCGCGGCCACCGCCACGTTGTTGAACAGGCAGAACCCCCGGGCGCGGACCGGTTCGGCATGATGGCCCGGTGGGCGGACCAGGGCGAAGGCGCTCTCCGCTTCGCCGGCCATGACGGCCTCCACCGCGGCGATGGCGGTTCCTGCTGCCACTTCCGCCGCTTCCACGCTGCCGGCCGAAACTGCAGTGGTGTCCCGGTCCAGCCACGCGTTCTTGCCGCGCATGGCGTAGATGTCGTCCAGGTAGGACAGGGTGTGCACCCGCGAGAGCTGTTCGCGGGTGGCGATCTTGCCGGATCTGAAGGTCAGGCCGGGAATGGGGTGCGCATCGATAAGCTCGCGAATGGCCGTGACGCGACCGGGGTGTTCGGGATAGCTCCATTTGACGTCGAGGCCATCGAGAATCTCCTTGACCCGGCGCGCGAGTCGGCCGGGCAGGAACGGTTCCTCGATGTTCGGCTCGTGCCCCAGCATCCGCTCGTCGTAGAAGGCGATAACGCTGCGATCTCCTATCACTTGATCTCCTCGAACAGCATCAGGATGGTGTCTCGTCCGATTTGAGCAGTGCCAGCACCTCGCTGGCCGAAGCTGCCGCGCGAACCCCGACCGGGCGGAAGCCCATCCGGTTCCAGGTCCGGGCTGCTTCCTCGTTGCTCGTCGAATACTCCAGCTGCAGGGACTCGACCCCGTGACTGCGGGCGAATGCCGCAAGTTCGACGACGATGAGCCTGCTCAGCCCCTGGCCTCGATACTCCGGTTCGACCCACACGTCGTCAATGATTCCGTACCACTGCCCCTGGCGCTCCGGCGTCTCCCAGACCTCCGCCTGCATCCAGAGCGCAATGTCGCCCATGCCGACAACCCGGGCGCGGGCAGACCTGGCGACGAGCAGCAGCTTATAGGGATTGTGGAGGAAGGACCGGAAATGGCCCGCCAGCTGCCGCTCACCTTCCGGCGTCATCTTCAGGACTTCCCTCGGTGCGCCGGAGACGTGCGCGTCGAGGTGGAAGATGAGTTCGACCACCTGCGAGATGTCCCGCTCTTCCGCTCTGGCGATGGTGGCCTTGCGAACCACATTTCCTCCAGCCTGGCCTTCCGGGGCAGCTGCTGCCCGCGCGAACGTTGCTGGCAGCCTCTTCCGGACAACCTTACAGGAGTGCCCCGGGCGTCGCAGTGAGGGGCCCGGTTGCTGAGCATCGAACTTGGTCCGCACCGACGTGGCGTTCTATGCTTGGCGATTCCCCATCGACTCAGGTGTCGCCTGCATGCGCATTGAGGGAGCGAGCGCTCCTGCTGAAGAACCGGCGTTTTTCAAGTCGCTGGTGGAACACTCGATCGACATCGTTACCGTTGTCGATGAACTGGGTCGCATCGTTTTCAAAAGCCCGGCCTTCGAGCGCTTTTTCGGTTACGGGCGGGCAGAACTCGTCGGTGAGGAAGTCCTGGGGTATATCCATGAAGACGAGCGCACAGAGGTGCAGGCCGCGATCGGCAGGGTCTTGGCCCGGGAGAGCGAGGTCGAAACCGTCGTCGCGCGTTTTCGCCACAAGGACGGGGGATGGCGCTATATCGAGGCTGTCGGTCGGCTTTGGCAGTACGGAGGCGCTGACTTGCTGTTGGTGAATTCCCGCGACATTACCGACAAGCAGGAGATTCTTCATCAGCTCAGGACCTCCAACAACCTGCTTGCGAAGACGATCGAGTCGAGCCGCAACGTGGTGTCGATCACCCGGGTGATATCGGGCGAATTCGTCGAGGTGAACGAGGAGTGGTTGCGCGTATCCGGCTTCCGGCGCGAGGAAGTCATTGGCCGGACTGCCAACGAACTCGGAATATGGGGTTCACCGGAGAACCGGGACCGGATGCTCGAAGCGATTCGCCAAGGTGGCGGACGGCTGCGGGACTTCGAAGCCACGACCCATACGCCAAGAGGCCCTCGTCAGCTCGTGCTCAACGTAGAGACGCTGGAGATCGACGGCGACAGCGTGATTCTCATGACCGGTTCGGACGTGACTGAGAGTCGCGTCATCGAAGAGCAGCTGCGACAGGCGCAGAAGATGGAAGCCGTCGGTCAGCTCACGGGTGGCGTGGCGCATGACTTCAATAATCTCCTCGCCATCATCATCGGCCGCGCGGAACTGTTGCGGGAGGCGGCCCGGGAGCGGCCCGATCTGGACGCCATGATCGAGCCCATCCTGCAGGCCTCGGAACGTGGTGCCAAGGTGACACGGCAGCTGCTCGCATTCTCGCGACGGCAGATGCTCGCGCCACGGAGCGTACATCTCGGTAAGGTCCTGGCGCGCATGGAGCCACTCTTGAAGAGCACCTTGACGCCGGCGTTGACTTTGGAAATCCACTGTCCTGATGACGTCTGGGTCTGTGAGGTGGACCCTGGCCAGCTCGAAAGCGCGACGCTGAATCTTCTGATCAACGCCCGCGATGCCATGCAGGGACAGGGGCGTATTCGAGTCGACGTCGAAAATCGGAAGGTCGCTGCGCCCGGGCAGGGTGGCGATGTGCTGAAAGCGGGGGAATACGTCGTCCTGAGCGTGACCGATGACGGCTCCGGCATGGATGAAACAACGTTGAGTCGCGTCTTCGAGCCCTTCTTCACGACCAAACCCCCCGGCCGCGGAACCGGTCTCGGCTTGAGCATGGTGTTCGGGTTCGCGCGTCAGTCCGGCGGCCAGGTGGACATTCGCAGCCAGCCGGGTTCCGGTACGGTGGTGACGCTCTGGTTTCCGCGCTCCAGCGAAGTCGCCGGCGCCGCAGCGGAGTGGCGGACCGCTGGCGTTGCCGACCCGGGCCGCGGCGAGACGATCCTCGTCCTCGAAGATGAACCGGACCTGCTCGATGTGGTGACGCGCATGCTCCGCGACATGGGCTACCAGGTGCTGCCGGCGCGTGATGAAGCGACCGTCCGGCATTGGCTTCTGGCTGGCGAAGCTGTCGACCTCATGCTTTCGGACATCGTCATTGCCGGGTCGCGCCCAGGACCCGCCATGGTCCGCGAGCTGCTCGAACTGCGCCCTGACCTGCCGGTGATCTACATGTCCGGATATCCGACCAAAGAAGTCGGCGCCGAAGACCTGCCAGGCTCGCGGGAGCCGATCCTCGCCAAGCCCTTTACGCGCGCCCAACTGGCAGCTCGCGTTTTCGAAGCGCTGAATGGACGGCGCTCAGCTCCCGATTGATCTGTGGCAGGTCTTTGCGCGGCTCTGGCAGTCACACTTTGAGCCTGCTGGAGAGCTCTGACCGCATTAGGCTGTGAGGTATCTCCGACACTCACTTGCGGGAACGCAGCAACGTGCGATGGTTCGGTTCCAGGCCTGGATAAGCTCTCACTTACTGGACATAGAGTCTCAAGATGCGAAATCTGACCGATTCAGGGATTGATTGTGTGGCTGGGGTTGTGGCGATTCCACAATCCGTCACGTTTGGAACGGGGCAGGGTCGTTGTACGGCACGGTGCTGACCAACACCATGCGCGGTGCTGCGATGGGAGGGGCCGTCGGGGCAGCAGCAGGGTTCCGTTTTGGCTTCGGCTGGGCCATGGGTATTTGGCCGGGAGTAAGAATCCTGTAGTCGACAGTACTTGGGACCAAGGCCTTCATCTGCTTTCCGATCCAAAAGGTCTTGGTCTGCTCCGGCGATGGAGCTGTCGCCTGCATAGGATTTTCCCCGGCTCCGTGCCGCTGTAGGCGATCGGGGGGACAGGATCTCGGCCGCCTGTTCAGGCGGCGCAAGGGGCGCGACGAGCGTCCATGACGGGCGGCTCGTCATGCCCCTCGGGGGTGGCGACAGCGACTCGCGTGGCCTCAGAACGAGGCTGCACCCTCGCCGTCGAGTTTCACCATCCGTCCGCAGAACTCTTCGTGGGTCATGGCATCCATCACGTCGGGGTCCGTGCTGCGGCCCCAGGCGCGCTTGCCCTCGGAAGTGATGACGGACACGTAAGCCTCGGCAGGGCCCTTGGCACCGTACATCACGGTATAGGCTTCCACCGGAGCCGTGTCGGCGAAGGTCTCGTCGAGCTCACGGGTCGGGTGGGTATCCACTTCCGCCTGCACGTCCTGATGCTGGTAGCCCTTGGCGGGCGGCTCCGTGGAATAGACGCCGAAAGCATGCTTGGTGAGGAAGCCGCCATTGGCGGTGACCAGTCCCTTGCTGCCGGGATCGGCGCGCAGCACTTCCGCCATGCGGGCGATGGAGTGCATGACGTAGTTGTTCATGGGGCCGCCGCCGAAGGTCAATCCACCGGTGACCGTGAGGGGGCGCTCGAGATCGAAGCCGACTTCGGCAGCACCGATCTGCACGGCCACCGGGAAGCAGCTGTAGAAGTCGCAGTGGGCGACGTCTGCCGGCGTCAGGCCTGCGAGTTCCAGCACCCGTCGGCCACCGACGCGAATGGCTGGCGAAGTGTAGAGATTGTCGCGATTGGAGACGTAGTAGGTATCGTGGGCATCGGCGCCCGCGTGCAGGTAGACGATCTTCGCCTCGTCCACGCCCATGCGGCGGGCGGCGGCCAGGGAGCACAGGACGAGCGCCGCCCCCATGTCCACGGAGTTGTTGGAGTTCATGAGTTTCGGATAGGGAAAGGACACCGGGCGGTTGCTGGCTGAAGGTGTGCGGATCTCCTCTGCCGGGACGGCGTCGCGGATCCAGGCGTTGGGATTGCCGGCCGCGACCTCGCTGAAGCGGGACCAGAGTTCGGAGATGCGGACCAGATGGTCGTCGATGGACAGCCCGAGGCTGTGGCGCAGGGCGTTCTCGAACATGGGATAGAACTGGATCGGCATCTTCAGGCCGCGGGCGAGTTCATGATCGTTGACCATGGGCACCTCCTCGCCGAACACCACCGGCGCTCCGGGCGCTTCGCGCCAGTTCGGGCGGACTCCGGCCTTGCGGGCCTTGGCGCGGCTGTAGCCGCACTCCGCACCGGCAATGAGGATGACCTCGTGTTTGCCGGCCTGGATGTCCAGGGCGCTCAAGTTGACCAGCGTCTGCACCATGTTGCCGCCATAGGGCGACAGACCCGTTTCCACGTTGGCGGGCAAGCCGAGGTCTTCGGCAAGCACCTTTGCTGGATCGTTGTAGCGCCAGATGCCCCGCGCCACGCGCACGCTGCTGGCGCTGTCGGCCAGGGCCTTGCTGCCGCAGTCGTCGATGGCCTGCTTGAGGGCGTCGCGCATCAGTTCCAGGGGTTCGGCGGCGACATTGAAATCCGGTTCGCGCTGCAGAATCTGGCCGACGCCGACGAGGACGGGGGTGATTTCCGGTGAGGTCATGGTCAATGGGCTCCTTGAAGGGATGGTCTGGGGGCGGTCAGGACTGCGCGGCGATGCGCGCCTCGCGCAGCGCCTTGCGGCGCACCTTGCCGGCGTCGTCGCGGACCGGTTCCGTGGTGAACTCGTAGCTGGCCGGACGCTTGTAGGTCACGAGTTGCTGTTCCATGTGGGCGCGCAGGGCCTGCTCGTCCACGTCGCCTGCCGGCGCATCGACAATGGCGTGCAGGGTGTTGCCGAGTTCGGCATCGGGCAGACCGATGACGGCCGAGGAGCGCACGCCAGGGAAGGCGTCCAATGCGGCCTCCACTTCCGCCGGATAGATGTTTGCACCGCCGCGCAGGATCATGTCGGCACGGCGATCCGTGAGGTAGAGGTAGCCCTCGGCATCGAGATAACCCATGTCACCGATGCTTTCCCAGCCGCCGTCGATGGCTCGTGGCGTGTCGCCGATGTAGCGATAGGTGGTGCCGGGGCCGGCCTTGGGGCGCATGAAGACTTCGCCGATCTCACCGGGAGGCAGATCCTGGCCATCTTCATCGACGATCTTCATTTCACAGGTGTCCACCGGCCGCCCCACGGCGCCCCGGTGCTCCAGCCACTCGTCGCCGCGGATGGTGGTGGCGCCCTGGCCTTCGGTGCCGCCGTAGAGTTCCCAGATCACTTCGGCACCGAGCCAGGCGATCCAGTGCTCCTTGAGCCAGGCCGGGCAGGGGGCGGCCTGGTGCCAGACGGCGCGCAGAGAAGACAGGTCGTGACGGGTCCGAACGTCCTCGGGCAGATTCCAGATGCGCTGCATCATGGTCGGAACCAGGTAGAGGGTATCGATGCGATGGCGCTCGATCAGGGCCAGGGTCTGCTCGGCGTCGAAGCGGGTGGTGACCACCACGTGATTGCCCTTGAACAGACCGATCACCGCCCAGGAGAAGGGGCCGTTGTGATAGAGCGGGCCTGGGATCAGGACCGCACCGCACTGGCCGAAGTTGAGGTAGTCCAGGTCCGGGTCCCAGGCTGCGGGCAGTTTGGAGACGATGAGCTTGGGGCGTCCGGTACTGCCGCCGCTGGTCATGGCCTTGAAGGCGGTGGCGGTGCGCTCCGGCAGCGCCGCGTCGGACAGCGCCGGGTCGGGTTCGAAATCCGCCGGCAGGGTGTTCGCATCCGGGTGCGCCGCGGCGTCCACGCCCACCACCAGTTTCGGCTGGCCGACCTCCAGCAGTCGGCCAAGTTCTGCTGCGGGCAGCCGGGCCGATACCGGCTGCGGTGTGGCGCCGAGCTTCCAGGTGGCGAAGGTCGCCTCGAAGAAGGCCAGGCCGTTGGGCAGGGCAATGGTCACGAAGTCATCCGCCCCAACGCCGCGCTCAGCGTAGGCTCGCGCCAGGCGGTTGGTGCGGGCCTCGAATTCCGCCCAGGTCAGGGTCCGGGCTTCGTGGGTGATGGCGGCGGCATCAGCTTGCCGCTCGGCCCAGAAGGCCAGGATGCGTGACAGTGAAATCGGTTCCATCGTGCTGCGTTCCCCCGCTCCGTTGAGGCCCCATTGTCCCACAGCAGCGTGGCCTGATTTGCATTCACGCGCGAATGCTCTGAATATCTGCACCCCGCATTCATCTGCGGCCGATCATTCACGGCATGACGAGAGGTACCGATGGGAGCATTGACAGGCAAGATCGCGGTAGTCACGGGTGCCAGCCGCGGCATCGGCAAGGGCATTGCCTTGGCCCTTGGTGAGCAGGGCTGCACCGTCTACGTTACCGGTCGTTCCACCGGTCCCGGCGAGCGCACCATCGACACCACCGCCCGCCAGGTCACGGAAGCGGGCGGCGAAGGCCGCGCCATCCAGTGCGATCACGGTGTTGATGCGGACATCGAGGCGCTGTTCAAGCGTATTGCCTCGGAAGTCGACCACATCGACATCCTGGTCAACAACGTCTACAAGATTCCCGATCCGCCGGCCTGGGGTGGTGGATTCTGGGATCATCCGATCAGCATCTGGGACGACCAGGTGGGGATCGGCCTGCGCGCCCACTACGTGGCCAGCTGGCACGCAGCAGCGCTGCTGTTCAAGGCGGGTCCGGGTGCGGCCATAATCAACGTCTCCTCGCCGGGCGGCCAGAGCTATCACTTCTCGAGCTCCTACGGTGCCGGCAAGGCGGGCCTCGATCGCCTGACTGCGGACATGGCCGTCGAACTCGAACCCAAGGGCGTGGCGGCGGTGGTGCTGTATCCGGGCTCGGTGGCCACCGAGTTCATTCAGGACGTGGCCAAGTCCCAGGAGATGGATCTGTCCCAGTCCCAGACGCCCCTGTTCGTCGGCCGTTCGGCCGTCGCCCTGCTCGGCGCCACTGATCTCATGGCCCGCAGCGGTTCGATTCAGTGGGTCGAGGATCTGGCCGAGGAATTCGACATCCTCGACGAGAACGGCAAGCGCCCCACGGCCCGCTACGAGCGGCGTACCGACAAGACGCCACGGGTCGGCAAGACTTCCTGATCCGTTGCGTTCGGAGGGGCTCGCCTGACGCTGGCGTTGCCCCTCCGTGGGAGTTCGCCAATAACTTTCGTTCGCGCTGTCGCGGAAGAAACTTGCGATGCGCTGACTGTGGGAGAGCGCTAGCGCCCGCAGGGCGATGCGCCGATTGGCATGACGTTCAGCGAAGCCGGTGTCTTCAGCTTCGGCACAACGCCTCGCAATCGGCCCATTCGCTGCGCGAATAGGGCTCTCCCACACGGGCGTGGTCCAATCTGAAAAATTGTTCCAAAATCAAATGGTTGTCGTATGTTTCATAGGAGAGTGGCTTCAGCCGCGAAAGTTTTTCGCGGGTGGCCGACAGGACGAATCCGCTTCCATCATTTTACCGGTGCGCTGTATGGCGGCGCGCCGGTTCACTCCTCCTCTGTTCGCTTCATCCCCCAGCGATCGAAGTAGGTCACCTCGCGGCTCGGCAGGCGTTCCGCCCGTCGCAGGCGTGCGCCCAGGGTATAGGCCACCGGCAGCATCACCAGCGGCAGTGCCCCATCCGGCAGATCGAGCAGGCCGCTGACCTCGCTGCGACGGGCCATCAGCAGGCTGGTCCAGGTGGTGCCGATCTCTCTGGCCCGCAGCGCCAGCATCAGCGACCAGGCTGCGGGCAGCACCGACCCGTAGAACGCCACCTGTTGCGGAATCTCGGCGAGGTCGGGCACGTCCTGGGCGCAGACGAACACCAGGGCCGGCATCTCGTGCAGCCTGTCGGTGAGGGCGTTCTGGGTGGGTTTCACATCGAGGCCCCGGGCGCTCACCAGTTCTTCGAGGGCGGCCCGGTACAGGGCAGCGATCCGGGCCTTGCGATCCGGGTCGCGGACGATGACGAAGCGCCAGGATTCGCTGAGGCCGCTGGGTGCCTGGGTGGCGATGTCGATGCAGTCGAGCAGAACCTGGTCCGGGATGGGCCGTTCAAAGTCGAGTTTGCGGCGTACCGAACGTGCCGTGCTCAGAATGTGGTCGATGCTTTCGAGGGGATTCACGCGCGCTGCCGTGGTGATGACTTCAGGTTGGAGAGGCTAGCACGCAGGTACGGAAGACGGTCACCTGGAGTTGACTCGAAGGGCGGATGCCGGGGGGGGGGGGGGGCGCCCCCCCGGGGTTTGGGGGGCGGGTGTGGGTGGGTGACCCCCCCGGGCGGGTGGGGGGGGGGGTGGGGGTTGCGGGGGGGGGGGGGGAGCCGCCCCGG
>JAFIFJ010000052.1 GCA_020832085.1 Gammaproteobacteria bacterium | reverse complement strand
GGGGACGACGCTGCGGATCTGGGAAGGCCTGCAGCTGCACGCCGAGGTGGGCTACACGGATGTGGACAGCAACCTGCCGATCTTCGACTACAACCGCTGGCTGGTGGAGTTCGGCGTCCGCCAGACTTTCTGAGATGGATTGGGCGTGATCCCTGGGTCGCGTGTGGTTCGCTGGGCTACGTGACGCGCCCTCTGGGGGTTCGTCACGAGCTTCGGTCATGCTGTCGGGATCGGTATCGGTATCGGTATCGGTATCGCTATCGGTATCGCTATCGGTATCGCTATCGGAGTCGATTTCGCTAGCGAACCCGAACCCGAACCCGAACCCGATTTCGATCCCGATCCCGAACCCGAACCCGATGCCCGTGACGGCCATGGGTACTGCAGCGGTTCCGACCTGAGCGATGGACGTGACATAATCCTGGGCCAAACCGATGTTGGCGGGGCGGTCTGAGGACGAGAGCGCACTAGCCAGTTCTATCTCTTGCGCCGTGCCGGATCGGAGTTGCGCATGACCGACAGCATGCCTCTGGATGTTCTGAAGCTCCTCGCGCCCTTCAATACCCTCTCGGAAGCCCACTTGCAGGACATCCAGCGCAAGGGACGTCTCGTGATTCTGGACAAGGGCAAGATCCTGTTCAAAAGGGGCGCTGCGGACGGGGAGATGCACTACCTGATCCAGGGCACCGTCGATCTCACCGATGCCAGCTTCCAGATCACGCCGGTGGAAGGCGGCAGCGAGCGCTGCCAGCGGGCGCTGGATGATCACAACCCCCACGCGGTGACGGCCGTGTCGACCACGCCGGTGCGCCTGTTCGTCGTGCCCAAGGACCATGTGGATCTCGTCCTGACCTGGGATCAGGCCGGTAACTACATGGTTACGGACTTGGCCTCCGGTGCTGATGTCGAAAACGACTGGATGTCCTGCCTGCTGGGATCGGCCATGTTCGCTGCCGTTCCGCCGGCCAACATCCAGCAGCTGTTCTCCAAGTTCGAGGAGACCCTTATTGATGCGGGTGAGGCCGTCATCCGCCAGGGCGATCCCGGAGACTACTTCTATGTGGTCAAGTCCGGCCGCTGCAAAGTCACCCGCCGGGTGGCCAGAGAGGGTGAGACGAAGGAAGTGATGTTGGCCGAACTCGGGCCCGGAGACATGTTCGGCGAGGATGCGCTGATTGGCGATGCCCCCCGCAACGCCACCATCACCATGATCACGAACGGTGCCCTGATGCGGCTTGGCAAGCCGGACTTTCAGGCGCTGCTCCAGGATCCCGTGCTCGACTATATGGACTACGAAACTCTGCTTGCCATGCTCGAAAAACCGGACGAGAAGGTGGCGGTACTCGACGTTCGCCTGCCCGCCGAATACAAGCGTGGCAATGTTCCCGGCAGCCGCAATCTGCCGCTGCAGGTGCTGCGCCAGAACATGTCCAAGCTCGATCCGGAAACGCTGTACGTGGTCACTTGCGACGGCGGGCGCCGCAGTGTGCTGGCGGCCTACATTCTCAATCAGGAGGGGCTGGAAGCCCACGTCCTGCAGGATCCCCCGAACGCTGGCTGATCACCCGCCGCCTCGAGTCGCCCGTCAATCCGCAGCAACGGTACGCTCTGCCGCCCAGGCCCGAAGTCCCGCCATGGACTCGGCCATGGTCACCGACAGCGGCACCGTTCCATCGAGGGCCCGACACAGGGCATCGGTATCGAGTTCGGCATTGCGACTGGCGGCGGCATAGCGGGCTGACACCACCGCCTGCTCGATTTCGGCTCCCGTGAACCCCTCGCAGTGTGCCAGCAGCCGGTCGAGGTCGAAGCCGGTGGGGTCGCAGCCACGTTTGCGCAGATGGATTTCGAGAATCTGACGCCGGGCTTCCGGCCCCGGCAGATCGACGAAGAATATCTCGTCGAGACGGCCCTTGCGCAGCAGTTCCGGAGGCAGGGCCTGGATGTCGTTGGCCGTCGCGGTGACGAAAACCTGGGTCCGGTTCTCGGCCAGCCAGGTCAGCAGGGTGCCGAGCACCCGCTTGGAGGTGCTGTTGTCCGACCCGCGCACGTCGAGGCCTTTTTCGATCTCGTCCATCCACAGCACGCAGGGGGCCATGCTCTCCGCCTGCTTCAAGGACTCCCGCAGGTTGCGTTCCGTCTCGCCGATGAATTTGTTGTAGAGCGCACCGAAGTCCAGCCGCAGCAGGGGCAGACCCAGCTCGCCTGCGATGCAGCGCGCCGCCAGACTCTTGCCGCCGCCCTGCACGCCGAGCAGCAGGATGCCCTTGGGGCGGTCCTGCTCGCTGCCCTCGCCTGCCAGGGCCCGGCGACGTTTGTCCAGCCAGCGTTTGACCCGGCCGAGTCCGGCCACGGCATCCAGGGTCGGGGTGTCGTACTCCAGCGCGAGAATGCCGTCGGCCCCGATCAGCTCGAATTTGAGACGGTTGATGGCTGGGAGGTCAGACTCCGTGATGGCGCCGTCCGTGAAGATGGCGTGGCGGATGAGGCGTCGGGCGTCGGCCTCGTTGACGCCGCGCAAGTTGCTGATGAGACGCTCGAGCGTCTCCCGGTCGGTGCGTACCCGTTGACCCGGATGAGCCCGGGACCAGAGTTCGGCCTGCTCCCGGACGATGGCCATGAGCGTTTCCGAGTCGGGCAGCGCGAGCTCGAAGCGGGCACCGAGCCGACTCAGCTCTGGCGGCAGGGTCATGCGGTGGCTGATGAAGAGCAGCGTGCAGTGAAGGCGCTCGTAATCCAGTGCGATTTCCCGGATCAGCCGGACGATCTTCGGTTCCTGGTCGAGGTAGGGATGGAAGTCGCAGAGCACGTAGATACCGTGGCTGCCGTCCCGAAGAATGCCGGTGAGCACGGCCTCCGGCGCGAGGGACTTCGGCTCTTCCGCCAGGGCGCCTCGTGCCAGCCCGCCCCGTTCGAGGCCGCGTACGGCGGTCCACTCGTGGCAGCTCAGCCCCTGCCGCATGGCGATGCCGGCTACCAGTTCCAGAACCCGCTTTTCGTCATGGGTTTCCACCACGATCAGCGGTGTGCGGGAGCGGATCATCAGGGCCAGGTCGCGAACATCCGTCACTGCCAGGTCTCCACATTGTCGCCAGGCCCGCGGCCTGACTGCGCTCTTGGTCGTGAACTGCCATGGCTGCTGCCCGGCTCCCACTGCGGCGGCGGGGCGGGGCTCAAAGTGGCAGATATCCCCCCTCGAGCTGCGCGACCGCAGCTCGCGATTTCGTGCGATCATATCAGCCGCTACGGGCACCGATTCGGAGATTTCCCCATGGCATCCCCCTTCATGGACCGCGCCATCCTGCAGGCTGATCGCATGCTGCGCAGCTTCAGCGGCATCGGCCCGGCGCCCAGGCGCCCATCACCGGCAGGTTCGCTGCCACCGGCTGAAGTCGTCGACAGTGCGCTTTCGGACAGCGAGCGGCGTCACGCTGCCGGACTCATGCGCGTCAATCATACGGGGGAAGTCTGCGCCCAGGCGCTTTATCAGGGGCAGGCACTGACCGCTCGTGACCCGGCAGTGCGTCGGGCCATGGCTGGCGCCGCGAGGGAGGAGGAGGACCATCTGGCCTGGTGCGCTGAGCGCCTGAAGGAACTCGAGTCCGATCCGAGCCGGCTGAATCCGGTGTTCTATGGTCTGTCCTTCGGCATGGGTGTGCTGGCCGGCGCCGCAGGTGATCGCATCAGCCTGGGTTTCATTCACGCCACCGAGGATCAGGTGGTGGCGCACCTCGATCGTCACCGGGAGGAACTGCCCGAGGCCGATGTGCGCAGTCGCGCCATCGTCGAACGCATGCGTGAGGACGAAGCACGGCATGGTGATGACGCTCTGGCTGCGGGCGGCGACGCCTTTCCGGCGCCGGTGCGGCGCCTGATGACGGCGGTCTCCAAGCTGATGACCGCCACGGCTTACCGGATCTGAGGCCCGACTCGGCACGCAGCCTGTTTTCGTTGCGCCTAGACTTGTTTGGAATCGCTGTCGAAATCGATCCCGAAGCACGGTGCTGAAGCAGATGTCTTCGGTGGATGTCGGCGGGATCGCAATGGGCTGCGCCCACCCTCGGTTCGTGCCGAAGGCTGGCTATGCCCCCCGGGACAGCGGCGGGTGATAGATGACCTGAACCTTGGTGCCGGCGGGGTCTTCGCAGTAGAAGCTGCGCGCGCCGTCACGGTGGGTGCGGGCCTCGGTGAGCAGCGTCACCCCTTCGGCTTCGAGAAACGCCTGCCAGCGATCGACCTCGGCCGGGGTGTCGATGATGAAGCCGATGTGGTCGAGGCGTTGCCCGCTGCTGGCCGCCGGCTCGTTCACCCGGTGCAGGGCCAGGTTGTCATGGCCTGAACAGAGGTAGATGTTGTCCTCGTCAGGTTTCCACTCGACGCTCATGCCCATCAGGCGCGTGTAGAAGTCGAGACAGTCCTCGAAACGGTCGACGAAAAGGGCGACGTGGCGCAGACCGGCAGTGGGTCCCGGGCGCTCGACTTTGCTCATGGGATATCACCTCATCCATTGCTGTCGGGGTCGGCGAGGTCGATGACCTCGTGGGAGTGATGAATCTCGACGCCGCCCGCCTCGAGCATCCTGGACGCGGAGCAGTACTTCTCCGCTGACAATTGTACGGCACGGGCCACCTGTTTGGCCTTCAGGCCCGCCCCCGTGACCTTGAAATGCAACCTGATGCGGGTGAAGACCGCAGGAATGGTGTCGGCCCGTTCGGCTTCGATTTCGGCCACGCAGTCGCTGACGTTGGCCCGCGCCTTCTTGAGGATGTCCACTACGTCGAAACTCGCGCAGCCGCCGAGCCCGAGCAGCATCATCTCCATCGGCCGGATGCCGAGGTTGCGGCCACCGTGATCCGGCGGGCCATCCATCACGACCGCGTGGCCGCTGCCGGACTCGCCGATGAACATGGCGCCGTCGACCCATTTGATGCGCGCGTGCATGACATTCCATCCTGGCCTGCTTCGGGGCCGCCATTCTCACCCAATGTCGACGCCCGCGCACGGGTGAAGTCCTGCGCTCACCGTGCGGCGAGTTCAATTGAACCACCTCGGGGGGAGTGGCATGATCGAGACGGGTGCCAACGCGGTGCTCCGGGAGGCTTTGGGGTACGGTACGCAAGCATGGTGAGCATCAATCTTTCGGCCACGGCGCCGCACAGCATGGAGTCGTTCCTGGCTGCGGCGCACAGGCGCAAGTATCCGGCCAAGTCCACGATCATCTTCGCTGGAGACAACTCCGATTCCCTCTACTACATCACTGACGGTTCCGTCACCGTCCTCATCGAGGACGAGAGCGGTCGCGAGATCATCGTGGCCTACCTCAACAAAGGTGACTTCTTCGGCGAGATGGGACTCTTCGACGACGACATGCCGCGCTCGGCCTGGGTCAAGGCCAAGACCGAATGCGAAGTGGCGGAGCTGTCCTACACGCGCTTCCGGGAGCTGGCGGAAGAGGATTCGAGCATGCTTTACCTGCTCGGCGGTCAGATGGCCGAGCGCATGCGCAAGACTACCGAAAAGGTGGGAGATCTGGCCTTCCTCGACGTCACCGGACGGGTCGCGCGCACCTTGCTGGAATTGTCAAGGCAACCCGACGCCATGACCCATCCCGATGGCATGCAGATCAAGATCACCCGCCAGGAAATCGGTCGCATTGTTGGTTGTTCACGGGAAATGGTGGGGCGCGTGCTCAAGACGCTCTCCGATCAGGGCCTGGTCTCCGTCAAGGGCAAGACCATGGTCGTCTACGGTACCCGCTGATCGCGTCGGTAGAGCGCTTCGAGATCCCTGCTTGCAGGAAGCCTTCCCGGCGCTGCAGGCAATCGCTCACTACGCTTCGCTTCGTGAGCTCCCACAAGGCCCTGCCCCGTCCTCGAACATGGTCTTCAGTGCTGCGCCGGGATCGTCGGCGCGCATGAAGGTTTCGCCGATGAGAAAGGCGTGGATACCGGCCGCGCGCAGGCGCGCCACGTCATCGCGATCACGGATTCCACTCTCCGTCACCAGCAGGCGTCCCTGCGAGCGGCCGTCCGTCGACGCGGCAAGCTGTGCGTTGAGCTCGAGGCTGGTCTCGATGCGGGTCTCGAAGGTCCGCAGGTTGCGGTTGTTGACGCCGATGAGGGGCGTGGACAGCGCCAATGCCCGCTGCAGTTCGTCGGCATCGTGAACTTCGACGAGCACGTCGAGGCCGGCTTCCATGGCGCTGCCTTCGAGTTCGGCCAGCTGATCATCGCTTAGAGCGGAGACGATCAGCAGGATGCAATCGGCGCCGAGGGCCCTGGCATCCCAGACCTGCCAGGGGTCGATGGTGAAGTCTTTGCGCAGAACCGGCAGGGTGCAGGCTGCGCGTGCAGCCTGCAGATACGCGTCGGCGCCCTGGAAGTAGTCCCGGTCCGTGAGCACCGAGAGACAGGCGGCACCGCCTGCAGCGTAGCTGGCCGCGTGCTGCGGTGGATCGAAGTCGGCGCGAATCAGGCCCTTGCTCGGCGATGCGCGCTTGATCTCCGCGATCACCGCCGCGTCGCCCTGCTCGATGCGTCGGGCCAGGGCAGCCGCAAAGCCGCGGGGCGGATCGGCGTCACCGGCCCGTGCGATCATTTCCACCAGCGGCGTTGCCCTGCGGCCCGCAGCCACTTCTTCGCGCTTGGTGGCCAGGATTTTCTCGAGAATGTCATCGGCCATACCGGATCAATCCTCGCCCATCAGGGAAGAGATGCGCACCAGCTCGTCCAGACGCTCTCGGGCGAGTCCGGCGGCAATGGCGTCCTGCGCCATGGTGATGCCGTTGGCCATGGACAGGGCTACGCCGGAGGCGTAGATGGCGGCCCCGGCATTGAGCGCAACGATGTCGGCAGCGGCACCCTTGCCGGCCAGGGCCGCGCGGACCAGTTCCAGACTGGCAGCCGGGGAGTCGGCCTGCAGGGCCTCGAGCGACGCGCGTTCGAAACCGAACTGCTCGGGTGTGATGCTGTACTCGCTGATCTGACCGTCCCGCAGTTCCACCACCAAAGTCGGGCCGTCGATGGCGATCTCGTCGAGACCGCTGTCGGCATGGACCACCAGAACGTGGCGACTGCCCAGGGCCTTCAGCACCTCCGCCATGGGGCGCTGCCAGACGTGATCGAAAACCCCGAGTACCTGATTGGGCGCCCCGGCGGGATTGGTCAGGGGGCCGAGGACGTTGAACAGCGTCCGTACGCCAAGTTCACGACGGGCCGGGCCCACGTGCTTCATGGCGGCATGGTGGCGCTGGGCAAAGAGGAAGCCGACGCCCACTTCACTGATGCAGCGCCCCACCTGCTCCGGCGTCAGCGCGAGATTCACCCCCGCAGCCTCTAGCACGTCCGCTGAGCCGCTGGCGCTGGTCATGCCGCGATTGCCGTGCTTGGCCACGTGGGCTCCGGCGGCGGCGGTCACGAAGGCGGCAGCGGTGGACACGTTGAAAAGCTTCTTGCCGCTGCCGCCGGTGCCGCAGGTGTCCACGAGGTGGGGGACATCCACGGTCACCCGGGTAGCCAGAGCACGCATGGTTTCGGCCGCGCCGGTGATCTCGTCCACCGTCTCGCCCTTGGCCCGCAGGGCAACGAGCACGCCTCCGATCTGCGCCGGCGTGGCCTTGCCCGTCATCAGGGCCTGAATCAGGCCCTTGGCGTCGCTGCGGCTGAGATCACGCCCGGCGAGCAGGGTTTCGAGTGCGTCACGGATCTCCATGTGGCCTCCTGGCTCGTAGTCTGATTCCCATTTCCGAACGGACTAGGCCGGTTCGAGTTCGACCGCCGCCCGCGGGGCTGCGGTCAGAAAGTTCTTCAACAGGTCCTTGCCGACCCGGGTCATGATGGATTCGGGATGGAACTGCACGCCTTCCACATCCAATTCCCGATGGCGAACCCCCATGATCTCGTCGAAGTCACCGTCTGCCCTTTGCGTCCAGGCCGTGACTTCCAGGCACTCAGGCAGGCTATCCCGCTCGATCACCAGGGAATGGTAGCGGGTGGCCTCGAAGGGATTGGGCAGGCCACGAAACACGCCGGTATCGGCGTGGTGCATGAGGGAGATCTTGCCGTGCATGACCTCCCGGGCACGAACGATGCGGCCGCCGAAGACCTGACCGATGCTCTGATGGCCTAAGCAGATGCCGAGGATGGGAATCCTGCCGGCGAAGGCCTCGATCACCGCCATGGATATGCCCGCCTCGTTGGGCGTGCAGGGTCCCGGCGAAATCACGATGCGTTGCGGCGCCAGTCGCCGGATCTGCTCGACGTCGATGGCGTCGTTGCGGTGGACCACTACATCGGCGCCGAGCTCGCCCAAGTACTGCACCACGTTGTAGGTGAAGGAGTCGTAATTGTCGATCATCAGCAGCATGGCTTCAGTCCTCATCCAGCGCGAGACCGCGTTCCGCGAGAGCGGCGGCCCGAAACATGGCGCGGCCCTTGTTCATGCTTTCCTTCCACTCCAGCCGCGGCACGGAGTCCGCCACCACGCCGCCGCCGGCCTGGATGTGCAGCATGCCGTCTTTCAGCACGGCGGTGCGGATGGCGATGGCGGTGTCCATGTTGCCGTTCCAGGCCAGATAGCCCACGGCACCGCCGTAAATGCAGCGACGGGTGGGCTCGAGTTCGTCGATGATCTCCATGGCGCGGATCTTCGGCGCCCCGGAGAGGGTGCCCACGGGCAGGGTGGCCCGCAGCACGTCGAGGGCACTGGCCCCTTCACGCAGTTGTCCGACCACGTTGGAGGAGATGTGCATGACGTGGGAGTAGCGCTCGATGACCATCTGTTCGGTGACCTTGACGCTGCCGGTGGCGGCCACCCGGCCGACATCGTTGCGGCCGAGGTCGATGAGCATCAGGTGCTCGGCGATCTCCTTGGGGTCGGCCAGCAACTCCGCCTCCATGGCCTGATCCTCGGCCTCGGTGTGGCCCCGGCGCCGGGTGCCGGCCAGGGGCCGGTTGGTGATCACGCCGTCCTCCACCCGGGCGAGGATTTCCGGCGAGCTGGAGACGATCTGGAAGCCGTCGAGATCCATGAAGTACATGTAGGGCGACGGATTGAGACTGCGCAGGGCCCGATAGAGATCGATGGGTGGTGCTGCAAACGGCACCGACATGCGCTGGGACAGGACCACCTGCATGACGTCGCCGGCCCGGGTGTAGTCGCGGATGCGCTCCACGGCTTCCATGAAGGCTTCGCGGCCGAAGCCCGAAACGAAGTCCGCTTCGTCGATGGCCGGGCCGTTGCCCTGGGGGCGGTCACGGGTGACATCGTCGGGGATGGGCGCGCTGAGCCCGCTGCTGATGCGGCCAAGGCGTCTGCGGGTCTGCTCCAGCGCATCCGGCTCGGCCGGGTCAGCGTGGCTGATCAGGGTCATGCGGCCGCGCAGATTGTCGAAGACGATGACGTCGTTGGACACCATCAGCAGGATGTCCGGCGTCCCGAGTTCGTCCTTGGGGGAAGAATCCCGCAGCCGCGGTTCCACATAGCGGACGCTGTCGTAGCTGAAGTAACCCACCAGACCGCCGCTGAAGCGCGGCAGGCCGGGCAGTTCTGGTACCCGGTAGCGGGCCTGGAACTCCTCGACGAAGGTCAGCGGGTCGTCCCGTTCGAGTTCCTCGACGATCTCGCCGTCCTGTTCCACGGTGATGCGCTGGCGGCGGACCCGCAGCAGCGTGCGGGCCGGCAGGCCGATGATGGAATAGCGGCCCCACTTCTCGCCGCCCTGGGCGGATTCGAGCAGATAGGAGTACGGCCCGCGGGCCAGCTTCAGGTAGACGGACAGCGGCGTGTCGAGATCCGCCGGAACGTCATGGGTGATCGGAATGCGGTTGTAGCCCGCGGCGGCGAGCGCATCGAATTCGGCTGGGGTCATGGTGTGGCCCTTCGGTCCCGGGGTTTCATGTCAGAGACGTGGTCTCTGGACGTGCACAGACGGCCGGCGCGAGCAGGGTCGCTGCCGGTAGAGACCGCTTCACCATCGCCCGCGGTAAGCGATGCAGTCCTGTGTCGATGCCATCCGGGACGTCCGGGGCCGGGAAGAGAGCCGCGAGACTAAATCAGGCCTTGCAGCGAATCAACAACCCGATCCGCTCCGGCGCTGTGAATGTCCTCACCGTGGTTGTAGCCGTAGCTGACGCAGATCACCGGCATGTCAGCGTTGCGGGCTGCGCGAATGTCGGTAATGGAGTCGCCGACCATCACGGTTTGCGCGGGATCGCTGCCGAGCTGACGGCAGGCTTCAAGCAGTGGGCCGGGGTCGGGTTTGCGCACGGGCAAGGTGTCGCCGCCGACCACGGCCCCGAAATGCCCGGAAAGGTCGAGGGCTTCGAGCAGTTGCCTGGAGAGCCCTTCGTACTTGTTGGTGACCACCGCCAATGCGATGCCTCGCTGCCCCAGGGCAACGAGGGTCTCGCGGACGCCGGGGTAGGGCTGGGAGCGGTCGGCAATGTGGCCGGCGTAATACTCGAGAAAGTGTGCGTGCAGCTCGTCGATGTGCGCCAGTGCAGCCTGCTGGGCGTCCGCCTGGGGATAGATTGCGGCCAGCGCCCGCTCGATCAGCACTCGGGCCCCGGCGCCCACGAACTTGCGCACCAGTTGCTCGCTCACGGTGTCATGGCCGTGTCGGTGGAGAGTGGCTTCCAGGGCGCCATGGAGATCGGGCGCGCTGTCCACCAGGGTGCCGTCGAGATCCAGCAGCCAGGTGCGGTAGCGGGACAGATCTGCAAGCCGAGCCATCAGCAGGCGCTGCTGGTCGCTTGGGCCAGTTCGCTGCGCATGCGCTCGATGGTGGCGGCGTAATCGCCGCTGCCGAAGATGGCGGAGCCGGCCACGAAGGTGTCCGCCCCGGCTGCGGCCACCGCAGCGATGTTGTCCACGGTGATGCCACCGTCCACTTCCAGCCGCACCGGATGGTCGAGTGCGTCCAGCAGGTCGCGAGTCGCCGTCACTTTCTCCAGGGTGGCGGGAATGAACTTCTGGCCGCCGAAACCGGGATTGACCGACATCAGCAGGACCATGTCGATGTCATCGCCCACCCAGCGCAGGTGGTCTAAGGGGGTGGCCGGGTTGAAGACCAGGCCGGATTTGCAGCCTCCGTCGCGAATCCGGCTCAGGGAGCGGTGGATGTGCTCGCTGGCTTCCGGATGGAAGGTGATCCAGGTCGCGCCCGCCTCGATGAAATCGTCGATCAGGCGATCCACGGGACGCACCATGAGATGGACGTCGATGTCGGCGCTGACGCCGTACTTGCGTAAGGCCTTGCAGACCATGGGCCCGATGGTCAGATTCGGGACGTAGTGGTTGTCCATGACATCGAAGTGAATCATGTCGGCGCCGGCTTCCAGGACTGCGTCCACTTCGGCACCGAGTCGGGCGAAGTCGGCCGAGAGAATCGATGGCGCGATGCGGTAGTCCTTCAAGGCTGTCTCCTCATGGGCAGCGGTTCAGCAGGGCATTGTGCGGGAATCCCCGGCGCGGTTCCTGCGGCATCCTCATGGTCATCGTTGGGCGAGACGCCTCCGCAGCGCTGCCAGCCGCTCCAGGGTGCCGATGTCCTCCCACAGACCAGGGTGGACCTCGGCGCTCACCTGACCTGCAGCGATACCCGCCTCGAGCACCGGGCGCAGGGGGCGGAAGCCGGGTTCGAGGTCGCGGAACAGCGTTGCATGATAGCGGGCCAGGCCAGCGTAGGTGAGGCTGCCCGGTCCATCCGATCGCAGTCGATGCCCCGAGGTGAGGGCCTCGCCGAGATCGAAGTCCCCGCGCTCCTGCCAGTCGGGCCGCGGCACCATGACCAGATGGGCGAGGATGCCGTCGGCGAGATCCCCGAGGCTGGCCAGATCGAAGTCACTGAAGACATCGCCATTCACCAGCAGAAAGGGCCCGTCGCCGAGGATCGGCAGGGCCTGAACGATGCCGCCTGCGGTTTCCAGCAGTTGCGGTTCTTCAGAGTAGTGGATCTCCAGGCCGAAGCCGCTGCCGTTCCCGAGATGGCGGCGGAGCATGCCGCCGAGATGATGCAGATTGACCACCACCCGCTCGATACCGACGCCGGCCAGGCGCTCCAGCTGATGGGCAATCAGGGTCTTCCCCGCCACCTCGATCAGCGGTTTGGGCACGGCGGCGGTCAGCGGCAGCAGGCGTGTGCCGCGCCCGGCGGCCAGGATCATGGCAGTCCGGGTGGCAGTCATGCTGGCGAGGCGCCTGTGGGCCAGACCGCCTGCAGGCACCCAGCCTGCAGGAAGGCTTCTCGGCGGGACAGAGAATCATCCATCGAATTGCACGTTCCTTTCTCGACAGCGCCAGGCCATCAGGGGCTCCTGGCAGAGGCTATGGCAGCCTCGAGGTTCGGGGCTGCGGCCTCGAGCAGCCAGTGCCCGAGGTCTGCCGTTTCCGGGTAGTGCGGCATGACCTCGAGCAGATGCTCCAGCACCCGCGGCATGTCGTCGAGATAATGGGTCTGGCCGCGGTCGAGGGCCACTCTGGCGAAGATCCCCAGGGCCTTGAGGTGGCGCTGGACGCCGCAGAGATCGAAGCCACGCTCGAAGTCGCCGGTGTCGGCGACGCCCTCGATGCCTGCTGCCCGGGCCTGCTCCAGATAGCGGGCTCGCAGGGCGGCCACTTCCGCTTGTGGCCAGCGCAGATAGCAGTCCCGCAGCAGCGACACCAGGTCGTAGCACACCGGCCCGACGTGGATGTCCTGGAAGTCCACCAGCCCCAGGGTGCCGTCGTCGAGCAGCAGCAGATTGCGCGAGTGGTAGTCCAGATAGACGCAGGAGCGGGGCTGGGTCAGGGCAGCGGCCATCAATCCTGCGCAGGCCTGCTGCCAGATGTTTTCAGGGGGCTCCATCGCCATGAAGCGGCGCGCGAAGTGCTCGCCGAACAGGCCAAGTTCCCGGGTCAGGCGGGCTTCATCGTAGGCCGGGGCGCCGGGAGGGGGTGCATCCTGGCCGGCGCGCTGAAAGCGGATGAGCGTGGTGATGGCGAGGGCATAGAGCCGCTGCCGCTGCTCCGGGTCCGCCGCGGCCACCGCCTGTCCGAACAGCGCATCACCGAGGTCCTCGATCAGCATGAAGCCCTGGTGGGCGTCCTCGGCGTGAATCAGCGGCGCGTGCAGGCCGTGCCGGCGCAGCCAGGGAGACAGGGCGCGGAACTGGGCGTTGTTTTCGGTCTCCGGCGGCGCGTCCATGAGCACCAGCGAACCCTGGTCCGTCATGATCCGGCTGAAGCGGCGGGTGCTGGCTTCGGCCGTCAGCGCCTGAGGGCCGGCCACCTGGCTGCGTCCGAGCGCGGTGAGGGTCCGATTCAACCAGGCGTCCCGCGCCTGCGTCCGCTGCGCCGCCAGCATGCTTTACTCCCGACCCGGTTCGGTGTCGCGCCGCCGGCCTGGACGTCGCGGGACCGATCATAGCGAGGGTGGCTCGCCTGCGCACCGGTGCCGTATCATGCCCTGACATGGCTGACCCATTGCTGGGAGGCTGGGGCTTGCACCGATCCCGCCGGCCGGATATTTCTCGCTACCTGTTCAGGATTCCTGATGGTGTTGTTTTCGCGTTCCCCGCGCCTGATCCCCACCGCCGCAGCGCTGCTGCTGGCGCTACCGGTCCTCGAAGCCGCCGCTGCACCCCAATGGCAATGCCAGGCCGGGCCGGACGGCGAGTGGGAATGTGGAGAGACGCAGCTGGAGTCCGGGCCCTACCAGCGTGGGCCCCTGGCGCCGATCTACCGGCGTCCCCAGACGACACCGGCGGACGCCAGCGCTCAGCAACCTGAGCGCCGCGTCTTCGGCCAGACCCCGCAGCAGGCCGAACTGAACTGGGTGCCGCGGCAGGCGCTGCCGGCAGCCACCCGCGAAAATCTGCCCCAGTGGTGTGCGGGCGCCTACCAGGAACCCCTGCTCGCGGCAGCAGAGCTTGATGCGGACCTCGATCCCAGCCGGGTGGACATCCGGGCCCAGCGGGTGGACTACCTGCTCGGCCGGGAAGGGGAACTCGATGGTCGCGTCGAAGCCCGGCAGGGGCAACGCCGGGCCACGGCCCGCTCGGCAAGCTTCGACGAGAGCTCGGAAACCTTCGTCCTCGACGGCGACGTGCGCATGGAGGAGCGGGGCGCGCTGCTGCTCGGCAAGCGGGCCAGCGTCAACCTGCAGGATGGCGATGCCGAAATCGAGGATGCCCGCTTCGTGTTCTACGAAGGCAGCTACCGGGGGTCCGCCGATCACCTGGAGCGCAAGGACGGCGTGATCCGGGTGCGCAATGCGCGCTTCACCCGCTGCGGCCCCGGCGACGACTCCTGGCAGGTGGTGGCCGGACGGGTCGAAATCCCCGAGGACGGCAAGGTGGCCAAGGCCCGCAATGCCCGCCTCAACGTGGGTCCGGTACCGGTGTTTTGGACGCCTTACCTGCAGTTTCCGCTCACCAGCGAACGGCAGAGCGGATTCCTCTTTCCCGCCGTCAGCTACTCGTCGGAGAGCGGTCTCGACATCGCCCTTCCCTACTACCTGAATCTGGCGCCCAACTACGACGCCACCATCACGCCGCGCATCCTCACCGACCGTGGCGTGCTCGGTGAAATCGAGATGCGACACATGACCCGGCAGATGACCAACATCGTCGGTGGCGCCTACATGCCCGAGGACGACAACTTCGACGGCCGCTTCTCGTTCAACGAGTTCCGCGAGCGGGTGCTGGCCGGCCTGGAGCCCCCGGGTGCCTTCAATGCCGAAGAGCGCTGGCTGGTGCAGTTCCGCCATGCCGGCAGCTGGTTCGAAGGCTTCACCACCGATGTGGACTTCGCCGAGGTCAGCGACGACGACTACTTCCGCGATCTCGGCACCGACCTCACCGTCAATGCCCGCTCCGAGATCGATCGCAGCGCCCGCATGCGCTTCCGTCGTGGCGGCTTCGAAGCCCAGCTCCTGGCCCAGGACCTGCAGGTCCTCGAGCCCGGCGAGCCGGATGCCTATCGGCGTCTGCCTCAGTTTGACATGCGCTGGTTCGATCGGCCCACCAGCCTGCCGCTGGTGGTGGGTTTCGAGGCCCAGTACGCCCGTTTCGACCGCAGCGATGACCTTGCGGTAGGTTTCGACGCCATCACCGGTAACCGGGCCCACGTGGTGCCCAGGCTGCGCATCCCCATCGAGCGGCATTGGGGCTGGTTCAACGCCGAGGCCGCGTATCACTACACCCGCTACGATCTCAGCGACACGCCCATAGGCTTCGACGACTCGCCGACCCGGTCCATGCCCAGCGGCAGTGTCGACCTGGGCCTGCGCTTCGAGCGCGACACGCTGCTCGGTGGCGCGCCCCTGGTCCAGACCCTGGAGCCGCGGCTCTACTATCTCTTCATCGACGATGAAGACCAGTCCAATCTGCCGCTGTTCGACACCACCGAGTACACCTTCGGCAGCATGCAGCTGTTCCGGGAGAACCGCTTCGCCGGGGTCGACCGCATCAACGATGCCAATCAGCTGACCCTGGCGCTGACGTCGCGCATGGTGTCCCGGGCCGATGGTGAGGAACTCCTGGCCGCTACCGTGGGTCGAATCCTGTACTTCGATGATCGCGACGTGAGCTTGAGTGGTCTGCCCGAGGACGTGGAGACCTCCAAGCGCTCGGGTTGGGTCACCGAGTTGGCGATGCGGCTGGGCGCCGGAATGGACGCCCGCGCGCTGTGGGTCTGGAACGCGCCGAATTCCGATCAGCGCCAGCGCAGCATTCAGCTGCGCTACCGTCCGGACGACCGGCGGGTGCTGAGCTTTGGCTACCGCAAGCGCGGTGGTGACATCGCCCAGCTCGATGCCGGCATCGTCTGGCCGCTGTCGTCACAGGTTTCCATGCTCGGTCGGTACTTCTACGACCTCGAGGAGAAGCAGGTTCTGGAGGCCTTCGGTGGCCTGCAGTTCGACGATTGCTGCTGGCGCTTCCGCCTCGTCGGTCGGCAGTTCCGCCGCCCGTCACGCGGCCTCGAACCCACCGATACGGAAACCGGGTTCTTCCTGGAAGTTGTCATGAAGGGGCTGGCTGGATTCGACGGCGGTCTCAATTCTATTCTGGAGCAAGGTATCCGTGGCTACCGGGAGCATCCGCTCAATGACATCTGAAGCTCTGATTCGCAGCGGTGCGCGCCTGCTGGCGCTGCCGCTGCTGCTGATGGCGCTGGCTGCCAGCGCGTTTCAGGAACTCGATCGGGTGGTGGCCGTCGTCGACGACGACGTGGTGCTGGCCTCGGAGCTCGTGGAGCGCCTCACGTACATCGAGCAGCAGTTCCAGGCCAACAACATGCAGGTCCCCCCGCGGGACATTCTCGCCAGCCAGGTGCTCGAGCGCCTCATCCTCGACAGCATTCAGATGCAGATGGGGCGCCGCGCCGGGGTTCGCATTGGCGACGAAGAGCTCACCCAGGCGGTGGCGGGTGTGGCCCAGCAGGCCGGCATGAATCTCGACCAGTTTCAGCAGGCCCTGGCCCAGGACGGCATGAGCTATGCCGATTTTCGCGAGCAGATCCGCCGCGAGATGATTGTCGGTCGCGTGCAACAGAACCGGGTCAGTGACCGCATCTACATCTCGCCCCAGGAGCTGCAGAACTTCCTGGCCTCGCCCGTGGGCCGCGCAGCCACCTCCGATGATTTCCGCGTCGGCCACATCCTGCTGGCGATCCCCGACGATGCCTCACCCGCAGCGGTACGCGAAGCCGAAGCGTCGGCCCGGGAAATCGTCCGGGAACTGCGGCAAGGGGCCGACTTTGCGCAGATGGCCGTCGCGCGCTCGGCCGGCCAGCGTGCGCTGGAGGGCGGCGATCTCGGCTGGCGTAAGGCGGGGCAGCTGCCCAGCCTGTTTGCTGAGCAGGTTCTCGGGGCCTCGAAGGATGAGGTGCTCGACCCCATTCGCAGCGCCTCCGGCTTTCACATCGTCAAGATCCTGGACAAGCGGGGCGCCAGCAACACAGTGGTGGACCAGACCCGTGCCCGCCATATCCTGATCCAGCCCTCCGAGATCCGCAGTGAGCGGGAAGCGGAGAACCTGATCCGCGATCTGTACTCGCGCATCGAGCAGGGTGCCGCCTTCGATCAGTTGGCCCGCGACTTCTCCGATGATCCCGGCAGCGCCCTGGCCGGAGGAGACCTCGGCTGGGTGATGACCGGACAGATGGTGCCGGCCTTCGAAGAGACCATGAACAACACCGCCACCGGGCGCTATTCCGAGCCCTTCCGCAGCCAGTTCGGCTGGCACATTCTGGAAATCACCGATCGCCGGGCCCAGGACATGAGCACGGAGTTCCGCGAGCGTCAGGCGCTGCGGATCCTGCGGGATCGGCGCTTCGACGAGGCGCTGGAAGCCTGGCTGCAGGAAATCCGGGACGAGGCCTACGTCGAAATTCGCATTTGACCGTAGAGGCCCATAGCAGTGGGCCTCTGATGCGTCATCCAGGCTAAGCTGTGCCTATGTCCCAGCGCCTAGTCATCACCCCGGGTGAACCGGCCGGCATCGGCCCCGACCTGTTGCTGGCACTGGCAACCGGGCCCCGGGCCAGCCGGTGGGTGGCAGCTGCCGATCCCGACATGCTGGCTGCCCGCGCCCGGCAACTTCGGCTCGACGTCGAGCTGCTCGAATTTGATCCGAGTAGCTCCGAACCCGATGCACCGGGCACGCTGCAGGTCCTGCCCGTGCGCTGTGGGGCACCCGTGGTGCCGGGTGAACTCGATGCGGCCAACGCGCCCTACGTGCTCGAGACCCTCGAGCAGGCCGTGGCCGGCTGTCTGGCCGGAGGCTTCGACGGCCTGGTCACCGGACCGGTTCACAAGGGCGTGATCAACGACGCCGGGATCCCATTCTCCGGCCACACCGAGTGGCTCTGCGAGCGCACCGGTGTCGACACTGTCCTCATGGTGCTCATGGCCGATGCCCTGCGCGTGGCCCTGGTGACCACCCATGTTCCCCTGTCCGCGGTGCCGGCCCTGATCACGCAGGAACGGGTGGCGCGCACCCTGCACATGTTCCACGAAGGGCTGTGCCGTCATTTCGGCTTCTCGCAGCCACGGATCCTCGTGACTGGCCTCAATCCCCATGCGGGGGAGGGCGGCCACCTCGGACGCGAGGAGATCGAGGTCATCGAACCGGTCTGCGCTGAGGCCCGCCGCCGCGGCTGGGACGTCCGCGGCCCGTTGCCGGCCGATACCCTGTTCACGCCGAAGCTGCTCGAGGGCGCAGACGGGGTGCTGGCCATGTACCATGATCAGGGCCTGCCCGTGCTCAAGCACGTGGGCTTCGGCAATGCCGTGAATGTGACCTTCGGCCTGCCCATCGTCCGCACGTCGGTGGATCACGGCACCGCGCTGGATCTCGCCGGTACGGGCAGGGCCGATGTCGGCAGCATGAAGGTGGCCATGGCCACTGCGGAACAGATGGCCAGCAGGCACTCACGGCGCTGACAGCTGCGAAAATTCCCTTGAGCCGTATCCGAGGAGAGCGTCATGAGACCAACGGTGCGCGGACGGGCCCCTCAGTTCGGCGGTGACGGGCTCGTGCCCCACCGGCCCCGGCGCCGTTTCTCCCAGAACTTTCTCGTGGATCGCGGCACCATCGACCGCATCGTCTCGGCGGTGGCGCCCGCCGCCGACGAGCATGTGGTGGAAATCGGCCCGGGACGGGGTGCAATCACCGGCCAGCTTGCCGCGCGCGCTGGAGAGCTGGTGCTGGTGGAGATCGACCGCGATCTTGTCGCCACGCTGGAGCGCAACTTTCCGGAACTCAGGGTGATCTCAGGCGATGCGCTGAAGGTCTGCTTCGACAGCCTGTTTCCCGAGCCCCTGCGCTACCGGGTCGTGGGCAACCTGCCCTACAACATTTCAACGCCTCTGATTTTCAGGCTGCTGTCTCACGCCAAGCGCATGTCCGACGCCCATTTCATGCTGCAGGACGAAGTGGTGGCCCGGCTGGCAGCGAGTCCCGGCGAAAAGGCCTGGGGACGCCTGGGTGTCATGGTCCAGTACCACTGCCAGGTCGAGCCCCTGTTCGGCGTTTCACCCGACGCCTTCAATCCCAAGCCCCAGGTGCGCTCGCGGGTCGTCAGGCTGGTGCCCCACGCGGAGCTGCCCCATGTGGCCCAGGACTACCGGCTGCTGGAAACGCTGGTACGCACCGCGTTCTCGCTGCGCCGCAAGACCCTGCGCAACGCCCTGAAGGCCATGCCCGGCAGCGAAGAGCTGGTGGCCAGGGGCGAGTTCGATTTCAGCGTGCGACCGGAGAATCTCGACGTGGGGGACTTCGTGGCCATCGCCAATGCCCTGTCCCGGCAGGCCGTGGCGGCTTCCGGGGAGGCCTGAGGGTTGGCCACCTACGCCGTCGGCGACGTCCAGGGTTGCCTCGAACCCCTGCAGCGGGTGCTGGAGTCGGCCCGCTTCGATCCTGCCGTGGACCGGCTCTGGCTGGTGGGAGATCTGGTCAATCGCGGGCCGGATTCTCTCGGAACCCTGCGCTTCGTCCGTGCCCTGGGCCCGGCGGCCGTTGCGGTGCTGGGCAATCACGATCTGCACCTGCTGGCGGTGGCCCTGACGGAGCGGGCGCCGCGCCGCAAGGACACCCTCGAACCCATTCTCGTGGCGCCGGACCGGGACGAGCTGCTGGACTGGCTGCGGCGCTGTCCGCTGGCCCATTACGACCGGGATCTCGATGCCGTGATGGTGCATGCCGGCATTCCGTTCCAGTTCTCCCTCACCGACGCCCTGGCCTGCGCCCGGGAGGTGGAAGCCGTGCTGGCAGGCCCGGAGCCGAGGGCCTTCCTCGACCACATGTACGGCAACGAGCCGGCAGCCTGGGATCCCGAGCTCACGGGCATCGACCGCCTGCGGGTCATCGTCAATATCTTCACCCGCATGCGCTTCATCGACCACGGCGGGAACCTGGATTTCGGCACCAAGGAGGGCGTCGCCGAAGCCCCAGGCGGCTACTTCCCCTGGTTCGAACGCCTGCACCCGGACTTCGCCCAGCGCCGCATTCTCTTCGGCCACTGGGCAGCGCTGGAAGGCAAGGGAACGCCCCAGAACTGCCTGGCCCTGGATACGGGCTGCTGCTGGGGTCGCTGCCTGACGCTGCTGCGGCTGGAGGATGGCGAGCGCTTCTCGACGGACTGCGGCTGATGGAATTCTTCTTAGTCGGCGGCGCGGTGCGTGACGAATTGCTCGGGTTGCCGGTGGGAGAACGGGACTGGGTCGTGGTGGGAGCCACGCCTGAGGCCATGGTCGAGCTGGGGTACCGGCCGGTGGGGCGGGATTTCCCGGTCTTCATCAAGCCGGCCAGCGGCGAGGAGTACGCCCTGGCCCGGACCGAGCGCAAGACGGCGCCGGGGCATCAGGGCTTCAGCTTTCATGCGGCGCCGGACGTCAGCCTCGAAGAGGATCTGGCCCGTCGTGACCTGACCGTGAATGCCATCGCGCAGGCCGCGGACGGACGTCTGATCGATCCCTACGGCGGGCAGGCGGACCTCGAAGCGCGCGTCCTGCGCCATGTCTCGCCGGCCTTCGTTGAGGATCCCCTGCGGGTGCTGCGGGTGGCGCGATTCGCCGCCCGCTTCCATGGCCTCGGCTTCCGCATTGCAGCCGAGACCCGGGAACTCATGGCTGAACTGGTGGCGTCGGGTGAACTCGATGCCCTGACGCCGGAGCGGGTCTGGAAGGAACTCGAACGCAGCCTGACGGGGCCGACGCCGGCGGTGTTCTTCGATGTGTTGCGGGATGTGGGTGCCCTGGCCCGGCTGCTGCCGCCGCTGGCCGACCTGCCAGCGGATCATCCGGCCTACCGAAGTCTGTCCTGCGGCGATGATGCCGCGTTGTCGGCTGCAGCAACGAACGGCGATGAGCCTGCCGGCGGGCAGAGCAGCGTCGTGCCCTGGATGGCCCTGGTGGCCGCGGCCGTGCGCGACCAGCGCCGGCTCCCCGAAATGCTGGACATCCACGACCATGAAGCGGCCGGCCGTCTCGCGGCTGAACTCAGCGAAAATCTGCGCACGCCACGGGAGCACAGGGATGGCGCCCTGGCCCTGGCACGTCTGCTGACACCCCTGACGGTTCCACCGGGTCTCGATGCCGACACCCTGCTGCGCGCCGCCGAGCTGGCCGATGCAGCGCGCCGCCCTGAACGACTGGCGCGCCTGGCAGCGGCGACCTCACGACTGCTGCGGGCATTGGATGCGGACCCGGCGCGCCTGCATCGTTGCCGGCAGATCCTGGCGGCCTTGCCGGATGCCATGCAGGTGGATGTCGCCGAATTGACCCAGGCCGGTCTCGCCGGGGCCGCCATGGGCGCGGCGGTTCGCGAACGGCGGCACGGCCAGGTCGCGGCCGTGCTGGCTGCGCTGACGGCGGGAGGCGGAAGGGATGTCTGAAGCGCGCCCCATTGCCCTGGTCACCGGCGCGGCGCGGCGGGTGGGTGCCGCCATTGCGGCCCGTCTCCACGGTGCGGGTTTCGACCTGGCCCTGCACTATCGGCAGTCCCGGGACGGTGCTGCGGCACTGGCGGAGCGGTTCAATGCTGAGCGGGCGGAGTCAGCCTGGCTGCTCGAAGGCGACCTGGCTGCCGGCGACGGCCCGGCCCGGATAGCCGAGGCCTTTCTGGCCCGCTGCAGCCATTGTGATCTGCTGGTTCACAATGCCTCGTCCTTCTATCCCACGGCCCTCGGTGAAGTGGACGCCAAGGTCTGGGACGACCTCATGGGAAGCAATCTGCGCGGGCCCTTCTTCCTGACCCAGGCACTGCTGCCCGCACTCAGGGTTCGGGGCGGATGCGTGGTCAACATCGTCGACATCCACGCCGAGCGGCCGCTGGCCGAGTACCCGGTCTACAGCATCGCCAAGGCGGGCCTCGCCATGCTCACTCGCTCCCTGGCGCGGGAGCTGGCGCCGGAGATCCGGGTCAACGCTGTCGCTCCGGGGGCGATACTGTGGCCCGAGGATCCCGAAGACGCCTTCGGCAAGCAGCAGCAGGCCATCCTGAGGCGGATTCCCCTCGGCCGGACCGGCACCCCCGAGGACATCGCCGACGCCGTCCACTATCTGGCCGGCGCAGCCTACGTCACCGGTCAGATCCTCGCCGTCGCCGGCGGCCGCAGCGTCGTGATCTGACGGCGAGCCCGTTCTGTGGGAGCTCACGAAGCGCAGCGTAGTGAGCGATTGCCTCCCGCGGAGAGAAGACTTCCTGCAGGCTGGGAGCTTACGGGCGGCTGCGCCGCCATCGCGGTCTGCGCTTCGCTCCCACATCCTTCGATCGAGGTCATTGTTGTGGGAGCTCACGAAGCGCAGCGTAGTGAGCGATTGCCGGCTGCGCTACGCCCGGCGCTCGATGCTCAGCCGGACCGGCGCCGCATCCCCGATGGCCCCCGGTTTCTGCACGCTGAGCTTCACCCAGGCCAGCCCGAACGCGCCCAAGAGATCCGCCGCCAGATCCTCGGCAAAGGTCTCGATGAGTAGCCGTTCGGAGTCCGCGCCGAAGGCCCGGACCCGGGCCGCCACGGCGGTGTAGTCCAGCGCCAGGGTCAGGTCGTCGCCGCCGGCGGCGGGTCGGATGTCCACCGGCAGTTCCACATCGATCAGCAAGGTCTGCCGCACCCGCCGTTCCCAGCTGTGGACGCCGATGCGGGTCGGAACCGCCAGATTGTTGATTTCAAGACGATCCGTCACGGCCGTGCCGGCACCGCAGGCAGGGTGTCCAGCGGCCAGCGGGCACGGGTCGAGACACCGAGTTCCGCCGTTTCGCCCGCGGCCAGCCGGCAGGCTCCGGCATAGGCGATCATGGCCCCGTTGTCGGTGCACAGCGCCGGCCGCGCGTAGAACACGGCGGCATCCATGCGCGCCAGCCGGGTCTCCAGGTCCGCCCGCAGGCGCTTGTTGGCGGACACGCCGCCGGCAATGACCAGCCGGCTGCGTTGGCATTCGGCCAGGGCGCGCTCGCACTTGATGGCCAGGGTTTCCACCACCGCCTCCTCGAAGCCCCTGGCGATGTCGGCGCGGGTGGCCGCATCCATGTCTTCGCCCTGCTTCTGAACTTCATTGAGCACCCGGGTCTTCAAGCCGGAGAAGCTGAAGTCCAGCCCGGGCCGGTCGGTCATGGGCCGTGGAAACTGGAAGCGGGCGGGGTCGCCGGACTCCGCCAGCTTCGCCAGTTGCGGGCCGCCCGGGTAGGGCAGCCCCAGAAGTTTGGCGGTCTTGTCGAAGGCCTCGCCGGCGGCGTCGTCCAGGGATTCGCCGAGCAGGCGATAGCTGCCGATGCCGGTCACGTCCACCAGCTGGGTGTGGCCGCCGGATACCAGCAGGGCAACGAAAGGGAATTCCGGTGGCGAGGGCTCCAGCATGGGAGCCAGCAGGTGCCCCTCCATGTGGTGCACGCCAATGGCCGGAATGCCCAGCGCCCAGGCCAGACTGCGGCCGAAGGTGGCCCCGACCATGAGCGCGCCGATCAGTCCCGGACCGGCGGTATAGGCGATGCCGTCCAGATCCCGGCGGTCCAAGCCCGCATCGGCGAGGACCTTCTCGATCAGCGGCAGCAGGCGCTGGATGTGGTCTCGGGAAGCCAGCTCCGGCACCACGCCGCCATAGGCGGCATGCAGGTCCACCTGGCTGTGCAGGGCTTCGGCGAGGAGCCCCGCCTCGCTGTCATAGATGGCGAGGCCGGTTTCATCGCAGGATGTCTCGATACCAAGGACGCGCATGGGGCGGATTTTCCGGAAACTGACTGGGCAGGCGTGGAAGGCGGCGAAGGATACCATTGCCGCGGGATTCAATGCTTTGCATTCGGCACAAGTGCGGGCTAGAATTCGCGCCCTTTCCGGTTCCACAGGTATTTCAAGCGTCCATGCCGACAGTCAAGGTGAAGGAAAACGAGCCGTTCGACGTGGCTCTGCGTCGGTTCAAGCGTTCCTGCGAGAAGGCAGGAATTCTCTCCGAGGTCCGTCGTCGCGAGTACTACGAGAAGCCGACGTCCGTGCGCAAGCGTAAGCAGGCTGCCGCCGTGAAGCGTCACCTCAAGAAGCTGCAGCGCGAACAGAAGAAGCTCGAGCGCACTTTCTAAAGCGGCCCCTGGGCTGAGCAGACCCCGAGAGGGCGTCGCCGTGGATCTCAAGACCCGCATCAACGAAGCCGTCAAGGACGCCATGCGCGCCCGGGACAAGGAGCGCCTGGGCGCTCTGCGCCTGATCATGGCTGAGATCAAGCGGGTGGAGGTGGACGAGCGCATCGAGGTGGATGACACCCGCGTGCTCGTGATCCTCGACAAGATGCTCAAGCAGCGGATGGAGTCCGAGCGCCAGTACCGGGATGCGGGAAGGACCGATCTGGCTGACGTGGAAGCCTTCGAGATCACCCTCATTCGTGAGTTCATGCCGGCCCCCCTCGACGAGGCGGAGATCGATGCCCTCATCGAGGCCGCTCTCACCGAATCCGGCGCTGAAGACATGCGCGCCATGGGCAAGGTCATGGCCATCCTCAAGCCCAAGCTGCAGGGGCGTGCCGACATGGCTGCCGTCAGCGCCCGGGTCAAGGCACGCCTGGCCTGAGGCCACAAACAGCGTGCTATTCTGCCGCAGCCTTGCGGTAACTCCATTTCTCCAAGACGCACGCGGGTATGGCCGGACGCATTCCCCAGGATTTCATCAATGATCTGCTCGAGCGGGTGGATATTGCCGAGGTCATTGGTGCGCGCCTGGAATTGAAACGGGCGGGGCGGGAATTCAAGGCCCTGTGTCCGTTTCACAACGAGAAGACCCCCTCCTTTCACGTCATCCCCGACAAGGGCTTCTATCACTGCTTCGGCTGTGGCGCGAACGGCACCGCGCTGAGTTTCCTGCTCGAACAGGAGCGCATGCCCTTTCAGGAGGCCATCGGCTACCTGGCCGGTCTTGCCGGGGTGGAAGTGCCCGAGGAAGCGGCCTCCGCCCCCCGGGACGAGCGCCGGGGGAAGCTGTACGACATCGTCGACCGCGCCGACCGCTGGTTCCGGCAGCAGCTGGCCCAGCATCCGCAGCGCGCAGCTGCAGTGGACTACCTGCGTAAGCGCGGCGTCGACGGTCAGGCGGCCAAGACCTTCGGCATCGGGTTGGCGCCGCCGGGGCGGCAGGGCCTGCTCGAAGCGCTGGGGACCGATGACGCCCAACGTAAGCTCATGCTGGAGGCGGGCCTCATCGGTCAGGCCGAGGACGGCCGGTTCTACGATCGTTTTCGCGACCGCATCATTTTTCCCATCCGCGATCAGCGTGGCCGCGTCATTGCCTTTGGCGGCCGCATCCTCGGGGACGGCCAGCCCAAGTATCTGAACTCCCCGGAGTCGCCGCTGTTCCACAAGGGCCGTGAGCTCTACGGCTTCTGGGAATGCCGCAATGCCGTCCGCGATCCCGAGCGCGTGCTGCTGGTGGAAGGCTACATGGACGTGGTGGGTCTGGCCCAGGGTGGGGTCCCGGAGGCCTGCGCCAGCCTCGGTACCGCGGCCACCCGGGATCACCTGGAGAAGCTGTTCCGGCTGGCACCCGAGGTGGTGTTCTGCTTCGACGGCGATGCCGCCGGCCTGCGCGCGGCCTGGAAGGCGGCCCGAACGGCGCTGGAGGTGCTCGAAGACGGCCGGGGCCTGCGACTGCTGTTCCTGCCGGAGGGTGAAGATCCGGATACGCTGATCCGCAAGGAAGGTGCCGAGGCATTCCGGGCCCGCATCGCCGGGGCGACGCCGTTCTCGGAGTACCTGTTCGCCGAACTGGGCCGGGAGCTGGATCTCGGCTCTCTGGACGGCCGGGCGCGGCTGGCCCATCTGGCGCGCCCCATGCTGGAACGGATTCCGGGCCGGCTGGTCAAAACCCTCATGATGCGGCGCCTCGCCGAGCTGGCGCAGATGCCGGTAGAGGACTTGGAGCGCATCTATGCCCAGCCCGCGGCGGGCCAGGCTGCGGAAGAAGATCTGCAGCCGGAGCCGGTTCCGGAGGAGCGCTTCGCGCCCCGGGCACGTCCCCAGGGTGAGCGCCGCCGGGTCCGGCTCAGCCGCGAGGACATCGCCACGGCACTGCTGCTGCGGCGGACGGACCTGGCCAGGGAAGTGGCAGCCACGGACCTGGAACGCCTTCAAGTCCTGGAGGTGGATGGCGATCGTCAGGGCCTGCGGCTGCTGCGGGCACTGGTGGCGCAGCTGCACGCGGAGCCTGAACTGCCAGCCGCCGTGCTCATCAGCGCCTGGCTGGGAACGCCGGAACACGACCGACTGCGGCAGCTGATCACCGGCGCCGGCCTGCCGGCCCGGGAACTGGCCGAAGGTGAACGGGCGCGGCTGCAGTTTCAGGAAATCGTCGCCATGCTGCTGGCGGAAGCGGACAGCCAGCGCCAGCGGGAGCTGATCGCCAAGATCCGGGCCCGCGAGGCCAGTGCCGAGGAGCATGCGGAATACTTCGCCTTGAAGCGCGCGTCAGCCGGGATCCAGCCTGCTGCGAAGCCATCGCCACCGACCTGAAAGCGGGGCCTCCGGGGCTGTGGCAACTTGAACTTGGTGGAGGTTGGCCCCACCTCCGGTTATAATACGCGGCTATCCTGCGTCTGCTCCCGTCCGGGCAGTTGGTGCAGGCGCCAGGGCAGGACTACCCGATCCTGCCGCGGCTACCTTCTTCGGGGCGTGCAGCCGGGTCATCGGGTCGTTACGCCTTCACGCTGAGGAGCACCATGTCCACGTCCACGGAACACGTTCAGCAACAGTCCCAGCTCAAGGAATTGATCGCCAAAGGCAAGGAACAGGGCTACCTGACCTATGCCGAAGTGAACGATCACCTTCCCGCCGATATCTCTGATCCGGATCAGATCGAAGACATCATCCGGATGATCACGGAGATGGGTATCTCGGTGTTCGAGTCGGCGCCTGATGCGGACGAACTGCTGTCTGCTGGTGATGCCTCCGCTGACGAGCTGGCAGCCGAGGAGGCTGCGGCTGCGCTGGCTGCAGTGGAAACCGAGGCCGGTCGTACCACCGATCCGGTGCGCATGTACATGCGCGAGATGGGGACCGTGGAACTGCTCACGCGGCAGGGCGAGATCGAGATCGCCAAGCGCATCGAGGAAGGCATCCGTGAGGTGATGGCGGCGATATCCCGCTTCCCCGGTACGGTGCAGTTCATTCTCGACGCCTACGACAAGTCGGTGGCGGACGAGCGGCTCTCCGACGTCCTGATCGGCTACCTCGATCCTACCGATGACGTTCCGGCGGCCCCCCAGGTGCAGCGCGATGGTCCGGCGGGCAGCCCCGGCAAGCCGGCGGCGAACGGCAAGGCCGCCAGCAAGGAAACCGGCAAGGACGACAGCGACGACGACAGCGACAACGAGACTGATGACGACACCGAAGAGGAGACCAAGGGTCCCGATCCGGTGGAGGCTGCAGCGCGCTTCGAAGCCATCCGCAAGCAGCTGAAGAAGACCGAGCGCAACCTCAAGCGCTATGGTCGGGACAGCAACGCCGGCGAGAAAGATCTCGCGGCGCTGGCCGACCTCTTCGCCTCCCTGAAGCTGACGCCGAAGTTCTACGAAGAGCTGGTGACCAGCGTCCGCGCACCGCTGGATCGCATCCGCGAACAGGAGCGGACGATCTCCACGGTCATGGTGCGGCGCGCGCGCATGCCGAAGAAAGTCTTCCTCTCGGAGTTCCCCGGCAACGAAGTCAACACCAAGTGGCTGGCCAAGCACCTCGACGGCAAGCAGGACTGGACGTCGCGCCTGCAGCCCCATCGGGAAGACCTGATGCGCGCCCAGCGCAAGCTGCAGGGGGTGACCGAAGAGACCACCCTGTCCATCGTCCAGATCAAGGAAATCAATCGCGCCATGTCCATCGGCGAGGCCAAGGCCCGCCGCGCCAAAAAGGACATGGTGGAGGCGAACCTGCGTCTCGTGATCTCCATCGCCAAGAAGTACACGAACCGCGGCCTGCAGTTCTTGGACCTGATCCAGGAAGGCAACATCGGTCTGATGAAGGCGGTGGACAAGTTCGAGTACCGCCGCGGTTACAAGTTCTCCACCTACGCGACCTGGTGGATTCGTCAGGCCATCACCCGTTCCATCGCCGACCAGGCGCGCACCATTCGCATTCCGGTGCACATGATCGAGACCATCAACAAGCTCAACCGGGTCTCCCGGCAGATGCTGCAGGAGATGGGCCGTGAGCCGACGCCGGAAGAACTCGGCGAGCGTATGGAGATGCCCGAGGACAAGGTCCGCAAGGTACTGAAGATCGCCAAGGAGCCGATCTCTATGGAGACGCCCATCGGCGACGACGAGGATTCCCATCTCGGCGATTTCATCGAGGACGTGACCGCCGGTTCACCGGTGGACACGGCCACCGAAGAGGGCCTGCGCGAGGCCACCACCTCGGTGCTGTCCGGGCTCACCGCCCGCGAAGCCAAGGTGCTGCGCATGCGCTTCGGTATCGACATGAACACCGATCACACCCTCGAGGAAGTCGGCAAGCAGTTCGACGTCACCCGGGAGCGCATCCGGCAAATAGAGGCCAAGGCGCTGCGCAAGCTGCGTCATCCCAGCCGCTCCGAACACCTCCGCAGCTTCCTCGACGAGTAATCGAACGCTGCCGCGGGAGCCGACGCTCCCGCGGCAGCGTTGTCCTGCAACAACCGACCTGCACGCTAGGGCGCGCTCTGCACCTGCACTGCCCCGAAGAATGGCGTGAATTCGCCAGCAATGCTGTCGAGCACGCCGCCCACGTAGACGAAACCGCCTCCGACGGCGAGCGTGGTGACGAGGCCGTTGGTATCCAGATTCTGGTCGGTCAGATCGCCGTCGGTGCCGATGGCGGCGAGGCGGATGCGCGGTTGTCCGTCGATGGTGTTGAACACGCCGCCCGCGTAGACGATGCCGTCTGCGACGGCGAGGGCGCGGATCTCCGCGCCGGCATCCGGATTCCAGTCGGTCAGGTTGCCGTCGGTGCCGATGGCGGCGAGACGGTTGCGGGTCTCCCCGCCCATGCTGCTGAACAATCCGCCCGCGTAGACGATGCCGTCCGCGACGGCGAGTGCGAGGACCGAGCCGGCGGGGCCCGCATCGGGGTTCCAGCCGGTCAGGTTGCCGCTGATGTCGATGGCGGCAAGGCGGTTGCGCGGTTGTCCGCCAACTTCGCTGAAGGATCCACCGGCGTAGACGATGCCGCCTGCGACGGCAAGGGCGTGGACGTTGAAGTTGGGATCTGGATTCCAGTCGGTCAGGTTGCCGTCGGCGCTGATGGCGGCGAGACGGTTGCGCGTCTGTCCGCTGACTGCGTCGAAGAACCCACCCACATACACGGTGCCGTCCGCGACGGCGAGTGTGGCGACGTCGTCGTTGGCACTGGGGCTCCAGTCAATGAGCTTGCCGTCGGCGCCGATGGCGGCGAGGCGGGTGCGTGCTTGCCCGTCGACGCTGCTGAAAACTCCGCCTGCGTAGACGACGCTGTCGCCGAAGGCGAGGGCGCGGACCTCACCGTCGGCACCGGGATTCCAGTCGGTCAGATTGCCGTCGGCGTCGATGGCGGCGAGACGGTTGCGTGCCACCCCGTCGATGCTGGAGAAAGCTCCGCCCGCGTACACGTTGTCGTCGGCAACGGCCAGGGCAAAGACGTTGTTGCTGCCATCGGGATTCCAGTCGGTGAGATTGCCATTGCTGTCGATCGCGGCGAGATGATTGCGCTCTTCTCCGCCGATACCGGTGAAGAAGCCGCCCGCGTAGACGATGCCGTCTGAGACTGTGAGGACCCGAACCGTGTTGTTGGCATCGGGGTTCCAGGACGTGAGGTTGCCATCCGTGTCGATGGCAGCGAGGCGGTTGCGCGTCTCGCCGCCGATACCGGTGAAGAAGCCGCCCGCGTAGACCAAGCCGTCTGCGACGGCGAGGGAGCGGACGTCGCCGTCGGCATCGGGATTCCAGGCCGTGAGGTTGCCGTCGGTGTCGATGGCGGCGAAGCGGTTGCGGGTCTCACCGTCGACGGTGGTGAATTGCCCGCCTGCGTAAACGATGCTGTCCGCTATGGCGAGGGTCCGGACCAAGGCGTCGGCATTGGGATTCCAGTCCGTGAGGGTGCCGTCGGTATCGATGGCGGCGAGACCCATGCGCGCTTGCCCATCGATGGTGGTGAATTGTCCGCCCGCGTAAACGATGCCGTCCGCCACGGTGAGGGCGAAGGCCACGTTGTCGGTATCGGGCTGCCAGGCCGTGAGGTTGCCGTCGCTGTCGATGGCGGCGAGCTGATTGCGCTGCTCGCCGCTGATTTCGCTGAAGAACCCGCTTGCGTAGATGACGCCGTCCGCGACGGCGAGCGCGACGACTTCCTCGTCGGCAGCGGGACTCCAGTCCGTCAGCGTGCCGTTGGCCCGGATCTGCGCCAGCCGAGTGCGCGGCTCGCCGTCCACTTCCGTGAAGTCGCCGCCGATGTAGAAGCCGCCGTTGCCGTCGCCGACGGTGGCGAAAATCGGGCCATTGACCAGCGGAAAGGCCCGGGCCTGTCCGGTCTGCGCACTGAGGAGAACGCCATGGCCGCTGCGCCGGCCGAAGCGCGTGAAGCGTCCGCCCAGGTAGGTGGTTCCAGCCGCAGCATCGTGTGCAATGGAGGAGACCGCGTTGTTGGGAGACATGCTGTCCGGCCTTGCGCCCGCCTCGTTGGACAGCGCCTTGGTGCCGGTGGCGGCGGACTCCAGGTAGAACCAGTAGTTTTGGCCGTTGCTGAGACCGGTCTCGGTGTGCGGTGCGGTGACGTCCAGGACCATCGTCCCGCCGGGGCAGAGGCTGAAGTTGTCGACATCGCAGTCCGGCGCGGTGGCGTAGATGAGGTTGTAGCGTGGAGCTCCCGTATCCTCCCAGTGGAGCCTGACAGCCCCGGTTTGGGCCTCGGCATCGAGGATCGCTGCCGCCACCCGACGGGTGACGTCCACGCTGTAGCTCTCGGTGGTCGTACCGTTTTCGGCTGTGACCTGCACTGAGATGGTGTTGGGGCCCTGCTGCAGTTCGATGGGTGCGGAGGTTTCACCGGAACCCACGGTGACATCGTTGATGGTGAGGCTGGCCGCTGAGTCGGCGAGGGTAGCGGTGATTTGCACGCTCATGACATCGAAGTCCACTTCGACGCTGTAGTTGGTCTGCCCTGGCGCGAAGCCGGGCGTCAGTGAGCCAGAGCTGAGGCTCAGACCACTGAGGGTGGCATCGGTACCGAGTGGGTCGTCATCGCCCCCTGGATCACCCGAACCGTTTCCGGGATCGTCGGATCCGTTGCCAGGCGCATCGGAACCATTGCCTGGCCCACCTGAACCGTTACCCGGCCCCCCCGGGCCACTGCCGGTTGTGTCCCCACCACCGCCGCCGCAGGCAGCGAGGATCAGGGCGACCCACAACAACGTGGTGGCCTTTATCATGACGCGCTGGACGCTGTTCATGAGTGGTTGCTCCCCGAGTTGTATGGGTTCTACCCCCTCCAGCGTCATCCATGCAGAGCAGGGGTCATGGTCTGAAACGCTGGCCCAGAGCCCGTGACCCTTTCTCCGACGTTGGCATCCCTAGCCCTGGCGCTGTGTCCCTGATTTGTCGCTGCCGCCGTCCTTGGCGGTAGAGGGTCCGTCGATGGTCTGTGGCCACGGCCGGCACTAGGGTGCCGGCTGCGCTTCCAGCGTTGTGAAGAAGGGTGTCAGTTGATTTCCGATCAGCGTGAAGAATCCGCCCACGTAGACGATGCCGTCCACGATTGCGAAGGCCCGAGCGGCGGCGTTCGCATCGGGATTCCAGTCGGTCAGGTTGCCGTTGGTGTCGATCGCGGCGAGTCGGTTGCGGGTTTCTCCGTCGATGCTGGTGAAGTTCCCGCCCGCGTAGACGATGCCGTCGGCGATGGCGAGGCTCCCGACACTGTTGTCGGCATCGGGGTTCCAGCCGGTCAGATTGCCGTTGGTGTCGATGGCGGCAACGTGATTGCGCGTTTCTCCGCCGATGCTGGTGAAGTCCCCACCCGCGTAGACGATGCCGTCCGCGACGGCGAGCGCGGTAACACGGGCACCCGCGTCGGGGTTCCAGTCCGTGAGGTTGCCGTTGGTGTCGATGGCAGCGAGGCGGTTGCGGGCCTGTCCGCTGATGCTGTTGAAGCGGCCGCCCGCGTAGACGGTGCTGTTCGCGAAAGCGAGTGCCGAGACTTCGAAGGAGGCTTCGGGACTCCAGGCCGTGACGTTGCCGCTGCTGTCGATGGCACCGAGGTTGATGCGCGTTTGTCCGTCGATGCTGGCAAAGCGGCCGCCAGCGTAGACAATGCCGTCCGCGACGGTGAGGGCGAGGATCTCGGGGCCAACGCCGCCGACATCGGGGTTCCAGGCCGTGACGTTGCCGTCGGCATCGATGGCGGCGAGGCGATTGCGTGTTTCTCCGCCGACGCTGCTGAAGCGCCCGCCGACGTAGACGATGCCGTCCGCGAGCGCGAGGGCTTCAACGCGGGCTCCAGCGTCGGGGTTCCAGTCTGTGAAGTTGCCGTCGGCGTCGATGGCGGCAAGGTGATTGCGCGATTCTCCGCCGATGCTGAAGAAGCTTCCGCCGGCGTAGACCATGCCGTCCGCGACGGCGAGCCCTTCAACGATGGCGCCAGCATCGGGCTTCCAGGCCGTGAGGTTGCCGTCGAAGTCGATGGCGGCGAGGCTGCTGCGAGCCTGTCCGCCGATGCTGGTGAAGTCCCCGGCGGCGTAGACCAGGCCGTCTGCCACGGAGAGGGTGAAGACCGATCCGCCGCTCGCATCGGCGTTCCAGTCGGTGAGGTTGCCGTCGGCGTCGATGGCGGCGAGCCTGCTGCGCGCCTGTCCGCTGATGCTGGCGAAACTGCCGCCGGCGTAGACGATGCCGTTGGCGACAGCGAGGGCGCGGACTCTGTTGTCGGCATCGGGGCTCCAGTCGGTGAGGTTGCCATCGGCATCGATGGCGGCGAAGCGCTCGCGCGCCTGTCCGCCGATGCTGGTGAAGTTCCCACCCGCGTAGACAACGCCGTCGGCGGCGGCGATGGCCAGAACCTCGTTGTTGGCATCGGGATTCCAGTCGGTGAGGTTACCGTCTGTGTCGATGGCGGCGAGGCGATTGCGTGTCTGTCCGCTGACTTCGGTGAAGATCCCGCCTGCGTAGACCGTGCCGTCTGCGACAGCGAGGGCGAACACCAAGTTGTTGGCATCGGGATTCCAGTCGGTGACGTCGCCGTTGGCGTCGACGGCGGCGAGGCGGTTGCGTGTCTGGCCGCTGACTTCAGTGAAGAACCCGCCCGCGTAGACGATGCCGTCGGCAACGTCGAGGATGGTGACGGCAGCGTCGGCACCAGGATTCCAGTCAGTCAGGGTGCCGTTCGCGCGGATCTGCGCCAGCCCATTGCGCGTCGCGCCGCCCACCTCGGTGAATTCGCCGCCGATGTAAAAACCGCCGTTGCCGTCGGCGGCGACAGCGAAAATCCGGCCATTGACCACCGGAAAGGCGCGGGGCTGGCCCGATTCGGCACTCAGCAGCACGCCACTGCCGCTGGTGCGGCCGAATCGGGTGAAGTTCCCGGCGAGATAGGTGATGCCTGCTGCCGCGTCATGCGCAAGGGCATCGACGCCTCCGTTGGGCACCAGAACGTCCGGCCGTGCGCCGACTTCATTGGACAGCGCCGTGGTGCCGGTGGCGGCGGATTCGAGATAGAACCAGTAGTTCTGGCCGTTGCTAAGACCGGTCTCGGTGTGCGGTGCTGTCACGTCCAGGACCATCGTGCCGCCGGGGCAGAGGCTGAAGTTCGCGACATCGCAGTCCGGTGCGGTGGCGTAGATGAGGTTGTAGCGCGGAGCCCCGGTATCCTCCCATTCGAGCCTGACGGCACCAGTCTGGGCCTCGGCATCGAGCATCGCCGCCGCCACCCGCCGGGTGACCCCCAGGCTGTACGTTTCGGTGGTCGTACCGTTTGCGGCCGTGACCTGCACCGCGATGGTGTTGGGGCCCTGCTCCAGCGCGATGGGTGCTGAGGCCTCCCCGGAGTTCACGCTGGCATCGTTGACGGTGAGACTGGCCGCTGCATCGGCGAGGGTGGCCGTGATCTGCACGCTCATGACGTCGAAGTCCACTTCGACGCTGTAGCTGGTCTGCCCTGACGCGAAGCCGGGCGTCAGTGAGCCTGTGCTGAGGCTCAGGCCACTGAGGGTGGCATCGGTACCGAGTGGGTCGCCATCGTCTCCTGGATCACCGGAACCGTTGCCGGGTCCGCCGCCTGGGCCCCCGAGGTCATTGCCGCTTCCCCCGCCGCCGCCGCAGGCGATGAGGAGCAGGGTGATCCACAACAGCGTTGCGGCCCTCATAGCGATGCGATGGGTGCTGTTCATGGGTGGTCGACCTCGCTGAGTTCGGGCGGGCTTGTCAGGGATAACGTCATCCCGAACAGGTTTATGTTCTGCCAGAGGATCCTGAAACGAGGCTGGCCGCCTTTGAATATGCCGAACGGGCTATGCCAAGACGTTGTGCCTGATCCCACCCGGTCTGGCTGCACCCGGGATCTGCGGCCGTCGGAGGCCGTCGCGGTGTCGTGCGTGACCTGTCAGGCCCGTGTCTTCGCGAGCGGAATTGCAGCTCTCAGCGGAAAGAGCAGCCGTCCATGGCGTTGACTCGATTTGCCTCAGTGGGTGACGGCGGTGCGAGACCGAGACGGCGCGCAGCGATGACGCCGACGCAGTGCTGCAAACGCGGCGAGACCCGAAACCACTAGAACCAGCGCACCGGGTTCGGGAACGGACACTGAATCAGCGTTGACCCGGAAGGTGGGCAGAGTGCGAAACGGAAACAAGGTTCCGTCGGTGGCCCGCTGCACGCCGGTATCGTTTTGAGTGTTCCATAGCCAGCGCACACCGACACCGTCCGGCGAACTGCCGACAAGCCAGTACTGCTGCCCCAACGACAGCAGCGTTGAGCCGGTGAGATTTCCCGTCGAAACGCCCGGAGCCCCGGCTGGGTGGGAAACGGTCACACTGAACGCTTCGAGCAGCGTTCCGATGTTGTTGTCGGCATTGGTAAAGAGGGAGAAATTGATTGTCTGCGGATCGGCTCGCCCGAAAATTTCCATGCCAAAGTCGATGGAAGTGACGAACCCGGTGGCCTCGGCGGTAAAGGTAAAGCCCGGCTCAGACTCACCGGCTATGACATAACCAGATTGAGTGTTGAAGGAGTCTCCTGAGCCGAAGTTGTCGTAGATGACTGTCGCGACCGCTGGGGGCGATCCAAGCATTAACGCGATAGCAAGCGAACACGTGGTAAGAAGTCTCTTGAACATCCTTCTGTCTCCTTCCTGACGTTCGGGTAACCGGTGACCCAATGGCCTACCGGCGCTTGAAGTCTTGCGTGCAGCAGCGTCTCCATGCAGGAAGTGGTCATCGCGACTGGCAGATGGTGATCCGTCGATGCCCCGCCACTCCGGCGATTCGTCAAGGCGCTGCCAGCGCTTCCAGCGGCGTGAAGAAGGGCATGAGCGCCCGGTCGATGATGGTGAACGCGCCGCCTGTGTACACAATGCCGTTAGCGATGGCGACGGCCCGGATGAGGGCGTTCGCATCCGGATTCCAGGCGGTGAGGTTGCCGTCGGTGTCGATGGCGGCGAGGCGGTTGCGCGCGTCTCCGCCGAGGCTTCTGAATGCGCCGCCTGCGTAGACAATGCCGTTCGCGATAGCGAGGCCAGACACACTGTTGTCGGCATCGGGATTCCAGGGCGTGAGATTGCCGTTGGTGTCGATGGCGGCGAGGCGGTTGCGCGTCACCCCGTCAATGCTGGAGAAGAGTCCGCCCACGTAAACGACGCCGTCGGCGACGGCAAGGGCGCGGACGCCGCTGTTGGCACCGGGATTCCAGTCGGTCAGATTGCCGTCGGTGTCGAAGGCGGCGAGGCGGTTGCGCGTCACCCCGTCAATGCTGGAGAAGCCTCCGCCCGCGTAGACGATGCCGTCCGCGACGGAGAGGGCGTCGACGCTGCTGATGGCACCAGGACTCCAGGCCGTCAGGTTGCCGCCGGTATCGACGGCGGCCAGGCGGATGCGGGCCTCGCCGCCCATGCTGGAGAATATTCCCCCAACATAGACGATGCCTTCGGCGACGGCGAGAGCGCCGATGCCGTTGTCGGCATCGGGATTCCAGTCGGTCAGATTGCCGTCGGTGTCGAAAGCGGCGAGGCGGTTGCGCGTCTGGCCGTCAATGCTGGTGAAAGCCCCGCCTGCGTAGAGGATGCCGTCCGCGAGGGCGAGGGCGCGGACGCTCCCGCCGCCCGCGTCGGGGTTCCAGTCGGTCGGGTTGCCGTCAGCGTCGATGGCCGCGAGGTGGTTGCGGGCCTGTCCGCCGATGCTGGTGAAGTTCCCCCCTGCGTAAATGAGGCCGTTCGCGATGGCGAGGGCAAGGACTTCATCGCCGGCATCTGTGATCCAACCGGTCAGGTTGCCGCTGGTATCGATGGCGGCGAGGTGGTTGCGCGTCTGTCCGCCGATGCGGGTGAATTCGCCGCCCACATAGACGACGCTGTCCGCGACGGCGAGGGCGCGAACGGTCCCATCGCCGGCCCCGGGGTTCCAGTCGGTGACGTTGCCGTCGGCGTCGATGGCAGCGAGGCGGAGGCGCGACTGTCCGCCGAGGAAGCTGAAGCCTCCGCCTGCGTAGACGATGCCGTCCGCGACGGTGAGGGCAAAGACGGTTTCGTTGGCAGCGGGGCTCCAGCCCGTGAGGTTGCCGTCGCTGTCGATGGCGGCAATGCGGCTGCGCGCGGCTCCGCCCATGCTGGTGAAGCGGCCGCCCGCATAGATGATGCCGTCCGCCACAGCGAGGACTTCGACGGTGTTTCCGGCATCGGGATTCCAGGTGGTCAGGTTGCCGTTGGTGTCTATGGCGGCGATGCGGTTCCGCGCTTCTCCGCCCACGCTGGTGAAGGATCCGCCCGCGTAGACGTTGCCATCCGCGACGGCGAGGGCAAGGACATCATTGTCGGCATCGGGATTCCAGTCGGTGAGGTTGCCGTCGGTGTCGATGGCGGCGATATGGTTGCGAGTCTCCTCGCCGATGCTGTTGAACTGTCCGCCCGCATAGACGATGCCATCCGCGACGGCGAGCGCTTCCACGCGGTTCCCAGCGTCAGGGTTCCAGTCCGTCAGCGTCCCGTTCCCGCGAATCTGCGCCAGGTGATTGCGCGACTCGCCGTCCACCTCGGTGAAGTCGCCGCCGATGTAGAAACCGCCGTTGCCGTCGGCGGCGGCGGCGACAATGGTGCCATTGACAAGCGGAAAGGCGCTGGACTTCCCCGCTTTTACGCTCAGCAGCGCGCCATGGCCGCTGCGCCGGCCAAAGCGGGTGAAGTTACCGCCGAGGTAGGTGATGCCCGTTGCCGCGTCATGGGCAACGGCATCGACACGTCCATTGGGAACCAGAATGTCCGGCCGCGCGCCGGCCTCGTTGGACAGCGCCGTGGTGCCGGTGGCGGCGGACTCGAGGTAGAACCAGTAGTTCTGGCCATTGCCGAGACCGGTCTCGGTGTGCGGTGCGGTCACGTCCAGGACCATCGTGCCACCGGGGCAGAGGCTGAAGTTGTCGACATCGCAGTCCGGCGCGGTGGCGTAAATCAGGTTGTAGCGCGGAGCGCCCGTATCCTCCCAGTTGAGGGTGACAGCGCCAATGTGGGCTTCGGCCTCGAGCATCGCCGCCACCACCCGGCGGGTGACCTCCACGCTGTAGGTCTGGGTGCTGCTGCCGTTTTCGGCCGTGACCAGCACCGGGATGGTGTTGAGCCCCTGTTCCAGCGCGATGGGTGCTGAGGCCTCACCGGAGTTCACGCTGGCATCGTTGATGGTGAGGCTGGCCGCTGAATCGGCGAGGGTGGCCGTGATCTGCACGCTCATGACGTCGAAGTCCACTTCGACGCTGTAGCTGGTCTGCCCTGACGCGAAGCCAGGCGTCAGTGAGCCTGCGCTGAGGCTCAGGCCGCTTAAGGTGGCATCGGTACCGAGTGGGTCGCCATCGTCCCCTGGATCACCCGAACCGTTCCCGGGGTCGTCGGAACCGTTGCCCGGGCCACCGGAGCCGTTGCCCGGTCCGCCGCCTGGGCCCCCGAGGTCGTTGCCGCTTCCCCCGCCGCCGCCGCCGCCGCAGGCGACGAGGAGCAGGGTGATCCACAACAGCGTTGCGGCCTTCGTTGTGAAGCGATGTGTGCTGGTCATGAGCTGTCGACCTCGCTGGGTTCGGGCGGGCTTATCGGGGCTAGCTTCATCCCGGAGCCTGCCGGGTCATGGCGACCCCCAAGACGCCTGTCCCGAACAGGCTAATCTTCTGGTAGAGGATCCTGGATCGAGGCTTGCCGCCTTTGAATATGCCGAACGGGCTATGCCGGATGGGTAGGCCAGGGCCCAGCCCGACCTGACCCCGAGTGCAGCGTTTGGACGCCCTAACAGGTTGCTGAAAAAGTCCGTCCATGGACTTTTTCAGGCCGATCTGCGGCACATGGCCGCAGATCGGGCACGACAGATCAATCGCTTACGCGACTGATCTGCGCGCGGGCCATTCATGGCCCGCCAAACAGGCTGCTGAAAAGTGTTTTTCAGCAGCCTGTTAATCGCTGCCGAGAAGTCCTTCCCAATCCCGCACTGAGAGCGTGCGAGAGCCGAAGAGGACGAAGGCCTGTTCCGGTGAACCAGGCATGCGTTTCCTGGCCTGAACGATGAGGTCGTCGATCCCGTCCCCGTTCACATCCCCTGCACCCGCGACGCCGAGACCGAGGTTGGACGTCGAGCTGGCGACGCCGTCGATGCGGAACCCTTGTTCCTCGGTCAGCGTGGCGAGGTCGAGTACGCCGGGGAAGCCGGACGCCCGCCCGAAGATGACATAGACCGCGCCATCCGCGTCCGAGCCTGCCATGCTGCCGTCGGGCGACGCCTGCCAGGCGCCGATCAGGAAGTCGTCCAGCCCATCTCCGTTCACGTCTCCGGCGATGGCAACGGCGTGGCCCAGGCGGTCGAACGCCGCCTCGCCGTCGATCCGCATGGCGGTGACGCCGTCGAGTTCCAGCAGGTCCGGATCAAAGCCGCGCGGATTGACTTCGTTCACGACCTTTCGGTTCGGCCCGCCAAAGAGGACGAAGGCGGCGCCGTGCTGAATGCCGTCGCTGCCGTCGCCTCGGGTCTCGCCCGGCGCGCCGATGATCACGTCGTCGAAGCCGTCGCCGTTGATGTCTCCCCTGCCGCCGACCGAGGCCCCGCCGGTAGCGGTCGAGGGTCCACCGATGTTGGTTGCGCTGAAGTTCCTGATGGTCAGCCCGCCGAAATCGCCGGATGCGTCCTGAAACAAAGAAGCCGTCGCCGGGGGTGTGGCGCCGACGGGCGCGCCGAAGACGATGAAGGCCGCACCACCCTCATAGACGTCGGCTCCCCCGTTGCCCGGCGCGCCGACGATGAGATCGGCGAACCCGTCGCCATTGAAATCCCCCGCGCCGGAGACGGCGGTACCCGCCTGCATCGAGCCTAAGAACCCGGTGAAGACCAGTCCGTTCTGGCCGTCGAAGTCGTCGCTTAAGATCTCGGCGTCGAAGCCCCCGCCCAGCCGGCCGAAGAAGACGTAGGCACGCCCTCTCGGTTCGCCGGATGCCTGGTCGAAGCCCACCACTTCGGGGTCGCCGACGACGATGTCGTCGATCCCGTCGCCGTTGAAATCCCCGATACCGGAGACCGCCGCGCCGAAAGCTGATGACGGCCCGCCGAGCAGCGTGAAGCCGTTCTCGCCGTCGATGGTCGCGAGATCGAATTCGGCCGGGAAGCCGTCGCTCGTGCCGAAGACGACATGCGCGCGGCCACGGTCGGCGAAGTCCCGAGCCCCGATGATGAGGTCGCCGATCCCGTCTCCATTCACGTCCCCGGCCGCCGCGACCGAAGAACCCAGGCGTCCGGTGGGGCTGACTCCTTTCAGTCTGAACCCGTCGACGCCGTTCAGCGCGTCGAGATCGACGGCGGCGCCGAATGCCGCAGCACCCGCCCGGCCGAAAACGACATAGGCAGCGCCTTCGAAACTGCCGCTCTGGTTGAATGTTCTGGGTATCCCGATGACGAGGTCGTCGATCCCGTCGCCGTTCAAGTCACCGACGGACGAAACCGTTCGTCCGTCCACGCCGATGCCGTCACTCTGGCCACCGATCAGCCGGAAGCCCGTGGGGCTGTCGATCTCCGGTTGACGGGTGACCTCCACGCTGTAGTTTTCGGTGGTCGTGCCATCCGCGGCTGTGACCTGCAGCGTGATGATGTTGAGACCCGGCGCCAGGGCGACGGATGCGGAAGCTTCACCGGGAGTCACGCTGGCATCGTTTACGGTGAGGGTGGCCGCTGAGTCAGCGAGCGTGGCCGTGATCTGCACGCTCATGACGTCGAAGTCCACATCGACGCTGTAGCTGGTCTGCGCAGGTGTGAACCCGGGTGTGAGCGAGCCTGCGCTGAGGCTCAGGCCGCTGAGGGTGGCATCGGCACCGGGTGGGTCGGCATCGTCGCCAGGTGGGTTGGTATCGTCACCTGGCGGAATCGAGTCGTCAGCAGGCGGAGCCGAGCCGCCTCCTGGTGGTCCCGAGTTGTCGCCTGGCGGAAGGCTGGACCCCGCCCCTGCAGGCTCAACGCTACCTCCGCCACAGGCAACAATCAGAACGGACATGCACAGCAGTGTGGCGACCTTCACCAGGGAGTGACGGATACGGGCCATGATCGGTCGACCTCAATGGGTTCGAGTGGCGTAGGTAGAGATCGCGTCATCCCGGCGCACACCAGGTCATCGCGATCCTGGAACCACCCATCCCGAACTGACTCGCCTTCAGGTAGTGCATCCTGGATCGAGGCTGGCTGTCCTGGAATATCCCGAACGGGCTATGCAGGAGGGGTTTGCCCGCGATGAACCATCAACGAAGATGGGGCCGGCTGTCGGCGCGGCCGGTTCGCGACAACTGGGTTTAAGGAGTACTGCAATGCCTGACAGTGATCCCACAGCGGACATGATCGAACAACTCGATCTCGGTCCGGATCCCTATCCGGCGCTTCCCGTGATCCCTCCGGAAGCGCTACGCGACGGGGATGTGCTCATGATGCTCGGGCAAGGGATCTCCTGGATTGGAAAGCTTCCGGTGCCTGTGTCCTTGCTGATCCGCGCCTTGGACGGCGGCGCCTACTCACATTCAGCTGTTGTGAGCATCATCGACGGCGAGCCCAAGGTCTGGGATCACAGCGACGATTGGCTGCTCGGGCCGGTGAGCCTGCGCGACGGCATCAGAAACCACGCCTGGTGCCATGTGTATCGACTGTTCAAGCATGGCGAGCATGCCGGGTCGAGCCGGTATCCCTGCCCACCCATCGTGAAGGTGCTGAACGAGCGCCGGGGCGACCGTTACGACACCAAGCTGCTGCTGATGGCCGCCGTGGTGGCGGTGGTCAGCCGCATGCCTGCCAACCCGCTGGCTCGGGAGGCGGCCCGCGTTGCGCTGGATAGGGCTGTGGAGCTCATCAACGCGTATCTCGATCGTCAGGACATCCGCTCCAACATGCTGATCTGCACCGCCGTCACGGGTCTGGCCTTCTGGAACGCTGTCAATGAAGAGCCCCACGATTACGCCCTCGAGGTGGATATCCAGAGGCGCGGCGCCGGTGACGATCACGGCAGCGAAGGCTGGGAAGAAACCATGGCCAAGGTGAAGGCAGCCCTGACGCGGGTATGGCCCGATTTTCCCGACGAGCTGGCCCGGTTCCGAAAGACGCAGGCGAGCAACGCCAGCTGGGTCGAGGTCGGCGGACCGCTGCTTCCGGTCAACCTGGTCTCGCCGTCCGATCTCGAGTTCAGCCGCACCCTGGAACGGGTCGGCCGCCTGCACATTCCGCAGTAGCCTCCCGATCAGCCAGGGTCGGTGAATCCGGCCTTGCGCAACCCGGCCTCGAAGCGCTCGAGGTAGGCCGGCAACATCGCGCCACCCACCAGCCGGAACCCTTCTATCGTGAACCCCGGCTGCACGCGCAACAGCTCTGCCAGCGCCGCTTCCGCCTCGTCCTGCCAGCCCGCCGTTGCAGCAGCGGACGCCATCATGGACCAGACCAGCGTCTCGTCGTCCCTGATATCCGCCGCCCGATGGAGATAGTGGCAGCACTGGTCGAGGCGGCCGGCACCATAGTGGCAGATGCCGATGGCGGCCAGCATCGCCCACTTCGCGCTGTCGTGGGGCGACAGGGCGATGGCCTGCTCCAGGCATTCGATGCCGGCGTCCGGATCGCCGCGCATGCCGAGGAGCTGGCCGAGAAAACTGTATGCCCGGGCGGAGGAGGGATTGCGCTTGGTCGCATTCTCGAGTTGCTCGATTGCGGCGTCGATGTCGCCCCGCAGCATGCACGCGGTGCCGTCGGCGATGAAGCTGTAGGGATCATCCGGTGCGATGCGTTTGCACAGCGCCGCGTACTGCACCACGGCCTGCGCGCAGCCCATGGGATCAGTCGTCCACTGAAACACCAGTTGCAGGTAGTTGCCCTGGGCCATCGCATAGGCCGCGGCAAGACACTCCGGATCCAGCTCCAGCGCTCTGGCCGCCAGAGCGAGGCCCTTCCTGCACGCCGCTTCGTCCCGGACCTCGATCTGCCCCAAGCCGCCCATGCCCATCTGCCAGGCATCGACGTCCAGCGGGTGCTGACTGCGCGCCTGGCGGATTTCCGAGCGCCACATCTCCGGATGAATCGCGGCTGCGACGGAGCGTGCAATGTCGTCCTGAACGCTGAAGATGTCGCTGCGGGGACCGTCGAAGGTCTCCGCCCAGAGATGGGCGTTGCGGCGCGCATCGATGAGCTGCGCGGTGACCCGCACCGTATCCTTGCTGTGGCGCACGCTTCCCTCCACGACGTACGCGGCGCCCAACTCAGTTCCGACCTTCCGGATATCGTTGGTCTGACGCTTGAACGCAAAGCAGGACTGGCGCGCGATCACTGGAAACCACTGCCAGCGGGACAGGCGAGTGATGATCTCTTCGACCAACCCGTCCGCGAAGTGCGCGTCCTCGTCACCTTCGCTGAACAGGTCGAAGGGCAGCACGGCGATGGCGTTGCCCTGCGATGGCGCATCGTTGGCCGCCGCCTGCTCTGCCCTCAGCACCAGAGCCGCTTCGGTGCGATTGCTGACGTCGAGCAGCCGATAGATCGCCGCCATGTGCACCTTCACCGTACCCGGCGAGATGTCGAGGACTCCAGCAATGTCCGCATTCGTCAGCCCCTTGGCCGCCAGGCTCAGAATCTCATGCTGGCGCGGGGTCAACGATGCGGTGGCGTCATTTCTTAAGGTCATCTCTGCATCTACTGCGGACAACCCGTTCAGAATAGCCCAACCAGGGAGAAATTGGCGTTTCGGGGGGTGGCGGCCGGAGGCTTACCGCGAATCCTCGAGGGCAAGCCAACTCGCAGCGCAGGCAGGTCACTCCACGAATCTGGCCTGCAGCACTTCCCGCGCCGCCGCATCCAGCCCTACCGCCCGCTCGAGGTAGTGCTCCACACCCTCGAACTCCTCCTCGATGGCCGCATAGGCCGCGCGCAGATATTCGGGTCGAACCCCTGCCAGCGCCATCACCGACTCCTGCTCGATGGGCATGGCATCGCCGAAGCGGGCGCGCATGCGCGGCAGGATGTAGCCCTCGAAGTCCATGACCTCGTTGGTGAGCAGGTAGTCCTCCAGCACCGTCTGCTCCGCCACGCCCAGGGCATGGAGGATCAGGGCGCAGCCGAAGCCCGTGCGATCCTTGCCGGCTGCGCAATGGATGAGAAACCCACCGTCCTCGATGTCCAGCAGCGCCTCGAACATGCGGGCGTAGTCCTCGCGATGGTGGCGGGCCAGTTCGGCGTTGATGGCCACCATGAACGCAATGCGCTCTTCCAGGGGCACGTCCCGCTTGGTGAACTCGGCGCGCATGGCGATGGCGCTGCCAGGATCGATGGGAATCTCCACCCGGCGCGGACGATCGTAGGGAAAGGGCGTGGGCTCCTCGTGGCGCTCCTCAGGCCGGCGCAGGTCGCAGATGGTGTGCACCCGCAGGTCGTCCACAAAGGCTCGTTGCGAGTCCGGCGTCAGCTGAGTCAGCGAGCCGGAACGGTAGAGCCGGCGCCGCCGGACCAGGCGTCCGTCCTCGGTTGCGTAGCCGCCAAAGTCGCGGAGGTTCACGGCGCCCGGGAGGCGCAGGGTGCGTTCCTGCATGGGGGAGTCCTGTTTGTTGAAGGCCCGAAGTCGGGGCGAATCCTACCCCATATCTGTTGCAGACCGATGGCAAGGCGCACACAGATCCTTCGGCGGCCGCTATACTTGCGGCCCGCAAGCGCGCCGCACCCAGAGGCGGCAGCTCCCGCGGCGCGGGCCCGTAGCTCAGTTGGTTAGAGCAGGGGACTCATAATCCTTAGGTCGCAGGTTCGAGTCCTGCCGGGCCCACCAATAAAATCCTTTTAATTCAATCGCTTAAATATTTTCTGCGAGCGAGAGATTTGATCGGGCCCACCAGGGAAACGCGCTCTAACCCGTTGATTTACGTTCGGGTACGCAGGGGATCTCCCCCTGAAATCCCCCTCCTAAATACCTCCGTCGCCCATAGGAGGTATTGATGACAACAACCACGAGCAAGGTCCGGTTCACGGACGTCGAGAAGCGTCAACTTCAACCGCAGCAAGAGCTCACCGATGGCGAAGTGATCTGGCGGAAAGGCCGCGATGGAAGCGGGACCTGGCGTTACGATTTCAGGATGCACGGTCAACGCCATAAGGGCTCGATCGGCCGAGAGCGCGACGGGGTCACCCTAAGCCAAGCCAGAGCTGCCGTGAAACGGATCCGAGCAGAGGTCACTCTGGCGGCTCCAGCATGCAAGGCCGGGTCAGGGCTGAGCCAACGTCCATTCCGCAGAGCTGCCGAAGACTGGCTCTCCTGGAGTTCCGCGCATCTTCTAGACCATCGTCACAACCTAGGCCGTATGAGGCGCCACCTGTTGCCCGTGTTCGGGGATCGGCCTCTCGGATCGATCACCAGTGGCGACGTGGAACGACTACGGACGGGGCTCTTGGCCCTGGGGAAAAGTGCGGAGACGGTCAAACGGGTGATCAGTCTGCTTTCCAACGTCTTCGAGCATGCTCAGCAAGACGATAAAAGTATCGTCAACCCGACACGAAGCCTGAAGCCGCTACGAGCACAACCTCAAAAGATCGAGCCGTTTCCAGACCAAGGTGTGGAGCTTCTGCTGGACCCCCTCGTCAACCAAGACGTCAAAGGCTGTGCGATGGTAGCTCTCGGAAGGTATGCCGGGCGGAATGTGTCAACCTTTTTCCGACACTGGTTCAGTTTTTCCTATGCCACTTTCCCAACCGCGGTAGCCGCCCCGATTTCGGACTCAGGTGCCACGGCCGGTAACTCGGTCGTTTCTGCGATCTCCACTTCCGCGACTGGGTTGATCGAGACCAGCTCAGGCGGTCGCTTGGCGATGGGTCGTCCCTTCGGATATCGATCCGGGTGGGCTAACCAGTGACGATCGAGGGCCGCCTGACGGGTGGCATGCACGGCTTCGACGCGACCATGGAAGACATCAGCCGGCGTATAGTAGGCGAGACCTTCATGTGGCCGATTCTCGTAGTCGAGCATGAAGCTTCTCACCCAAGGTCGGGCGTCAGTCTCAGCTTGGAAACGGCCTGGGTACGAAGGCGAGTACTTCATGGTCTTGAACTGAGACTCGCTATACGGGTTGTCATTGCTGACCCTGGGCCGGGAGTGACTCCGCTTCACACCGAAGGAATCGAGCAGTTCGTGATAGGTGTGCGCGATCATCGGAGCGCCACGATCCTGGTGAACCGTCAGCTGTCCTGGGGCAATCCCACGGGCCTCCAGTGCATGCGCGAACATCTGGTTTGCCAGCGCTGCGTTCTCCTTTCGGCTGATCATCCAGGCGATCGGGTAGCGGCTGAACAGATCAAGAATCACATACAGATTCAGGTAGAACCGCGGCGTGAAGGTCGGAAGCTTCGTGATATCCCAGGTCCACGCCTGGTTCGGCGCAGAGACCGACAGGCGAGGTATCGCGTGATGCTGCGCGGGGCGCTGGCGCCGTCGTTCGGGCGTTTCCGCCGCAGCCCGCAGGATACGGTACATGGTCGACACCGACGCCAGGGTCCGTCCG